>REEQ01000120.1 GCA_007695005.1 Wenzhouxiangellaceae bacterium | reverse complement strand
TCATCCTGGAGACCAAGAATCTGGATATGCGCCGCTCCGGCAACGTGATCTGGATCGCGCCGGCCAGCGAGATCGCCCAGCGTGAGCAGCAGATCCTGCGCGCGCGCGCCGAGCGCCAGACCCTGGAACCGCTTCGCACTGCCATGATTCCGGTCAGCTATGCCAACGCGGGCGAGCTGGCCTCCCTGATTCGTGCGGCATCGTCGGATACTGATGCCGGTTTACTTTCGGCGAGGGGGTCAGTGACAGTGGATCAGCGCACCAACACGCTTTTGATCTCGGATACCATCGAGCAAATCGATGAAATTCGGTCTCTGGTCGCTGAGCTGGACAGGCCAGTGCGCCAAGTGTTGATCGAGTCGCGTATTGTTATCGCCCGGCATGACTTCAACCATGAGCTGGGCGTGCGCTTTGGGGTGACCGCAGCCCGCGAAGACTCCCGTGGCAATGTCTTCTCCACTTCCAGCTCCAGCGAGGCACTAGATCGGATGAACAACCTCGCGCTGATCAATCGTCGACTGGGTACTGGTTCAAGCATGCCGGTAACGGCTCCCGATGGCGTCGGAGACCCAATATTGGTGCCGCCTCTTAATGAGCGCCTTAATGTGAATTTGCCGGTGTCTAGCCCGGCCGGTCGGCTCGGATTCAGTATCTTGGCTGCCGACTATCTCCTTGATCTGGAGCTCAGCGCCCTGGAGACCGAAGGCCACGGTGAAGTCATTTCCACGCCGCGCGTCATTACGGCCAACCAGGCCGAAGCCTTTATCCAGCAGGGTGTTGAGATTCCGTATGAGGAAGCAACGTCCGCGGGCGCCACCGCTGTTAGTTTCAAGGAGGCGGTGCTGGAGCTGCGAGTCACTCCGCTTATAACTCCGGATAATCGTGTTCAGTTGGACCTGAGTATCAAGCAAGATACAGTCGGTGAAATTTTCCAGACAGGTCGAGGTGGGTCGGTTCCTTCAATTGATACTCGCGAAATGGCCACCAAAGTGCTTATTGAGAATGGCCAAACAGTCGTCTTGGGCGGCATTTTCCAGGAAGAGCGTAATTTCCAGACTTCCAAAGTACCGGTTTTGGGCGATGTGCCGGTGTTGGGGCATCTGTTCCGCCGGCGAGGCACGGACGATCAAAAGCGCGAGCTGCTGATTTTTGTCACGCCGTCCATACTCGACGATCGCGTGGTACTGGACTGAACCTGTCAGGGCGCAAATCATGATTGACAATCAAACGACTTATCGGGATACCATGAAAATGAAAGCAATGCGCATATTTGGTGTGCTGGCGGGGGTCGCTATGCTCGCAGCCTGTGGAGGGGGGAGCTCCAGTGGCGGAATTGGTGGAGATGGCGGAAGAGCCAGTCTGACCATAACGGCCTCTTCGGCCCAAGTGCAGGCAAACCCGCAAGGTTTTTCCCCGAACCCCAACGGACCGCATACCGTGGAAATTCAGGTCCGGTTCCGCCAGGCAAACGGGGGCAACGTCCCTGATGGAAGCACCGTGACCCTATCTAGCGGGAATTCAGCCGTTGGTGTGGTATCTCCCATTGATAGTCCAGATGCAACTGGATCGTCTGCGGTTTCGCCGACATCTGCCGGTATCGCGAGATTCTGGTTCACTGCAGCGGCTCAATCTGGGACGGTTTCGGTGAATGCCTCCGCTCCCAATCCATCCGGCGGGCCCGCCCTTGCCGCTTCGTTCTCAATAACCGTTTTGCCGCCCGATTCCAGTGGGCCACAGCGGGTTGAAATCACTTCGAACCAGTCAGAGCTGCCAGCGAATGTGCTCGGGCTTCAGCCAGCGACTAACAGTCTGTTTTCTACCCAAGTCAACGTGCGCGTGCTGTCGGCAAGTGGAAGTCCCGTGGCTGACGGTACCGATGTAACGCTGGGTGTCGACAACAGCTCGAGAGCATTGGTTTCCCCGATCGAGAATCCGCTTGCTGCGGGAGCATCGGCGACAACCGAGGTCGCTGCAGGAGCCGCGAGGTTCTTGTTGACTTCGCAAGCCAATGTTGGCCCCGTTGTTTTGACGGCCTCAATCGAAGATGACCAGGGTAATGTGATTTCCGGGACATCGCTGACCATAACCATCCTGCCAAACGAACAGGATGACTCGCGTTTGAAAATTTCTGGTCGTACTTCACTCCCAACAAATACTCAGGGTGTTCCTATATTTCTCGGCTCTCCATTTATTGCCGAGTTGACCGTCGAATACACCGGCCCGGATGGGCAAATCGGCTCAGTTGCCGAGGGTGAGATCGGCGTCGCTGTGTCACCTGTATTCAGAGGGGCGTTTTCTACCCTTGATGACCCATCTACCGATGACGTCAATGAGTTTGAAGTGCTGCTTGGTAGTGGGCCGGTCAATATGACCGCCGGGGTCGCTACTGTCTTCGTGCATAGTTTTGATCAGCCGGGACCTTTGACAGTAAGTGTGCTTGCTGTCGATGCAGACTCGGGAGAGCGGTTCTCCAACAAGTTCGTGATCGAGATGATCGATGGAGGCGCCGATTTTCTGCCCTCCCGGCTTGACTTGAGTGTTAGCCCAGGTCCAATCTATATTAAGGATCATGGTGGGGCGCGGACAAGCAAGGATATGCAACTGGTTGTTCGAGACAGCGCCGGTAATCCGGTGCCAGATCCTACATCGGACGGTAGCAACTGGAACAATGTCAGCCTCACTCTTGAAGCGCCGTCTGGCAGCGGCGCTCGCTTGGTTGGCACGGGCGCGCAAGGCCCCGTTCATGGCACTGAGATCAGTGTTAGAACGGTCAACGGCATTGCCAACTTCAGCCTCAACAGCGGCACCGAGACCGGCCCTCACCGCGTAATTGCGCGGGTTGATCGCGCTGATAACAACGTGGATAACGGCATTATTGACTCGGTCCAGGCAGAAAAGACGATCGAAGTCGGAGACGGCCAGCTATTCTCCCTGACTCTCGTCAGCCCGATTCTGAATGCGATTCTGGTGAATCGTACGACCTCTGGTATTGAAACTTCCTTCAGCGCCGAACTTGACCCGTTAACAGGTGCGCTGGTTCCTTCAGACCCAGACGGTACGTATTCACTGACCGTAACCGTTCAGGGTACAGACAGGGTGGGTAATCCGGTGTTGCCGGGCACGTTGGTAAACTTTGGGAAGGTTGACGATCCGCTGAGCGCCGCTCCCCCTCGTTTTTTTGTGCTGTCAGGGACTGATGGAAACCCGGAAGAGGGCGGGACGCTGTTTAGTGTTTGGGATCCTGCGGAAGGCTTTCTTGATGATCCTCTCCGACCGGATGAGGCGGTAGAGCCCGGCGATACGGTCGCCCTGTTTGGCAAGTCTGTGCCTGGTAATCGCGAGCATGAGGCTGTGCGCTTTGTCGAAAGCGTCATTGACAACCGGACTGTGCGGGTTACTCAGCCTTGGAACCCGAACAATCAGACCGGCTCAATCGTTGATGATGGATATGTTATCCCGTGGGTGATTGGTCGATCGCGCGTAGGCACTGTAGATCAGAGCGTCACGCTGGACGAGGCTGGCCGTGGTTCCGTGCGGCTCACCTATCCGATAAACGCCCTTGGTCGTCCATTGGTGCTTTGGTCGCAAGGTACTCGAGTGGCGACCAGCGGCAACAAAAGTGTTGCCGATGTGGGCGCAACCTTGTTCCCAGGCGTTGCCCCATTGTTATTAACCGCAGCCCCATCTGCTATTCCGGCCAACGCTACTACGCCAGTTCGGTTGTGCCTTACCGACGGGCTGGGGTCTCCGATCGAGGGTGCGTTCATTACGGGTGCGGTTGTGGAGGGAAATGCCAATGGCCAACTTGATGGCGTTCCCATGGTTACTACCACCGGAAGCGCTACCGGAACCGACGGTCTTGGCTGCGTAACGACCCAGGTGACAACGAGCGGGATGGTGCCTGATGATGATGAATCGCTGATCAGGTTCAATTTCCGTGAGGCAGAAGCCGAGGTCAGTATCATTCCGCCCGGCGCCGCTGCGTTGCTGGTCCAGCCTTCGCGCGCAGTCGATGCCAGCCTGAACCTGGCTCCAATCACAGTTACACTGACGCTGATCTCAGGGTCAGGGGCGCCGATTCAGGGGGTCAATTTGGTTGGCGAGTGCGATGGTGGAGATGGGGAGTTGGTCTTGGAAGTTCCGCCGGGAGTTACCAATTCGAACGGTCAGACCACCGCAACGGTGCTTCTCGGGATGACTGCCTGCGGTGATGGAAGCCTGGACGGTTGGCCACGTGTGGGCCAGTGCGAATTCACCACGCCAACGGGTGAGCCGGTCGGCTTCTTTACGGCGATAGGCAACGATGCGCGCACTTTCCCGACCTCGCCGACGCCGTTCTGCCCGCCATTGCCGGATGAAGAAACCGAGACCGGTCGCTTGAGCGTCGCCATCGAGGACAACCGGGCACCGGGCAGCAGCTCGCTGATCGAGAGTATTCCGACCGGCATTTCCTGCGATGCGAGCGGCTCCGGCTCTAACTGCCAGTCTGACTTCAGTGCTGGAACCGACGTGCTGCTGCGCGCGCCGACCGGCACCTCGCCCGACTGGATCGGTGACTGCCAGGTGTTGGCTGACCCGCGTTTCGCACAGGTGTCGATCGCGGCCGGGTCGAACCGGACCTGTCAGGTCGTGTTCAACTGAGCACCGACGCCTTGCAATGCGATGCGAAACCCGGCACAGCCGGGTTTCGCAGTTTCTGAGCCATGAGTTTTCGATACATCGAGCCTCAGGGCACGCTGATGATCAGCGTGCCTCATGCCGGTCTTGCCCTGGGCGAGCTGGCTGGCAATGCCGGCACGGTCTGGTCAGACCTGCCCGATACCGACTGGCACGTGGACCGTCTTGCCGAGGAGGCCCGACCGGCAGCTGCCGGTCTGCTTGTTGCCGAGCTGTCCCGCTATGTCGTCGATCTGAATCGCCCGGCCGACGACGCGCCGCTGTACGCCGGCACTGGCACCGGGCTGGTACCCACCGAAACCTTTGCTGGTGAACCGCTCTACCCCGCCGGCGAAGCGCCTGATGAGAGCGAGTTGGAGCGCCGACGCCAACACTGGCGGCCTTATCATGAACGACTGCTGCAAACCTTGCAGGCCATGCGCGCCCGTCACGGCTTCGCCGTTCTGCTCGACATGCACTCCATCGCCAGTCGAGTCCCGCGGCTGTTTGACGGCCATCTTCCCGACCTGAATCTCGGCACCTTCGATGGAGCCAGCTGTGGGGCTGATATCGAGCAGGCAGTCAGGCATTTGCTGGCAGGGCAGCACCAGTTCAGCTGGATCATCAACGGCCGTTTCAAGGGTGGTTTCATTACCCGTCATTACGGTCGTCCTGACCAGGACATTCATGCCCTGCAGCTGGAAATCAGTCAGTCCTGCTACATGGATGAGGATGATCCGCGGGCCTTTTCCCTGGCCAGGGCAAAGCCCTTGATTGGCTGGTTGCAGCAGCTGACCATTCGGCTTGCCAGATGGAGACCCCGGTGATGAACAAGCTGCTGCATTGCCCCTGGCTGCTGGGCCCGAACGGATGGCAGCCCGATGTCTTGCTGCAGCTCGATGAGCATGGCCATATCGCGGCCATGGGCACAGGCGGTGATGAGCGTGCCCGGCGATTGCCCGGGCCAGTGCTGCCCGGGATGGTCAATGTGCACTCCCATGCTCACCAGCGTCTGATGGCAGGACTAAGCGGTCGGCGGTCACAGGGAGAAGACAGTTTCTGGTCCTGGCGTGAGCAGATGTACGCAGCGATCGGCCTGCTCAGACCGGAAGAACTAACGTTGCTGGCAACCTGGCTTTACATGGAGCTGCTCGAGGGTGGCTATACCACCCAGGGTGAGTTTCATTATCCGCATCGCCTGGCCGGCCAGGCCCCGGAGGCCAGCAGCGCGGCCCTGATCCGGGCAGCGGAGCTGGCCGGCTGCGCCCTCACCCTGTTGCCAGTATGGTATCGCTATGCAGGCTTCGGCAGGCAGGCGCCAACGCCGGCCCAGCAGGGTTTCATCCTTGATGCGGCGGCCTTTCAGGCCCTGATCGAGCGCCTTGAGGCGCAGGTCGAACCGGGTTCCTTGCTGCGGATTGGGCTGGCCCCGCATTCACTGCGAGCGGTGGATGTGAGCGAGCTTGCCGAGCTGTTGACGCGGCTGCCGGGACGGCCGGTCCATATCCATATCTCCGAACAGCCGGCCGAAGTGCAGGCCTGCCTGACAGCCCATGGACGCCGCCCGATCCAGTTGCTGGCTGAGCACGTTCGGCTTGATCAGCGCTGGTGCCTGATCCATGGCACCCATGCCGATGAGCAAGAGCTGGCGATCGCGGCGGAGGCTGATGTCGTCATCGGGCTGTGTCCGACGACCGAGGCCGATCTCGGTGACGGTCTGTTTCCGGCTGCCGAGTGGTTGAGCGCCGGCGGCCGTTTTGCCATCGGCTCGGACAGTAATCTGCACACCTCCGCCGCCGGCGAGCTCAGGCTGCTGGAGTGGACCCAGCGGCTGCGCCGCCACGGACGCAATGTCCTGATCGGGCCGCAGGGTGGGCACATCGGTTCGGCCTTGTGGGCGCAGACTGCGGCTGCCGGAGCCCGGGCGCTTGACCAGCCCTGCGGCAGCTTGGCGCCGGGTCATCGGGCCGACCTGGTCGTGCTAGAGCCATCTCATCCGCTGCTGGCGGGTCTGGGTCCTGCTGCCATGCTCGATACCTGGATCATGGCTGAACAGCCTGGCATGCTGAATCAGGTATGGGTGGGCGGGCAATGCCTGGTCGACGAGGGACGGCATCGTCATCGAGCTCCCCTGCAGCGCGACTTCATCGCCCTGCGCGGTCGGCTGGCAGCCGCTACCGGGATGGGTGCATGAGCGAACTGCCTTTTTCGCCCGCCGCTGAGCGCAACAAGGAGCCCATCGCTCGGGCGTTGCGCCACTTGCTGAAGGCCAATGCCCGGGTACTCGAGATCGGCGCTGGCACCGGTCAGCACGCCATCCATTTCCTATCCGCCATGCCCGGCCTGAGCTGGCAGACCAGCGAGCTGCCAGAGAGCCTGGCGCAGCTGGCCGCAAGCCTTGAACGTGAAGGTGGCGGCAGACTGCCGCCGCCGCTGGCTCTGAATGTGGCCACCGGCCCATGGCCACAAAGTCGCTTCGATGCAGTCTATACAGCCAACACCCTGCACATCATGCCGTTTTCGCTGGCGCCTCGATTGTTCGAAGGCGCCAGCCGTGTGCTGGATGCCGGTGGTCGCTTGCTCTGCTACGGGCCCTTCATGGACAACGGTATCCACAGCGCGCCCAGCAACGAGCTTTTTGATCGCTCCCTTCGGGCCCGTGATTCTGCCATGGGCGTGCGCGATACGTGCCTGCTGGACGAGCTTGCCGGCCGGTTCGACTTTTTTCGACAGGGCGATCTGATCATGCCGGCGAACAATCGACTGTTGGTTTACCAGCATAAGGACGACCAGGCAGCGTTGGCGACTGATGCCTGATTTGCCGAGTCGACCATCAAGTCTCGATCCGGTGCCTTCCAATCGTGTAAGCTCCATGCGCTTCAGGCAAGCAGCTTACAGGTAAGCAGATGATTCGACTCAGCCCCGATTACCAGGACCTGGTTCAACAGGCACGCGGCCTGCTGGCCGACGAGAGCCATCGGGTGGCCAATGCGGCCAATCTCGCAGCGCTAATCTTCAACAATCTGGCCGACATCAACTGGGCAGGCTTTTACTTTCTTGAAGGCGGCGAGCTGGTGGTTGGCCCCTTCCAGGGGCAGCCGGCCTGCGTGCGCATCGCCATGGGCAAGGGGGTCTGCGGCACCGCTGCCGCCACTCGTCGAACCCAGCGTGTCGCTGATGTTCATGCTTTCGAGGGCCACATCGCCTGCGATCCGGCTTCGCGCTCGGAAATCGTCGTTCCGCTGATCATGGACGAGCATGTCATTGGCGTGCTGGATATCGACAGTCCGATCCCGTCACGATTCGATGCCGATGATCAAGCCGGCCTGGAAGCCCTGGCCCGGGTTTACATGGACTCTCTGGCCGGCAGTACCTGAAGCGTCTCCGTTTGCCCCGGCTGCAGCGGCAGCGCCAGCTGCAGGATCACCAGCGTACCCGGACTGAGCCCGGTCGACGGCAAGCGCGCCCCGAGCAGACGCGCAAGTCCTTCCAGGCCCGGGTTATGGGCAACTACCATCAAGTCCCGATGCCGGGCGAGTGGATCGCCCAGCAGTGCCTGCAGCTCACCTGCGCTGGCCTCCCATAGTCTGGGCTCAGTCACGCAATCCAGGCCCAGCCCGGCGAGGGCAAGGCGTGCGGTCTGGACCGTGCGCAGCGCCGGTGAAACCAGTACTTGCTGCGGCAAGTGACGCGGACGGGATTGTTGCAGCCAGCTGTTGATGTGGGCGCAGGCCTGACGCCCGGCGGCGGCGAGTGGGCGGTCCTGATCCCTCATGCCGAAGCCAGCCGGTTCGGCTCGGGCGTGACGCAGTATCCAGAGGTGATGGGTGGGCATACAGGTATTCTCGGTACCTTGCGGAACGCTTTCTATAATAAAGGCTCGAAACTTCCATCACAGTGAATTCCAGAGGAGACCTCATGGCGGCCAGGGCCGATCAAGGGCAGCGTCCGACTTTGCGCAAGGACTACCGGGCGCCAGCCTGGCTGGTCGATCACGTCGATCTCGTTTTCGATCTGGGTCCCGAGCGAACCGAGGTAACGGCCCATCTCGACATCCGGCGCAATCCCGACTCAGCGCAGCCCCAGGCGCCGCTGCGACTGGAGGGCGTCGATCTGAAAACACTGGATGTTGCCATCGATGGCCAGTCCGTGCCGGCGCGCCAGCTGCGTTTCGACGCAGACTGCCTGGTCATTGGCCAGTTCCCGGATCAGGCCCGGATCACGACCCGGGTGGCGATCCAGCCCAGCCGCAATACGGCGCTTGAGGGCCTGTATCTTGCCGGTGACTCCCTGCTGACCCAGTGTGAAGCGGAAGGCTTTCGCAAGATTACCTGGTTTCCCGATCGACCGGATGTGATGAGCACCTATCGGGTTCGCCTGGAGGCAGACAGGGAGCACTTTCCACTGCTGCTGTCGAACGGTAACCGGGTTGAGTCCGGATTGCTGGACGACGGGCGTCACTTCGCGGTCTGGTCGGATCCGTTCCCGAAGCCGAGCTACCTGTTTGCCATTGTCGCCGGCCGCCTGAAGGCGATCAGCGATAGCTATCGCACGGTCAGCGGCCGCCAGGTGCGCCTGGAGATCTACTCCGAACCCGAAAACCTGGGGCGTCTGGACCATGCCATGGCCAGCCTCAAGAAAGCCATGGCCTGGGACGAGCAGCGCTATGGGCTGGAATACGATCTCGACGTCTACCACATCATCGCCACCCATGACTTCAACATGGGAGCGATGGAAAACAAATCCCTGAACATTTTCAATGCCCGGTACGTGCTGGCCGACCGGGACACCGCTACCGATGCGGACTTCGAAGCGGTTGAGGCGGTTATCGGTCATGAGTACTTTCACAACTGGACCGGCAACCGGGTTACCTGTCGTGACTGGTTTCAGCTGACCCTGAAGGAAGGTCTCACTGTTTTTCGCGACCAGGAGTTCACCTCGGATCTGCGGTCGCGTGCGGTCAAGCGCATCGACGATGTCGCCAGTCTGATGGCGCGGCAATTCCCGGAAGATGCCGGTCCCATGGCGCACTCGATTCGTCCCGAACGTTACATGGAGATCAACAACTTCTATACCGCCACTGTCTATGAAAAAGGGGCCGAGGTGGTGCGGATGTACCAGACCCTGCTTGGCCAGGCTGGATTCCGGCGTGGACTGGATCTCTACTTTCAGCGCCATGACGGCCAGGCAGTTACCTGCGATGACTTCCTGGCTGCCATGGCTGATGCCAACAATCGCGACCTGCGCCAGTTCGAGCGCTGGTATCGTCAGGTCGGCACCCCATTGCTGAGCGTCACGCGCGACTATGATCGTGAGCGTCAGGAAACCGTGCTGCGCTTCCAACAGTCATTGCCTGAGCATGCCGACAACAGCGAGCTCGGGCCGCTGCTGATCCCGGTCAAGATCGGCTTTCTCGGTCGTGACAATAAGCCCTTGCCGGTGACCCTGGCGCGGGAGACACAGCCTGGCCCCGAGACCCGTTTGCTGGTGCTGACGCGCGAGTCTGCCGAGTACCGTTTCCGCGACTTGCCAGAAGATGCCTTGCCTTCGCTGCTGCGAGACTTCTCGGCGCCGGTCGCACTGGAGTGCGACTGGAGCGCTGATGAGCTGGCGCGCCTGGCCGGCCATGACACGGACCCATTCAATCGCTGGCGCGCCGCGCGCCGTCTAGCCGAGAAAATCCTTGACCACATGATCGATGGTGGTGGTCGCCCGCCGGAGACCATAGAGCTTCTGATAGAGGCCTGGCAGGCCAGTCTCGGCGATACCGGCCTGGATCCAGCGCTGGTGGCGGAATTGATGAGCTTGCCGAGTGAGGATGAGCTGGCGCAGCAACGCAAGCCGGTCATGGTCGAGGCGATTCACCGTGCCCGCCAGAGTCTGCTCAAGCATGTTGGCGAGAGCCTGTGTACCGAACTGCTGGCGGTCAATGGGCGCTGTCAGCCTTCGGGCGGCTGGTCCAGCGATGGTCCTGCCACCGCCAGGCGACGACTCAAGAACGCAAGTCTGGGTCTGCTCTGCGCCAGTGCCCAGTCCGCGGGTTTCGAGCTTGCCGTGGCGCAGTACGAGCAGGCCGACAACATGACCGACCGCCTGGCCGCCATGCGCTGCCTGGTTCACCATGGGCACCGGCATGCCGACAAGGCCCTGGCAAAGTTCGAGCACCAGTATGCTGCCGACCCTCTGGTCATGGACAAGTGGTTCGCGGTTCAGGCCACGATTCCAGCGCTGGCAACGGTAGATCGAGTCACAGCACTGCTCCAGCACGCGACTTTCAGTCTCAGGAATCCGAACAAGGTCCGGGCGCTACTCGGCAGCTTCGCGATGCACAATCCGCTGGCTTTCCACCGCCCCGATGGCGCCGGCTATCGCTTGCTGGGTGAGGCCGTTGGTGAACTCGACCAGCTCAACCCGCAAGTTGCCGCGCGCCTGGCCACGGCCTTCAACCGCTGGCACGCCTACGACGAAAATCGAGCCGGCCTGATGCGCGCACAGCTCGAAGCCCTGGCCGGTCGCAAGCGGCTCAGTCCTGATGTGGAGGAAATTGTCTCGGCTGCCTTGCGGGCTGGAGCGAAGCGGGGAGATGGGTAGGAGGGAAGAGGGACTTCAACAGTTCCGTAATCGCGCCAAGCCGCTACCCTCGACTACCCGCGACCATGGAAATCCCGGACCTGGGTCGAGCTTCCGTCTCACCCTGAGGTCAGGGTCATCGCTGGCTTTGACCTCGCGCTGATCAAGCTCATCATGCCCGGCAATGCAGCGCAACTTCGGAAGCTTGGCCTGAAGTCTCCGTAACAAGCCGATCAGGGCCTCGATCTGAGCCTCGGTAAGCTGTTCCTGCCAGTGCTGATGCCTGCTGTCCAGCCAGTGCGGGTAGCGACCGAGGTTGACCAGTTCAATGCCTAGAGAGTTGGCGTTATGGCCGGCGACATGGTGGGCGACACGATCCACGGCCACCCACTGCTCGATCGAACCATCCCGGTCAATGTAAAAGTGTCCGCTGTTGCCCGTGCCTGAGTCCGGGTAATGAATCCGTTTGCCATAATCACGCGCCATGGCCAGGTCCGGCAGCTCGGTGGCATGAATCACCACCAGCTCGATGTCAGCTGGCGAGCGCTGCTGAAGACAGTCAGCATAGGGCAGGGGCCGCTGGCGAATCGAGTCGGGTCTGATAGTCATGGCGCTAGTGTAAGGGCCTATCCGAATCTCGCAACTCCAGACAGCCAAAACCCCGTTTGAGCCACAGCACAAAGCCATGTGCAGCTGCTGCCAGTTTTCTGCACACAGAAAGCCTCCTGCCCGGACCTGCATGCTCAGTACTCTTCGGGCAATCAGGGTTTGCGGGATCCGGGTACAAATGAGTGCCAGCTTGCTACAGGAGTGTTTTCCGGGACTCCGGCGATGCGTGAAACGCAGCTCCCGGCCGACGAACGCCGGCCGGGAGCTGGCGTGTTGACTACTGGCAGATGCCCGAAGTGCTGATTACGGTGGGGTCGCAGATCACGGGTCCGGACACCTCCACGGCGCGGATGTCGAGGCGAGTGCCGAAATCGGCGATCACGGCCGGCCCGGCATTGTTGCCGATCGTCGACGGGCTGGGCTGATCCGACGGCACCGGGTGATCCGGGTCGGGGACCGAGCGCAGCATGATCACTCCGGCACCGCTGGCCACGATGCCGGGGCCGGCGTTGTCCTGGACCTGCAATCCGCCGCGAATCTCGGTCGAGGAATTGGTCATCAGTACCATCCCAACCGGGTTGTTGTCGAAAACGAACCTTGCGGCACCGAAGGGGCTCAGCACCTGGCTGCCGGCCACCGCGACCAGGCCGGGCCCGCCATTGTTCGAGCTGTCGATCAACGAGCTTGCCACAGGGCGACCTTCGCCGGCGACCATCAGAACGCCCTGGCCGAGCTGGATCCCGATTGCGGCGTTGTTGCGCGCGGTCAGCATGCTCCCGACCGAAGTTTCAAGCTCCAGCACCGCCAGGGTCGAATGGAGGCTGATGATTACCCCCAGGACATTGTCATCGACGTGAACCCGCGCGCCGCGCAGCTCGGCGATGACGTTCCCCTCCAGAAACAGCCCGGCACCGAGATTGTTGTGGATGTCGATATTGCCGGTCATGACCAGGCTGGAGCCGCTGATGGCCATGATGCCTGATCCGGCTTGATCGCGAACTTCACTGTCGGCGATGGCCAGGGTGGACTGCGATAAGCGAATGCCGGTTCGATTGCCCCGGACGACGGCGTTTTCAATGCTGGCGCCGGCACCGTTGATCAGCAGCACGCCCTCAGCCTGGCTGTCGCGAATCTCGAGCCCGTCGATCGTTACGCCCCGGGCGCCATCGATGGTGACCAGTCCGTTGAATTCACGTTGCCCCGGATCGAATCGGGACCCGGATATCGCCCCGCCTTTCTGACTGCGCAGCGTCAGCGGACCGCTGGTAATCGTGATCGACTCACGGCAGGTCCCGGAAATCAGCAGCGTGTCGCCTGGTCTGGCCATGCGCAGAGCCTGGTTCAGCGGATCGGGGGAAGCGCCCAGCAATCTTGCCAGATAGGAGTCCGCGCAGCGGACCTGGATGGTTTTGCCCTGCTCGGCCTGGCCCCGGGCGTCGAGGGAAATGGCGGTCAATACGACCACCAGAATAAAAGTGCAGGTTTTCATATCAGTTCTCCTGTGTCGTTCGGAATCGGATTTTCGGCCTGCGGCATGTGTCTCCTGGCGTTTGGCCGCAGACCTGGTGACACGCTAGAATCCAGGCGGGGGGCTTGCATGAAGCCAGGCGGAAAGCTGCATGAAGAAAGGCCAAAGAACTGCTGAAGCAGGCGAGGTGAGCTCGCAAACGGGTTCGGCTGATCGTCTTCAGGTAGGCGACCTCACTATCTGGCCGGGGCGACGCCAGGTCTTTCGTGGGGATCATGAGCTGGCCGTGACCGGGCGCAGCTTTGACTTCTTGATGGCGCTGGTGCAGGCGGCACCGGACATTGCCACGCCGGACCAGCTGTCCGAGCGGGCATGGGGCGGTCGCCCGGTGAGCCCGGAAACCATCAATCAGCGCGCCAAGTTGCTGCGTGAAGCGCTGGGCGATGACAGTAGTCAGCCGCGCTACTTTACCGCCGTGCGCGGCCAGGGCTACCGATTGCTGGCTGCTGTCGGGACACCGCCAACCAGGTCGCTGCAGCGGACTGCGCTCAGACGCTTGCTGGGGGTGTTGGGTGGCATGTTCATCCTGGTGGCTTTGCTGCTGGCGCTGAACCGGGTCGGCCCTCCGGAACATGGGCAAGTGGCGGCCGAAACGCACTACCAGCAGGCTCGCCTGCTGATGCAACGGCACAGCGCCACTGGGCTGAACCAGGCCGCCGAATCTTTCGGGGCGGCGCTGGGCTTTGCGCCCGACCATGTTGCCAGTCTGGCAGGCCTGGCCGAAGTCCGACTATTGCAGGCGCGCTACCGACTGCTCGACCGCTCGGTGGTCGAGCGCATGGCCGGGGACCTGGTTGACCGTGCATTGGCCATGGAACCGGAATCCGCCGCGGCCTGGGTCGCGCAGGGCCTGTTGAACGTTCTGCAGAACAATCCCGAAGCCGCAGAGGCAGCCTATCGCACTGCCTTGCGACTGGACCCGGGTTCCGCCTCGGCCCATTTGCACTATGGCTTTCTGTTGCTGGAAGAACCCGGCCTCCACCGACCTTTCGAGGCGGTCGAGCTGTGGCGCCAGGGGGCCCGGCTGAATCCTGATTCAACCCTGCTGCGCGTCCACCTTGCCTGGACCGACATGCGGGCCGGGCGAGGTGATCAGGCCAGGGATGAACTGCGCGCAGTGCTCGCCCTGGAACCGGAGCTGGCCCCGGCGCATTTCGTGCTGGCCGAGCTGTATCTGTCAGCGGGTCGCCCGGTCGAGGCCATCGCCAGTTACCGGAAAACCCTGGAGTTGAATCGCTACTTGACGCCGCTGGCTCACGAAGGAATGCTGCGCGCACTGATTGATCTTGGACAGGACCAGGCAGTGACCGAGGTGCTGGCCGGGATTCGCGCCATGCCTGACAATGCCGGCTGGGCGGCGTCGCTGTCCCTGGTAGCTGACCTGGAGGCGGCACAGCCGGGCGCAGAGCAGGTTCGCCGGATTCGAGTACTGGCAGAAGAGGCCGGGAAATGGCGCCCCAGCGACGGCGCGCTGGCCCTGGCCATGCTGGCCATGCAGGAGCAGGATCCACTCGCCGCACGTGAGTTGCTGGCGCAGGCTGAAGTACGTCTTGACGGTCCGCTGGGTGAACTGCCGGTGGACGGCTACTGGCGCAACCTGATCTGCCCTTACGCCCATCTCCTGATTGAGTCGGGCGAGTCGGAACGGGGCAGAGCGACCGCCAACTGGCTGCTCAACCGCATAGATGGCGGACCCGACCTGGCTCGTTTCCCGCATCTTGATCGCGTGCTTTGCCTTACGGCAATAGGCCAGGCAGACCAGGCGCTGGCACTCCTGAACCGGGCAGCAAGCGCCGGCTTGCCGACCGGCTGGCGCTTTATCGCCTGGCGTCCCGACCTGGCCGCGCTGCATGCCCATCCGGAGTTCCCCGCCCTGCTTGGGCGACTTGAGGTCAAGGCCCAAAAAGAATCCGATCGCCTGTTGGCACTCGGCCTTGATCCGATCTTTCCCTGACAGAATTGTTGCAGTTTTTCAATTGAAGACCCCGCTCGGGCCGTGGCCGCCGACCTGGTGACCGGTGAGGCGGTTGTCATCGGGACCGGTGACCTGGTCGATGCGGTTCGGGCCAGCATGT
>REEQ01000060.1 GCA_007695005.1 Wenzhouxiangellaceae bacterium | reverse complement strand
GGTAGTCGCGTTCGAAAGCGCCGACCCGCTCCATTTCCGCCAGCGCCAGGGCGGCTCGCTGCTCGATGCTTTCGCCTGAATTGAGGCCGGCGTAGATTCTGATCGGCTCCATCACCGGGCCGGGGCTGGTCCTGGCCAGCTCTTCGCCACTCGGGGTGCCGGCGATAAAGCGGCGGCCCTGACGGCCGAGGTCATCCCAGGCCAGCAGCGAAGCCTCCGAACCGGAGTGGCGGGGGTCGCTGGGCGGGTCGAGTTCGTCTTCGATCAGCAGATCAAGCTGCTGGAACGAGGCATCGAAGCTGTTCAGGGCGAAGCGGGCCAGGACGCCAGAAATCACGCCCCAGAACAACAGCAGCGCGACCAGGGCACCGATGACCAGGGAAATTCGGGTCGGGACGACCCGATCCACATGCCTGGCCACGCTGCGCTTGATGAACAGAAACAGGCGTGCAATGGCCAGGAGAAACACGAACACCAGCACGGCAACCAGGCCGACGGAGAAGGGCCTGGCAGTTTCCACTGGCGCCATGTTCATCAGCTCGCGCACGCTGTTTTGCCAGGCCGAGGCACGGACCAGAAAGGCAATGGCCACGGTGACGCACAGCAACCAGGCAATGATCTTGGATATCAGCAAGACGCGGTCACGCAGCTCGGGAAGCTCCATGAAATGCCACAGCCAGTGCAGGAAAACACCCACCGCGTAGCCCGCCGCCAGGGCAACGCCCGACAGCAGCGCCTGCATCATGAACGGTCGCGGCACCAGGCTGGGTGACAGCGAGGTGGCAAAGAACAGGGTGGCTACCAGCAGGCCAGTGGTCGAGAGTGAAAGCCGGAACCGATCCAGCGGATCCAGGTGGGCACCCTTCATGATCGATTTTTTCAGCATCTGTGCATCCTCGATCTGACTCAAGCGCTGAGCCCGACGAGGCGATCCTTACTTGGGGTCGAACGGCCAGTGTCGCATAAAAAATTCAGGCCGGTGATTTTATGGCGGCAAGCCTGGTTGTCGACAGTTACGTGTCGGGTGCAGTCATGGCGCATAGCAACTCAATGCCCTGAATGATGCGTGGCGTGGGCCGAATCAGTACAGTCGGGTCCACCACAAGCAAGTCTCGCGGCGAAAAGCCGTGCGCTTTCCAGGTTGGCGACATTGAACCCGCGCTGGATTCTTCGCTGACGATGATCCAGTCGGGCTGGCGGGCGAGTACGGCTTCCAGGTCGACCACGGCGGCTTCGATATCCAGATCGGCAAACAGGTTTTCCAGCCCGCACAGGGCCAGTACTTCGTTGATCACATGGCGGCTGCCCAGGGTGTAGAGGGGGCGGGCTGATACCTGGTAAAAGGCGCTGCCGCGGGGCTCCATACCAGCTTCGCGGCGCTCGGTCAGCGCCTTTTCAAGGCTTCTGGCAGCAGCCTGTCCGCGGGCTGAGTCGCTGGCCAGATCGGCCAGCTCGAGCAGGGCGGCGACGATGTCATCCAGGCTTCGGGTTCGAATCCAGGTCACCTCAACGCCCAGCGCTTCGAGTTGTAGGCCAACGGCTTGCGGTGTGCCACCGTCCCAGGCCAGGGCCCGGGTGGCGCCGAGCACCATGATGGTTTCCATGTCGAAGCGAAAGGCATTGCCGATGCTGGGCAGTGCGGCCGCTTCCGGCGGATAGTCGCTGTATTCGACCACGCCGACCAGCTTGTCGCCTAAACCTGCGCTGTAGGCCAGTTCAGTCAGGTGCGGGGCCAGGGTCACGATGCGCGCCTGCCCGGCCACGCTGGCGCCGGCGACAAGCAGCAGGCTGGCGGCCAGCCCGAGTGTGGTGATCAGCGCTGCTCCGGGTTCTCGCTTCGGCGCGGTCACAGCGGCCAGATCCACATCAATGACGGCATGCTCTTCATCAGATCCAAAAAAGGCCAGAATTTGGTCAATTTGCGTATGTGTCCAGGCGCGCATGAGAGACGCCGCCTACAGTCGTGTGGGCTGGCGGAGACGGACATTCAGACGCTACACTAGCCAGCCTGATTGCACAAGCTTGACGCTTATGAGCCTGCAGGTTGTCATCGTTCTGATTGTTCTGGCACTTGTTTTCTTGAGTTTCATTCGCGAGCGTTTTCCACCGGACGTGACCGCCATGATTGGCGTTGCCGCGCTGCTGGTAGCCGGCATTCTCAGCCCTGCCGAGCTGCTGGGGTCGTTCAGCAATCATGCGCCGATCACGATTGGTGCCATGTTCATCATCTCTGCGGCGCTGGAGAAAACCGGCGTCATCGACACCATGGGTCGGGTCGTTGGCCGCCTCAGCGGTGCCAGCTGGCTCCGGACCATGTTGGTCACCATGGTTTGCGTAATGGGCTTGAGTGCGTTCATGAATAACACGCCGGTGGTCGTGATCATGACCCCGATTCTGTTGGCCGTGGCGCGCCAGTCACGGATCAGCGGCAGCAAGTTACTCATTCCACTGTCCTACGCATCGATCCTCGGCGGCACCTGCACTCTGATCGGAACCTCGACCAATCTCCTGGTCGATGGTGTCGCCCAGGACCTGGGGCTGGCGCCGTTTGGCATTTTCGAGATCACCGCCGCGGGGCTGATCATGGCCGGCGTTGGCATTCTCTTTCTGCTGACGGCCGGGCGCTGGCTGTTGCCGGATATCAGTGATGATTCGGGCGAGTTGAAACAGGCGCTGCGGGACCGTCGCTTCCTGGCCGAGCTGCAGGTGTCGGCTGATTCTGATTATGATGGTCGGCGCCTGGGCGAAACCCGCCTGGGTCGGTCGGTGCCCAGCCAGATTTTGCAGATTCTTCGTCAGGGTTACCCGCTGCGCGACGAGCTCGCGACCCAGGTGCTCAGACCCTACGACAGGGTTCTGGTCGAGACAACTGCCGACGAGCTGATGTCCATGGCCAACTCCCGTGATCTCTGGACCCGGGAGCAGATGGAGTCGCCGGAGACCGGAAGAAAAGCACTGAACCCGAAGGAGCGGGAGATCGGCGAGGCCGTGAT
>REEQ01000122.1 GCA_007695005.1 Wenzhouxiangellaceae bacterium | reverse complement strand
CAGCGGCGCCGAGCTATTGACCGTGACGCTGGCCCATCCGCCCAGCACAATGATCGGCAGCGGCAGGAGAAGAATGGCTGCCGGAATGCTCAAGCCGAGCAGGAAAAAGCGCAGCGCACGTTTCGGTTCGGCCAGGCCGATACCGGCCAGTGAGCGTCGGTCGAGCCTGAGTCTCAGCCAGCAGATCAGCGGCAGTACGACGGCAACCATGACCACGGCCTGGACGAACTGCCTGGCCAGCCAGGGCAGCTCGCCATGCCAGCGCGCAGCCAGTTCTCCGGCAAGGGACGCCAGAAACAGGCCCAGCACCACCGTCAGCGTTCCCAGGGCAAGGCGCCAGATCAGCCCCAACCGCCCGCCGTCGTCGCGGAGGCGGGTGGATGGCAGGGTCGCTTGATTGACGTTATCCATTATTTCTGTCCTCCGTACAAGGCATTCATGGGTGACAAGCCAGCCGCCCGTCGGGCCGGCCACCAGCCGGCCAGGATCAGCACCAGGGCGAGGGTCAGCGTTGCCGCGGTCCAGCTCAGCGGATCGGTGCTGCCAATGCCGTGGAGCTGCGAGGCAATCAGCCTGGCCCCGACCAGCGCCAGCACGCCGCCCAGACCCAGGCCGAACAGCAACAGCCAGATCGAGTCGGCCAGCATCAGGCGACGGACTTCGGCACCATCGGCACCCAGGGCCATGCGCAGCCCCAGCTCCGTGGTTCGGGAGCGGACCGAGTAGCTCATCACCGCGTACAGGCCGGTGGCGCTGAGCAGCAGGGCGAGGGCGGCGAACACCGACAACAGCACGATCTGCGGTTGGCGATCGCTTACGCTGCGGCGGATCAGGCTGTCCATGGTGGCAATGGACGTGCCCTGGGCTGTGGACTCGCCCAGGCTGGCAGTCAAGCTCTGGCGAACGGGGCCGATCAGGCTCTCCGGCGGGACGCTGGTGGATGCGACCAACTGGGTGACGGATCCTGGCTGCGGCAGAAAGCGATAGACGGTGCCCATCGACGGTTCTTCGTCGAGATTCATGTGCCGCACCGTTCCTGCCACACCGATGATCTCGTGGCTGATGCGCTCGCCTGGTCTGGGCGCGATCAGTTGCTGGCCGACCGCGTTGCCGTCAGGCCAGTAACGATGGGCCAGGACTTCATCGATCACGACCCCGGCATGGTCCGGGCCCGACGCATCGGGGTCGAAGCTGCGGCCCGCAGACAGGGTGATGCCCAGGGTCTTGAAGTAGTCTGGCCCCACCAACCGGTCGCGTGCCGCGAATCCTTCCGCGTCAGGAAGTTCGTAATTCGACGCGCTTTCCACCCGGCCGAAGGGCACGGCGGTGGCGTGGCTGACCGACTGGACGCCGGGCAGGGCGGCTAGCTGCTCCAGGGCCTCGGCTGCGGCGGTCTCGGGGCGGTCCGGGTCGTGGGCCAGGCTGACCACCAGCAGCGATTGCGGCTGAAAGCCCAGGTCTTCATTGAGCAGACCGTGCCAGCTTCGAAGCAGCAGGCCAACGCAGACCAGTAGAGCCATGGCGACAGCGAACTGGACCACGATCAAGGCGCGTCTGACTCGCGCCGGTGCCTGGCGCGCAGTCACGCCACCGGCGCCAAGCAAGGCCGCTGGTGATGTTTGCCGGCGCTGGGTCTGCCACCAGCCGGCGAGCAGAATCGGCAAGCCGGCCAGCGCGGCCACGGCGATGGCCATCATCACGGTGGCCGGGCCGAAGGCGACGCTCACTGGCACGCTGTCATCAATGACACCCAGGGTCTTGAGCCAGTGCAGCGACGGTACGCTCAGCATCAGCGCCAACCCCATGGCCAGCGCGGCGACAATCAGATACTCGGCAGCCAGGTTTTTCAGCGACTGCCACTGTCCGGCACCCAGTGCGCTCTGGATGGCCTGGACATGACCGCGCGCCAGCAACCGGCTCATCCACAGCCCGGCCAGGTTGAGCAGGGTGGTCAGCAAGACAGCCAGGATGGCCACGGCAAGGAGGGTCAGCGGGGCGCGCTTGCCGGCGGTCCAGTGGTCGCGCAGGCTGCGCGAGCGCAACTCCAGGGAAAAGAACTGGACCAGCGGCGCCAGCCCGGGGTGATCGGCAAAGTGCTGTTGCAGCCGTTGTTCGAACACGGCCGGCGTCAGCCCGGGCTGCAGGCGGCCGATGGCATGCATGCCGCCAAAGGAACTCATGTTTTCAGCGCTGAATTCGTCGGCGCCCAGTTGCAAAGGCAACCAGACCTGAACATCGGCATCGGGCACGGTCAGGCTGCCCGGCATGATGCCAATGATGCGAGCGCGAACATCACGAAATTCGATGTCGCGACCGAGTACGGACGGATCGCGATCAAACCTGGCCTGCCAGACCGACTCGGCCAGCAAGGCGACGGTGGGCGCGCCTGGATCGGCATGTTCGGCCCGAAAGCCGCTGCCCAGGACCGGTGCCAGGCCGAGCAGATCGGGCAGCCCGGCGCCGACCCGGGCGACGTGCCAGACCTGGCCATCGCGATCCGTTCGATCCTCCGTCTCTTCGTAGCCGGCCACGGCAACCAGGCCCTCGACCTGCTCCAGCTCGCCCAGCAGTGGCACCGAGATGCCGATGTCCCGGCTGATCTGCTGCGAGTAGCCATGAATCGTCACCAGTTGGTCGCCATCGACAAACGGCAGCGGCTTGAAGAAAAGCTGCCAGACCGCCGTGCCCACCACCAGCAGGCCGGTACTGGCCAGGCCAAGAATCAGCGCCGCGCCCAGGGTGAAGCCGGGTGTTCGAACCAGGCCCCGTAGTGCCCGCTGCAAGGTCATGACACGCGGGCCTCCAGCCGGTTGCCCAGCAGGGCCTGGATGCGCGCTTCTTCTTCGGCGCGCAGGCGGCTCATGGTTTCCTCGTCGACGATCTGGCCGTCGTACATGTAGATCTGGCGCTCGGCGAAATTGGCGTAACGCGGGTCGTGGGTGACCATGCAGATGGTCGCGCCGTTGTCGTGCAGCTCGTTGAGCAGCAGCATGACCTGCTCGCCGTTGCGCGAGTCCA
>REEQ01000115.1 GCA_007695005.1 Wenzhouxiangellaceae bacterium | reverse complement strand
TCGCAAGGCTTCATTCGCTTCGCGAATACCGCCATGCGGCTTCGCCTGCCCTGCCCACGGCGCTTGTGCGGCGGCCCTTCGGGAGCCACTGTGCCGGCGCGACTCGGCGTTGCGTTTCTTGGCAAGGGCGCGCCATTCCCGGCGAAACGCGCCTTGATTCGCACCGGCACAGTGGCTCTGAGTGTTACCTAATTTTCCGCGTGGACCACTAGTCTCCCCCGTCATTAATCCTGTGACATTCGGAGTGTGACTGAGTCGACAGTGCAAGGCGCGACCCGCAGCGCAGGCAATGTGGCCTTGCGCTTCGCGGGTTGCATCTCGACCAGGACCTCTCCCCGATTTGGCCCCTTTTCGTCGATCGGCGGGTGGTTGGTCGATTCTGCCCTGGTTGACAAGGAAAGCAAGGAAGAACGCGAGCAGTCAAAAAAACTTCCGTGAGTTGGGTGTTTTCCGTGGATTACTTGACGGCCTGGTCTACGCGTCAGCGCCCGAATCAAACCCGGAGAAATCATCCCGCGCTCATGACCAGCCTGCATAATCACGGAGTTTGCCATTGGAGCCGGTTCATGAAGATCAGAAAGCTCGTCTGTTTCGGGCTGCTGCTGTTGCCATTTGCAGCCGGCGCTCAGGTGGTGGACGTGATCGTTGCGCGGGCGCAAGCCACTGAGCTTGCCGACCCGATCGAGTCGCTGGGCACGCTGCGGGCCGCTGAAACAGCGGATCTGACCACCTCGATTACCGAGATCATTGCCGAGATCCGCTTCCGCGATGGCGAGCGCGTCAGTGCAGGCCAGGTACTGGTGGCGCTGACCAATCGCGAACAGCTGGCCGAATTGGCGGCAGCTGAAGCCAGTGTTGAGGAAGCCGAACGACAGTTTCAGCGGGTTCAGGATCTGGCCGGTCGCGGCCAGGAGTCACGTGCGATCCTCGACCAGCGGCAGCGCGAGCTGAATACGGCTCGCGCCCAGCTGCAAGCAGTCGAGGCCCGTCTCAGTGATCGCCTTATCGTCGCCCCCTTCGATGGCGTACTGGGTCTGCGTAATGTCTCGGTCGGGTCTCTGCTGAGTCCCGGAACAGTTGTCACAACCATCCTCGACGATTCTGTGATGAAAGTTGACTTCTCGATCCCGGAACTGTTCCTGTCCCTGATCGAGCCGGGGCTGGCAATCGAGGCGCGTTCATCGGCCTTTGCCAACAGGACCTTCCACGGCCGCGTCACCGGCCTCAGCAATCAGGTGGATCCGGTTACCCGATCGTTCCGCATTCGAGCCGAGATACCGAATGATGAGCGAATCCTGCGCCCCGGCATGTTGATGAATGTGACCCTGCAAACCGGCTCGCGCGAAGCGGTCATCGTCCCGGAAGAGGCGATACTCAGCCGTGGCCGGAACCATTATGTCTTTATCGTCGATGAGGCAAGGGAAACTGCTGTCAGGCGGCGTGATGTCGAGCTTGGACGCCGCTATCCGGGTCAGGTAGAGATCAGAGGCGGCCTCGACGAAGGTGAAAGGGTTGTGGTTCACGGCGGATTTCGACTTTCCGATGGTGATCGCGTCTCGGTGCGAGCTGTCGTCGAGCCTGGACAGTCCCTGGCCGCCATTCTTTCAGGCAAGACTGAATCATGATTCTGTCCGATCTGGCGGTTACCCGGCCGGTATTGGCGTCCGTCGCTGCCCTGCTCCTGGTCATTTTCGGGCTGGTGTCCTACCAGCTGTTGCCGCTGCGAGAATACCCGGACATCGATCCGCCGGTCGTTTCCATAGAAACCCGCTACCCCGGGGCATCGGCCAGCGTGGTCGACACCCAGATCACCGAACGGATCGAGGAAGCCATTGCCGGCATCGAAGGCATCGAGTTCATCGAATCTCAAAGCCGCGATGGGCAATCCAGCATTTCGATCCGCTTCTCTCTGCGACGGGATGTCGATGCCGCCGCCAATGATGTGCGCGATCGGGTTGCCCGCGTGCTGCGCCTGCTGCCTGACGAGGCCGACCCACCCGAAGTCAGGCGGGTTGACGCCAACGCTGATGTCATTGTCTGGTGGAACCTGGCTGGCGATGGCTGGAGCACACCTGAGCTGACCGACTATGCAGAGCGTTTCCTGGTCGATCGATTCTCGGTCATTGATGGTGTCGCCCAGGTGCGCATCGGCGGCGCCCAGAGTTTTGCCATGCGCGTATGGCTGGACCGGGACGCGCTGGCCGCACGCAGTCTGACGGTCACCGATGTCGAAGACGCCCTGCGAGCCGAGAACGTGGAACTGCCGGCTGGGCGGATCGAGTCGCGCACCCGCCAGTTCACCGTCAGGGTCGCCCGCCAGTTCAACCAGGCCGAGGACTTTGCCCGCCTGGTCCTGTTCCGTGGCGATGATGGCTACCTGGTCAGGCTGGGCGATGTCGCACGCGTCGAGCGCGGCACCGTCGAGGATCGAACCCTGTTCCGGGGAAACGGGGAGTCGATGATCGGCCTGGGCATCATTCGCCAGTCCACCGCCAACACCCTGGAAGTGGCCCGCGCCGTCCGATCAGAGGTTGAGCGTCTGAACCAGGAGTTGCCGGACGGCCTCGCGCTGCTACCCAGCTTCGACTCGTCGGTGTTCGTCGAGGGTGCCATTCGCGAAGTCTATCGAACCCTGTTTATCGCGATCTGTCTGGTCGTGCTGACCATCTTCATCTTTCTCGGCTCGATCAGGGCCATCCTTGTGCCCGCAGTCGCCGTGCCGGTGGCCCTGATCTCGACCTTCATCGCCTTGAGCCTGTTCGGCTTTACCATCAACCTGCTGACGCTGCTGGCGCTGGTGCTGGCCATTGGCCTGGTCGTGGACGATGGCATCATCGTGCTGGAGAACGCCCGGCGACGCATGGACGAATACGGCGAAACGGCGCTGGTTGCCGCCTATCGCGGTACCCGGCAGGTTGCCTTTGCGATCATTTCCACCACCCTGGTTCTGATCTCGGTATTCGTCCCGATTGCCTTTCTGCAGGGAGACATCGGCCGGCTTTTTTCCGAATTCGCGCTGACCATGGCGGCGGCCGTGGCCTTTTCCAGCTTTGTCGCCCTGACGGTGTCAGCGATGCTGGCGTCGCGTCTGCTCAAGCCTCGCCAGAACGACAATCCGGTCGTCGCGAAACTCAACCGCGCCGTGGCGAGAACCCAGTCGGCATACAAGCGCTTGCTTGCCGCCGTGATCCGGCATCGACTGATTGCCGTGCCGATCATCGCCCTGCTCGCCATCGGCTCGATCTGGCTGGTTACCGTCATACCGGACGAATATGCCCCCCGTGAAGACCGGGGCGCCTTCTTTGTTCTGGTCAACGGCCCTGAAGGTGCCTCCTTCGGCTACATGGAGGACTACATGAATGAAATCGAGCGGCGCATCATGCCGCTGGTCGAGGACGGGGAGATCAATCGACTGCTGGTTCGCGCACCGCGAGATTTCAACAATTTGTCGCTGTTCAATACCGGAATCGCGATTGTTGTACTGAATGACTGGAGCCAGCGACGACCCGCTACCGAGATCATGGCTGACATCCGCAACCGCACCAGTGACCTGGGTGGCGTCCAGATCAATACCGTGATGCGACAGGGTTTCGGTGGCGGTATCCAGAATCCCGTGCAGTTTGTCATTGGCGGCTCCGACTACGCCGAGCTGGCAGAATGGCGCGACAGACTGCTGACCGAAATCGAGCGTGACAACCCCGGTCTGAACGGGATCGACTGGGACTACAAGGAAACCCAGCCACAGCTACAGATCGATATCGACTACGATCGGGCCGCCGACCTCGGCGTCACGGTCAGCACCATAGGCCGCACCCTGGAGACCATGCTCGGATCACGCCGGGTTACTACCTACATCGAGGATGGTCAGGAATACGACGTCATCATCGAAGGCGAACGTGACCGACAACGCTCACCTGCGGCACTGGAAAACCTCTACGTGCGCTCCAGTCGCTCTGGACAGCTGATCCCGCTATCCAATATGGTGCAGATCGAGAACATTGCCGACTCGACCAGTCTGAACCGCTACAACCGAGTGCGCGCCATCACCATCCAGGCGGGGCTGGCCGATACGCTCACCCTGGGTGAGGCCTTGAACTTCCTCGAAGGCCTGGCGCGAGAGCATCTGCCGGAAACCGCCATCATCGATTACAAGGGCTTGAGCCGTGACTTCAAAACGGCTGGCAGCTCGATCATCTTTGTGTTTCTGCTCGGCGTGGCGGTGGTCTTTCTGGTCCTGGCGGCCCAGTTCGAAAACTGGATCCACCCGCTCGTGATCATGCTCGGCGTTCCGCTGGCCGTTGGCGGCGGTCTGCTCGGCCTGTGGCTGACTGGCAGTACGCTTAACGTCTACAGCCAGATCGGCCTGGTGATGCTGATCGGTCTGGCAGCCAAGAACGGTACCCTGATCGTTGAATTCATCAACCAGCTGCGCGACCAGGGTATGGACTTCGAGGAGGCAGTGATTGAAGGTGCCTCGGTCAGGCTGCGCCCGATCATGATGACCGGCATTACCACCGTCGCCGGAACGCTGCCACTGATCCTGTCGTCCGGCGCGGGCGCTGAGACTCGTCAGGTCATCGGCATAGTGGTGCTGTTCGGCGTTAGTGTATCCAGCCTGCTGACCCTGTTCGTCATCCCCCTGCTCTATCAGCTGCTGGCCCGCCGCACCAGCTCGCCGAAAGCTACCCAGCACCAGCTTGAAAAGGAACTTGAAAGCGTGGGCCAAAGGGCCTGACATTGGAGTAGGGAGCGGAAAAGCAGCGGGTGATTTACACCCGCCCAGCGACAATGGCTCAGCGATATATCAACACCACCGCCGCGATGAACGCCGCGAACAATCCGATCGCCACCAGCCGCCCAAACACGGTTTTCATCGGACGGGTTTCCGACAGATACTTGCCGCGTCCGAACAGCAGCCAGCCCAGGTAGACCAGCAGCAAGAGCACGAAGATGGCTTCGCGCCAGCCGGGCTGAATGTCGTAACCGATCATTGTCTTGGTGGCATCGCGCCCTGCAGCAGACCCGCCCAGATCACGTCTGGAAGTAGGAAGCCAGCCGCTCGACTTCCTTGCGCGAACCCAGCATCACCGGGACGCGCTGGTGCAAATCATCAGGCTGGATTTCCATGATCCGCTGTCCATCGCAAACTGCCGCACCGCCGGCCTGTTCGACGATGAAAGCCATCGGATTGGCCTCGTACATCAAGCGCAACTTGCCTGCCTTGCCCGCCGCCTTCAGGCGTCTGTCGCCAGGGTACATGAAGATGCCACC
The DNA here is from genome assembly GCA_007695005.1 of Wenzhouxiangellaceae bacterium. Taxonomy (GTDB): domain Bacteria; phylum Pseudomonadota; class Gammaproteobacteria; order Xanthomonadales; family Wenzhouxiangellaceae; genus Wenzhouxiangella. The sequence continues at coordinate 10,377 of REEQ01000115.1, read as the reverse complement.
GCGGGTGAGGATCCTGTGCACCTCGGCCACCATCGAGGCCACCCAGCGCATATTGAAGTTCTTGCCACGCGGGCCATCGGCCCCCTGCAGGCACTCGTCGATGTAGCGAGCAATCGGAGGCTCCCAGAAGCGCTGGTTGGAAGCGTTGATCGCAAACTCGGCGGTATCGGCCGGAATCGTGATGTTTTCCTTGGTCAGCAGGAACTCGCCAAAATCTCGATCCAGGGTAAAGGCGCTGACGCCGTCGCCGGTGGTCAAGACCAGCATGGTCGAGGGACCGTAAAGACAGTAGCCGGCTGCAATCTGCGCCGTGCCCGGCTTGAGAAAGTCGTCGATCTGCGGCGCTTCGACCCCATCCGGTGCGCGCAGAATGGAAAAGATCGTACCCACCGAAACGTTGACATCGACATTGGATGAACCATCCAGCGGATCGCAGAGCAGCAGATAGCGTCCGCGCTGGGCATGATCCGGCACATGGTGCAGTCCCTCCATTTCCTCAGAGGCCAGTGCCGCAATGTGACCGTTACCCTCCAGCGCCTCGATCATCAGCTGGTTCGAAATCACATCCAGCTTTTTCTGCTGCTCACCTTGAACGTTGGTGGCGTCGACACTGCCGAGGACGTTGACCAGATCGCCCTTGTTGACCAGGTCCGCGATTTTCTTGCAGGCTACGGCGATGTCATTCAGCAAACCGGTAAATGTGCCGCTGGCACCTTCGATATCGCGCTGCTTGCGAAGAATATAGCTGGTCAGGGTGGTGCCGATTCGCATGGTCTGGCTTGCTCCGGAGTCAAAACCCAAACCCGGTATTTTACAAGCAAATTGCGCTCGTCAAGGCCGACGCCTCTGCAATTGATGCATGTCAAAGCCACCGTGCGTGCAGTCCGTATGATGAAACCAGACCCAACAGGCACAGCGTGATGGCCCAATCCCGATATGTATCCCGTCTGACTCGCCAGACCCAGGCCTTGATCCTGGCTGGCGGACGCGGAAGCCGACTGCGGATGCTCACCGACTGGCGCGCCAAACCGGCCGTCCCGTTCGGTGGTCAGTTCCGTATCATCGACTTCGCCCTGTCGAACTGCCTGCACTCCGACATACGCCAGATTGCGGTATTGACCCAGTACAAGTCACACTCGCTGATCCGGCACCTGATGATGGGCTGGAACCGGCTCAACACCGACTACGGTGACATGCTCGACATCATTCCGGCACAGCAGTGGCTGGAAGACGAGAACTGGTACCAGGGGACGGCCGATGCCGTCTACCAAAGCCTGGACATACTCGAGGCCTTTCATCATCGCTATACCCTGATCCTGGCCGGGGACCATATCTACAAGATGGACTATGGCCTGATGCTCGCTACCCACGCCCGTACCGAGGCGCAAATCACTGTTGCCTGTCACCGCGTCGCGCTGGCAGAGGCCAGCGAATTCGGCGTCATGGAAGTTGATGAGGATGGGCGCATCATCGGGTTCGAAGAAAAGCCCAGGCATGCCAAGGCCTTGCCGGATGACCCGGAGCATGCCCTGGTCAGCATGGGCCTGTATGTGTTCGACTCGGACTACCTGCATGAAACCCTGAAGCGCGACGCAACGCTGGCAGACAGCAGCCACGACTTCGGCAAGGACATCATTCCGCATGCCGTTGCCAGCGGCCATCGCGTTCAGGCGCAGCCGCTGGAACATGCCTCCCCTGGCCAGGCCTACTGGCGTGATGTCGGCACCCTGGATGCCTTCTACCAGGCCAACATCGAGATGCTGGCCGACGAACCGGTAATGGACGTGCACGATCCGGATTGGCCGATCTACACCAAGCTGGTGCAGTCTCCACCGGCCAAGTTCACCGACCACGGCCCCCAGGGCGGCTGCCTGTTGGTCGACTGCATTGTCAGCAACGGCTGCGTGGTCTCGGATTCAGAGCTCATCCAGAGCATCCTGTTCAGCGACTGCCGGGTGGCCAAGGGCTGTAGGCTGGAACGAGTCGTCGCCCTGCCCGGCTGCGAGATCGGCGAAGGCTGCCGAGTGTCCGGCGCCCTGCTCGACAACGGCTGCATCCTGCCTCCCGGCACCGTGATCGGCGAGAATGCCGCGCACGACAGGCAGCGCTTTCACATCACTCGTCTTGGGGTGGTGGTCGTCAACCGGGACATGCTTGGCCAGGAAAGACGCTATCAGCCGGTCGAAGCCAGCCACTATTCGAAGTCCTGCCAGGGCTGAGCGAGCTCACGCCTGCAGGTAAGACTCAAGCCTTGCGCCGAAGTCGGCATTGACCGCATCGGGATCGACAGCCGGCCTTGCAGGAGCAGCCCCCCAGGCGCGAATAACTTCCAGATAACGCTGCGCGGTGCGGTCCCAGGTATAGCGCTCGGCCACGCGCTCGGCGGCTCGCGCAGCCAATTCCGGTTGCCTGGCCAGCGCACGCACCAGGGCCTCAGCCATGTCGGAGGCATCTTCCGGATCGAACAGCTCTCCGACATCATCTGCGAAAATCTCGGCTGGACCACCGTTTCTGGTCGCTGCCACGGCCAGACCACAGGCCGCCGCCTCGATCGGTGCCAGGCCAAAGGGCTCGAACAGCGAGGGCAGCGCGAATACCGATCCGCTGCGCGCCAGCATGCGATAGGCGCATGCCAGCTGCTTTTGCGAGTTCAGATTGAGAAAATGGACACGCTCGCGCAAGCCCGAGCCTTCGATGCGCGCAAGAATCGGCCGCAGCACCTGGCGCTCGGCCTCACCGAGTCGCCCCATATCCGTCCAGGGGTCATCACTGCCACGAACGAACAAGGCGAGGCGGGCCGAGGACTGCAGCGCTGGCGAGGCGGCGAAGGCTTCAACAACGCCAGCGACGTTTTTCTTCGGATCCAGGCGACTGGACACCACCACATGAGGGTCGTCGGGGAACGGCAACTGGCCCTGCACCCGGGCCCTGTCCTCGGCGCTGTCACTGGCCGGGTCGGGATTGAAAATTCGACTGTTGATACCCGGCGGGATCACCCGGAAACGGCTGTCATCAGACGGTTCCACGGCCCCGGCATAAAGTCGATGACCATACTGGCCAAAGCGCTCTTCACTGGTCGAGGTGACGATGGTATCGGCCAGCGCCATGCCCGACCGCTCTGCCACCAGACGCTGGCGAAAGTGGAAGCGCGCTTCCATGGCATCGATATTGGCAGCATTGACGCCCAGCTTGTCCATCTTCTGCGCTCCCAGTGAGTGACCGGTAAAACTGAAGGGAATGGCGCGGGCCTGCTTGAGAGCGACCGCGACCGCGGCCGCATCAGCGTAATGGGCAGTAAAGCAGGCCGGCCACTCGGTACGATCGTAAAAGGCTTCTATCGCTTGCACGAAGGCCGGCAGATGCGGCCAGAGCTGTTCCTTGGGCAGGAATGCATCGCCTCCGAATGCCAGGCGCAGTATGCGGACCCGCTCGGCCAGCTCACCGAAGTCGTCCATCGGCTCGCTGAACTCCGGCCACTGCGGGTCAACAATCTTGCGGGTCAGGATGTCGACCTGATGACCCTGCCTGGCCATGGCCAGGGCCAGCTCCTTGACATAGACCAGCTGCCCACCGAAGTCGGGATGCTCGGTCAGGTAGGAATCATGACGATCAAAATTGCCTTGGGGGTTGATAAACGCGATTCGCATCAGCCGCGCTCCGGGCGACTCAGCGTATAGTCGCTTTCGATGACGAAATCTGCCAGTGCACGATGCTGGCTGATGATGTCATGCTCGATCCTCAGGACCTGATCGATGAACGGATCAAGCTCCGACTCATCGCGACGGCGCTTCTCCCGGTGGGCACGGGTCTGCTGCCAGTCCCTGGCAATGAATACTCGCCAGTCGGCTTGCCTCAGCAAGGTGGTGTAGGTCCCTTCCGCGATCAACACCCGGGCTTGCTTGCAGTTCATGATTTCCGACTCGACCGCATCGCGCTCATAAACCACCAGGGGTTTTTCAAAACGATCTGCACCGTCGACAAATGCCGCCAGGTGCTCGTCCATCAGCCTCAGCCTGACCTCACCCGGCCCCACCCAGGCGATATCCCGACGCCTGGCTGCATCGTTACTGCGTGGAGGGTAAACGAAGTAGTCGTCCTGTTGCAGGACCAGAGCCGAAACCCCTGCTGCCACCAGCGCTTGGCGGAGGGCGGCAGCAGTTTCCGACTTGCCGCTGCCGGACTCACCGGCGATGGTGATGGTGTGGCGTTTTGTGGTCGATTCCAGCGCTGGAATCAGGCTGGCAGCAATCTCACTGGCGGCCTGACGATGGTGGGCTTCAATAACAATGCTGTCGCCTTGCATGGCCGCGAATTCCCCGCTTCAAGCTTTTGTGAATTCGCCAGTCATTATACTGGAGGCATGGTTTTCACTTTCACAACGACCGTTTTTACGACCTGACATGGATCAGCTGAGTCGATCGTCCTGGCTTCAGCGCCAGCAGGAACTGAAACTGGAACTTGACCTGGTCAACTCCACCAGCGGCTTGGGCGCCGCCCTGATGGCCCTGGCCGAGAACCAGCGTGCCACCGGTTTCATTCGAGATAATCTGGAAAACGTCGAACGCTTCATCCTGCCCAGCGCGAGCGGCCGGCGTCATTACTTTTCCGTGCAATACAACCCTGCCCGAGCACGCCGCTTTGCCGGCGCCGGTCTGGCGCTGGCACCGGAAAATGTGGAAAACGTCAATCAGGGGTGCTTTCTGTGTGCCGAGAACATCTGGTGGCAACAACAGGGTACAGAGCTGGGCTACGATCTGCCGCTGGCTGGCTCCCGTTACACCGCCTGGATGAATCCTTTCCCGCTGGCACCGGGCCACTGCATCGCCGCCGCACGCGAGCATATTCCCCAGTGCTGGGGCGGCAGCAGCGAAACCCTTGCGACAATCATTTCCGATTTGCTCGAACTCAGCAGCAAGCTGCCCGGCTGGATATGTTTTTACAATGGCGAAGGCGCCGGCGCCTCGATTCTTGGCCACCTGCACTACCATCTGCTACCCCGTCCAGCCGATTACGGTCAGCTGCCGCTGGAGCTGGCTATCCAGCGACACGATGCCGACGGTGTGGTAGAAGAAATCTACCCATTGAGCTTCATGCACTGGCACGACGAGCAGACTGTGGCAATGGAGGCCGTCAGCCCCTGGATCAAGGACTGGCTGGCCAGAGTGGGAGAGCCCGAGCACGCCACGGCCAACATAATCACAATTACCGCAGAGTGCGGTTCACGCCAGGACTGCTTCTTCATCCCGCGCCACAAGGCCCGCTCGCGTGCCGAGGGTCTGGCCGGCGTGGTTGGCGGCTTCGAGACGCTGGGTGAAATCGTTTGTTCCAGCGACGAAGATCACAAGCGTCTTCAGGCTGGTGAAATCAACTACCAGACGATCGCCGACATGCTGAGGCAGGTTTCAGTCGCGCTGTAAGGGCTGCACGGCCATACTTATGCCATCATCATTTGCGGCACATGTCCGTGTAGGCCCTCGCTGCGCTGCCCGGGATCGCAGCTGGATCGCTGGCCGCTTCCGGGCACCTTGAATGGATGCCGGTCCGCACCCCCTCTTGGTTCGGGCAGACCCCGCGGCCATTGAGCAGCCAAGCCGTTGCGATTGGCGGAATGTCTTGCGCTTGGGTATTCAGCCATGGCAGACATTTCGGCTCCACTCCGAATGACTGGTTATGTCCCTGGAATGCCTATCGGAGATATCTCATGCATTTACGGCTACTGGCTGCTCTGCTGTTCACCATCTCGGCGGATCCTGCGCTGGCTTCCACCACCATCACCTATCAGGGTCAACTCAAGGATTCGGGCCAGCCGTTTACCGGCACGGCCAACCTGGAGTTCCGGCTCTTCGATTCGCTCGGTGGCGGCAGTCAGGTGGGCCCAACGCAGAGCCGCGACAACTGGCCAGTGGCAGACGGGCTGTTCCAGGTCGAACTGGACTTTGGTGTCGGCGCGTTCAATGAGCAGGTCCGCTATCTGGAAGTGCGCGTCGAGGGCACCCCGTTGAATCCGCGCCAGGCGCTGCGACCCAGCCCGGTTGCTCTGTTTGCGCTTGCGGGCAATGAAGGCCCCCCGGGTGCTGACGGACCCGCTGGCCCGGAGGGACCGGAAGGCCAGCCTGGACCACCAGGGCCAGAGGGACCGCAGGGCGAAACCGGACCGGAGGGACCTCAGGGCGATCCAGGCCCCGAAGGCCCACAGGGACCACTGGGAGAAACCGGGCCGGCAGGTCCCCAGGGTGACCCAGGCCCCGAAGGTCCGCAGGGTCCCCAAGGAGAGCTCGGGCCAGCAGGGCCGGAGGGGCAGCCCGGCCCGCAAGGCGAGACCGGGCCACCGGGTGAAGTGGGCGCTGAAGGACCGGCTGGTCCGCAAGGGGAGCCCGGCCCCGCAGGACCGCAGGGTCTGCCAGGTGCAGAAGGTCCCCAGGGACCACAAGGGGAATCCGGACCGGAAGGCCCCCCGGGCCCGCAAGGCGAGACTGGGTCGCCAGGTGAAGTGGGCGCTGAAGGACCGGCTGGTCCACAAGGGGAGCCCGGCCCCGCAGGACCGCAGGGTCTTCCGGGCGCGGAGGGTCCCCAGGGCCCGCAGGGCGAGGCCGGAGCTGCCGGGCCGACTGGCCCTCAGGGTGAGCCCGGTCCGGCAGGCCCTGAAGGCCCGCAAGGTTTACAAGGTGACGCCGGACCGCAAGGGCCGCCAGGATCCGATGGCCCAGCAGGGCCACCAGGCGAAATGGGGCCGCCGGGTGAAACCGGGGCTGCGGGACCCGCCGGTCCACAAGGCCCGGTCGGACCCGCAGGCCCGCAGGGAGAAATCGGCCCGATGGGGCCTGCCGGACCCAGCGGCGTCGTGACCGCTGTTCTAGCAACTGGCAACGCCCCTGCGGTGCCCTCCAGCGAGGGCACTGGCGTTCGTGATTTTGTCGCTCCCCAAGTAACGCTCCAGGTTCAGTCGGGGCAACGCGTTTTTATTGTTTCGTCGAGAAGCATGGGGAGCACTGCCTCAGGCGGCGGTCAAATGTTGAGTCTATGGGTCTGCTACCGGACTTTCGGGAGCACAGCGAACCCGACCAACATCGGCTCTGGCTCTTTCGGAAACAGGGTTCCTCAAAACACTCGAATTCCGTTCACGTTGTCGGCAGTTGCATCAGGCCTTCCTGCAGGCACATATAGTTTTGGGCTATGTGCAAGCGCGTCACCTGAACAGTTTGGATCCTGGAACTCCTATGAATGGGGATACACGAGTGCCATGTTGGTCACCGTGAACTGAGGGTTGCCCTATCACATGCAAAGCAAACTGTTGGCCGCCGCTGTGTTTTTCGGCCTTGTACTTGTGGCGATCTCCGTCTACTTAGGCTTGGTGTACGGCCAACCTGGCCTTGAGCCGGATCCAAGGGCAATGACTGGATCGCCCACAGCTGTGCAAGCGGAAACCCTTACCCAAAGGAGCACGCTTGAAAGGGCTCGTGAACAGGCGCGCCGATCAATGCAGGACAACTTGCAGCCATATATGCTTGAGCATTGCTGGAACAAGCTGCGAGCCATTGAGCCAGAGCCCAGCACGTCCACGTATCATCTACAACTGGCGTTCGCGAAAGATGGCCGGGAAACGGGACGAGCAATAAGCCAGGTGCGGGAGACCCCTTCACGTTACGATGTGGCTGAATGCCTGAGGACCTTGCCTTTGGGTCTGAGCATTGACCCGTTACCGCAGTTTCTTGCCTTTGAGTTCGAGCTGCATTTCGGAGAAGACAGCCTTGCAATAAACAATCTGATGCCTTGAATCGACGCCAGTGGGCTTATCTGAAGAGATTCGGCTAATGAACGGGTCCAGAGCTGCCGAGTCTCATCCCACCCCCGGTCGAGGTAGCCCGGCAGCCTGGCCGGCAAACACTTCTGGACCCGGATATTTCCGACCCACTCCGGATGACCAATGGCACAAGCGTCCTCGCGTTCAAACGCTTAGGATTCAAGCATCTTGTCGGAGCCCACGCCATGGCAGACCACCGTTTCAAACAGCTCAGGATCGGTCTGACCGTTGCTTTTTCACTCGCTATCTGGGGCCTGCTGGCATGGCGTCACGTTCATGACGGGGTTCCGGCCCATCACTTGCTCCACAACCCGGCGCTGCCGCGAGTTTCCGACTGGTTCGGCGCCGTGCTGATTCCACTGCTCACCTGGTGCCTGCTGGGCTTGAGCCGGCGCCGCAAGGAGGACGCGGGCTCTCAATCCCTTCAGCTTGCCCTGGTCGGTCTGTTGGCTGGCCTGGCTTACGGGGCTGCCATGTCGGTCAGCTTCTTCAGCGGCCATGAACAGATCACCGGCTACCTGTTCTTTGGCCTGCTGCCATTGGCCCTGTTCTTGCCGGTGTACCGCCCCGAATGCCTGCTCGGTTTCATACTGGGAATGAGCGTGGTGTTTGGCGCCGTACTGCCAACGCTGTTCGGCTCGATCATGGCGCTGGCAACTTTTGTTATTCATCGCTTCATTGGCTTGCCCCTTCAAGGGCTGATCGGCCTGCGGGTGGGCCCGAAGTTGAAAGCTACCGAATGAAACGCAGGTCGATATCGGCTGCGACCGGAACCAAAAGATTCGTGGTTTATTCACCCGGCAGCAACTGATAAGCGTTCTCGCTCTTGCCAATGGAATCACCATTGCCTGCGAGCGACGCCTTGATTCAGGGCCTGCTTGGCACCCTGAATGTGATCTACATACCTGCCGGGTTAATAATAATAGCTCGCTACCAATGTCGACCGCGGCTACCCTGACCCGGGTGGCGAACTTGAGCTGACTTAGGGAACCTCTGAATAACCATGCGCGGAGCGCGTTTCAGTCGGAATGACCAAACCACGCTCGCCGAAGCCACAACGGGTCATCCCGCAAAGGCGCCGTCGCGCTCGCGCAGAGTTATTCAGAGGTTCCCTAAGCCACGATGGCCGTTTAACCCTGGCCGCCAGGATGGACGGGAGCGTGCCTTGTAGTGGTGTCTTCTGCTGGGAACAAAGTGGTATAACATAACAAATACCGATTGGAGTGTGAGCCCCCATCGCGGAAAAAGCTGGCCCAGACGAGAACAACCACTAACTTAAGGAATAAATTTGTGATCGAAGTCAGTTTGCGTGCGTTTGGGAAAATCCAACTATTCGCCATGTCCTTGCTGTTGGCCGGTATGGCAATGGCCCACCTCCCGACACCGCTGGAAGCCGAAGAGGCTGCCGAGGCTGCCGCGAACTACCAGCGCTACTGTGCACTGTGTCACGGGAATGATCGGGAGGGCTATGCCGCCGACAATGCCCCGTCATTACGCTCCCGCTCGCTGATCGCCAGTGGCGGTCTTGGCTACCTGTATTCGGCAACCTATTACGGTCGACCTGGTACCGCAATGGCGGCCTACGGCAGTCAATTTGGTGGTCCCCTGGAACAGTCAGACCTGATCAATCTGGTCCGCTGGCTGGCTGAAGAAAGTGGCGTGGAGGAGTTTCTGTCATTACCGCGTGAGCCGATCAAGGGCGATATCAGCCTGGGCGCCGAACTATATCAGCGCGACTGCGCCAGTTGTCACGGTGCCGAGGGAGAGGGCATTGATGCCCCAGCGCTTGCCCACCCCATGTTCCTGTCATCGGTTTCGGACGCGTTTATCCGCTACGCGATTGCCTACGGCCGCGAAGACACCCCGATGATCGGCTATGCCGAGCTGTTGGAAGACGAAGAGCTCGATGCGCTTACGGCTTTCTTGCGAAGCCGTGCCTCAGGTTGGGATGCGCCGGAAGTCGCTTTGCGCTCGCCGCCGGAGGCACATGAATACATCCTTCATCCTAACGGTGAGACGCCTGCTTTTGAGCTGCGTGAAGGTCGCTTCGTTGCCGCCGAGTCGGTTGAACAGGCCATGCGGCTCGGCCAGCGGATGGTTTTGCTGGACGCGCGCGCCATGTCCGACTGGCAGCGAGCGCACATTCCTGGAGCCGTCCCTGTTCCGTATTACCGCGAACCGGAGCGTTTCATCGGCGACATGCCCGACGATGGCACCTGGATTATTGTCTATTGCGCCTGCCCACACGCCGCCTCCGGCCGCGTTGTGGATGCGCTGCGTGCTCATGGCATTCCCAACACCGCCATTATTGACGAAGGCGTGATTGTTTGGACTCAACGCGGATACCCTATTCAAGCCGGCTGGTAGAGGGCAGCAGGAACGAAACTTCAACTTGATCAGAAAATCAATTTCTTGACGTCCCCTTGAGCCAATCTCGTGAGGATACAGCGACCTCGGCCTGGAAAACTTTTGGTTATATCCGGATTCCGCAATCCCTGATTCTCCGAAAAGCACTGAGTCCGCAGAGCCGGGCATGGGCTTTCTTTGTGCAGAAAAGTGGCGGCAGCTGCACAAGG
>REEQ01000029.1 GCA_007695005.1 Wenzhouxiangellaceae bacterium | reverse complement strand
AAGGGTCGAGCACTGTCCGGAGTCATGAATTTTCCTCGTTTGTGGCGTTTGCCATATTTGGCAATTGACAATACAGGCAAACCAGTTTCGAGGCAAGCAAATTATTCGCGCAACCAGGATCAATCCAGCCCGCGACGATCCATGCCAGTCAGCCAAAGGGCGTGGCAAAGCCACAGACCAGGCGTCGACCTGATGGAAAAGGACTTTTGGAGGATTGCAGCCCTGAAATGAGGGCGGAAGGGGAAAGTGGCGGGCCTACCGCTCTGATCAAGGCTTGGCAGTGGTCTGGCGACGACGAAAGTTGGCCAGGGAAATGCGGTCCTCGTGATCGGCCGGCGCCCCACCGAGGACCCAGTCGTGAATGAGGGCGCGCTGAAACGGGCTGAGCGGCAGCCCGGGCGGCATCGGTCCGCCCAGGCCCGGATCGGAGCACAGCACCTTGGCCACCAGCAAGCTGGTCTCGGGCTGACCCGGACGGACCAGCCAACGGTTCGGATCCTGGACGCTACGCCTGTCGATCAGGCTTGCCGCGGCCCGTCCCGCGCTCAAGTCCAGGAACTCGCTGTCGGCCGCATGGCAGATCACGCAGGACTCGGTAAGGATGGGCTGAATGCTGGATTCGAAATCAATATTTGTCTGGAACGGGACGATGGCGATGTTGGCACAGCCCTGGGCGTCGGCCGGGCCGAGCCCGGATCGTTGCTCCTCGGCAAGCAGCAGCGCCGCCGAACTCATCAGCAGCAGACAGATCAGACTCCGAACTGCCGCCCTCACGCGCCCGCGAACAGCGGCAGCGAACCAGGGATGACCATGGAGTCGAAACCGTTGTTGGCGACGTTGGGAAAGACCTCGGCCAGCTGGCTGTCGCTGAGTCCAAACCAGCGCCCCAGGCTGCCGCCAAGCTGGTCGGAGGCAATTTTCGGCACGATGTAGTTCTGACGCCAGATGTCGCTGCCGTTGACTGCGTCCAGATCGGGCAGTTCGCCGATGATGTTGCGGCCGTTGACGGCGCCGCCCATGACCAGCTGCTGCGAACCCCAGCCATGATCGGTACCGCCGTCGTTGGCCACCAGATTGCGGCCAAAATCGGAGGCGGTAAAGGTTGTCACCTTGTCGCTGACACCCAGGTGGTCAAGGGCCTGGTCGAAGTACACCATGGCCTGGCCGAGATCGCGCATCAGGCCATTGTGGAGGTTGAGTTGGTCGACATGGGTATCGTAACCGGTGACCGAGCAGCAAAACACCTGGCGGCCGGCGCCGAGGCTGGCTCGTCCGCCAATCATCCGGGCTACCGTGCGCAGCTGCACGGCCAGACTGTTGAGCTCATTGGGCACCGGCGGCAAAGCGCTGACCGGAAGAATGGCCGACGAGATGGCCGAGGCGCCATCGCGCAGCCGATCGTGAGAGGCCGCGTAGGCCTGCTCCAGCAGGTTGCTGCGAGTATGGGCCTGGCCGGTTGCTCGGTCCAGACGCGAGCCGGCCGAGGCAATCGAGCCGACATCGCCATTGCCGCCGACCACGAACTGGCTGACCAGATTGCCGTTCAACCAGGGCGACTGGCCGAAGGTGGAAATGGCGGTGGCCGGGGCAAACTGATTCTGGTTGACGACATAGTCGGCCAGGCGTGCGCCCCAGCCCCGAAGCTGGCCATTGTTGACCACGGTCTGCCATTGAAAGGCCTGCTGTTCATGCGAGAACAGGTCACGCGGCAAGGTCGACTGGCCGGCCTCCAGGGTGGCGAGTGTGACCGGCTCGATCAGGGTACCAACAGCCGCCACCACGGCCAGACGGCCGGCATCAAAGACCGGTCCCAGACCGGCCAATTCCGGATGCAAGGCGACCTGGCGACCGCCGGGCTGAGCGTTGTCGGGAACCAGCGGATACAGACCCGAGGTGCCGACGCCCACCGCACCACGTGCGGCCTCGTACAGTGCCCGTGAAGTCGAATCGATTGGCACCAGGGTGCTGAAGCTGTCGTTGCCGCCATCCAGAAACAGGCAGACTATGGCCTTGTAGTCACCGCCGGTGCCGGCGACGGCCTGGCTCATCTGGCCCAGGCTCAACAGCAAAGATCCCTTGCCGAGCGCACCCAGAGCGCCCAGGGCGAGGCCGCCACGCAATAACTGGCGACGCTGATGAAACTTGCTTGTCTTCTTCATTCGTCCTGATCTCCTATTTCTGCACCACGTATTCGGTCGCAGCGACCAGGTGGTGCAAGGCCCGCCCGACTTTCATGTGCGAGACACCGCGAAACATGCCGCTGTGTTCGGAATATCCGCTGGTCTGGGCGGCGATGGTTTCGGTCAGAATCTGGCGCAGCTCGGGCGACATCTGGCCGGCCATCAGCAGCAGATCGAAGCGATCGATCAGACGCTCGGGCGACTGCTGCAACAGGGCAATCAGCGGCTCGTAGTCCAGTCTCCAGTAGTAGAAGTTTCGCGCCTCGGGGGAGCAGCAGTCGGTGAAACCACCTTCGAGAGCAACCTCCTTAAGCCAGACATTGGTCCACTGGGTGATGCGAAACTCATCGACGATCTGCATCTCGGGGGCGACCAGTCCGGCCGCATCCAGCGCCGATCCTGGCGGCGTGTAGACCGGGCGATAGAAATTGAAAACGGTGCGCGAGCGCATTGGCTGGTGGCCGATGCCGAACTCGAAGTTCTGACCCCGAAAGCGCAGCTGGAAACCGCCTGACGGCTCGATAGTACTGGCGTTGAAAGCGCGCATGACCTGGGCCTGACGCAGGATGGGCTCGCGGATCTTGCCCCAGTGTGGCTGCTCGATCATGCCCGGGTCGCGGGCTTCCGGATCAAGCAGTATGGCCCGGACCACGGCCGCCATATCGCCGCGCACGCCCTGGCCGTTGTCGTTGAACACGGTCGCCACGCGTGCTACGTAATCCGGCGAGGGGTTGCTCACAACCAGGCGCTGGATCAGCTGGCGGCCAATAAACGGGCCAACGTTGGGGTGGGCAAAGATATGGTCCAGGGCAGCATCCAGGCTGGCTTGCGGGTCGGGCGGGTTCTGGGCCGGGATGGTCAGGCCGAGAAAAGTCTTTGGACCTGGCTCATGGAAGTCCGGAAACGCCTTCATCGGCTGGGTCTGGGCTACCTGGTTGCAGGAGATATTCGGTCGGTGCCACCAGTTGCTGCCCTGCGATGCCCAGGCCCAGCCGGTCATCACCTTCGACAAGCCTTCGATGTCGTCCTGGCCGTAGGTCGGGATCGGCAGGCCGTCAGCATCAAGGACGGGCGTGCCATCCAGATTGAGTTCTTCGAGGCCGATGGTAAACAACTGCACCAGCTCCCTGGCGAAGTTCTGATCGGGGATGCGGCCAGTGTCCGGGTTGCCCTTGGGGTTGAAAAGGTGGGACAGGTAAACCCCCATCGAAGGGTGGCGAGCGACTGCGCCCAGCAGCTCGCGATAGTTGCCAAAGGCGTGCTCACTGAGCATGTCGACCCAGGACGGCGACATCAGACCACTTTCGTAGTGCAGATTGGTAACCTGAGAGGTCACGATGATTTGACTGAGTGCGTAGGTCAGGCGCTGACGCAACTGGTCGGGACTGGAAACGAACGCACCCCAGAGGGAAAAATTCAAGTCTTCGTCGCGCGGTCGCAGGTAATGGCAGCCGGCATAGTCGGCCGTCGACAGGGTCTTTTCAACGTGGTTCCAGCTGATCGGCAAGGCGAGCTGCTGGTCTATCCAGGCGGCCTTGCCCATCTGCTCGACACGCGAGATCTCGCCGATAGTGGCGCCGAAAGTTGCCTGGTTGAGAAAACGGGCCGCCTCGGCCTGATTGCCCGCTTCAAAGCGCGAGAAAAACACTGCGTCATCGGGTCCGGGCGCGGTTGCCGCAGTCAGGCTCTGGCAAATCAGTAGCCCGGCCCAGAAGGCGCTCAAAACAAATCTTCTAGTGGTCAACTTCATGGCTTGCACGTGCAGTGCTCCCTGCGTTCGGAATCCAGGCACCGCCCATCCTTGTACGCAGCACCACCCATTCGGGCCGAGGTGCTTGCGTGACCGTTGCCACCGGAGACGGATATTGAAGCGAAGGGGCCGAAAAGGTCTCAACAAAACCCTGACAATTCGCTGACAGCTAAGCTCTGTCAGGGCATGGCGGCCTCAATGGCGTGGACGGCGCGGCGGCCAGCGACGCCCTCGAGACGAACCAGCCCTGGGTCGGCGAGAAGTTCGCGGGCCTCCTGCAAGCGGCCAAGCTCGAGCAAGCAATCGGCCTTGAGCACGAACAAGGCCTCAAGTTCGATGATGCCGGCCCGGCGCTGAACCCAGGCTGGCGGCAACTGCTCGAGGGCCGAGCGACAATCACCGGCCAGAGCCGCACGGCGCGCGGCCGTCCAGGCCTGCATCGCCGGCATCAACTGGTGGTCCGGCCACTGTCGTGCCAGACGCGCCAGCGCCGACGCGGCGCGCTCGGCCAGATCATCCTCCTTCGATCGGCTGGCCAACACGGCCAGCTCGCTGAACATGCCGGCCTGAACAATCGGACTCAGACGCTGATCAACCTGATCGAATAACTCAGCCAGCTCCACATCCAGGGAATCGTTGTCATCTTTCAGGCTGGCCAGTCGCAGACGAGTGGTCAAGACCCGCTGCTGGTCACGGTTGGCTTCGGCCAGCGCCCGGGCCCGGGTGATGTGGTCAATCGCCGCAGCGCTTTCCCCGCGACCGGCCAGAACCTGGCCCTGACGCTCCAGGGCTTCGGCCAGCAGGGGCGGCGCATTGGCTTGCTCGGCTATGGTCGCGGCCTCGGAAGCCGAGCGCCAGGCCAACGCCAGGCGTCCATCGTAGATATGGAATACGCTGGCCACCAGCCAGGCCACGGCCTGGCCTTCACTGTTGCCCATGCTGCGCATTTGACTGGCGGCCTGCTCCAGCTGGCTGATCGCCAAAAGCCTGTCGCCACCCAGACCGGCAATCCCGGCTGCTCGGATCTGGGCCACCATTGCGCCCCGAACTTCGCCGACCAGCAGCTGCATGCGCTGGGCCAAAAGTTCCTGCTCGCGGGCCTCTGCATAGCGTCCGGCGACGAAAGCACGGTGCGAACGCACCGAGGCGATTTCTGCTCGAAGACTGGGATCCAGCGAGGGCTGGTCCAGCTCGGCCAGCTCGGCAATCAGGTGATCGGCAGCTTCGCCTTCACCTGTGGCAAGGTGAAAGTCAGCCAGAGCAATCCGGCTGAGTACGGCAGTCCGGGCATCGTGACGGCCAGTCGTCAACGGCACCAGGCGCTGGAAACAGGGTGCTCGATCCCGGGCCTGGCAGTCCAGGGTACCCAGCCCCAGCAGCAGCTCCGGATCATCGGGAGCCTTTTCCAACAGGCCTTCGAAAATGGCTCGCGATTCGCTGCGACGACCGATGCGGGCAAGTTCCATGGCCTGGGCCCGGCGAGCCATCAGCGGTTGGCTGGCGATGGCGTCGACGTCGATATCAGTACCGTCGAGCAGGATCAGCAGACGTGCGGTCAGCCTGGCCAGCGCGATCTCCAGCTCTGGCGCCCGCAGCCGATCGTCGATGCTCCAGTCAGAACCGGCCTGATCGAGTCTGCGCAATCGCAATCGCAGCAGCCAGTCCTGCGCGTCCTGATCGAGGGTGAGGGCCAGTTCGAACAAGGGCCCGCCATGACCGAGCTCGGTCTGCTCCAGCCTGCCTTCGGCATGCTCAGTACCAACCCGCGTGCTCAGCACGACCAGTCGCTCTGAGCGATCGCTCAAACCCTGGCGCAGCAGTTCGGCAAGCCCACGCAGGGCTTCGGCTGGCAGCAGGTCGGCTTCGGCCTGCTCCAGCGGCAGGATCAAAAGCGTTGCCGAACCCGGAGCGCTCGCTTCAGGCCTGGCAGGATGCTCTCGGTCAAGCATGGCTGGCAAGATCAGCGCACCAGCGACGGCCAGGAGGCCGAGAGCGACCAGTAGCTTCCGGCCCAACCGGGCAGGTGGGCGCTTATCGTTGTCCGGCTGGTGGGTGCTCCGGGCATCATTCGGCTGAGCGGCCTTAACCTCGGCGATCCAGCGATAGCCGAAACCGTGCACGGTCGCGACAAAGCGAGGTTGATCACTGCTATCGCCCAGCAGCCGGCGCAGGCGGCCAACCGTCTGTGACAGGCCGGCGTCGGTCAGGGCGCTGTGGCCCCAGACCGATCGGATCAGTTCATCCTTGGCAACGGCGCGCTCGCGATGCTCGACGAGAAAGCACAACAGGTCGAACACCCGCGGCTCGGCCCGCAAAGCCTTGTCGCCGCACCTGAGTTCGCGCAGCTCCGGAAACAGTTCAAATTCGCCGAATCGATAGCCCATGAATCCCTTCTATTGACACGGCATCCAAAAGGATTGGCCCGTTGATGCCCGGCCGGATCGGCCCGGGCCCCATGAGCAAAGGCCTGCACAGACATGCGCCAAAAATGCCGAGCTAAAGCATACCGCAGGAATTTCCCTGCCAGGTCATTAGGCGGCCATGCGGTATCAAGGCTCGAAACGGTCGCGAAAAATTCGCTGATTGCGGAAGTCGCCGTCCACAGAGAGCCTGGCAATCAGTGCACTGTGCCCACTGGGCTGGCTGCTGCCCCAGACCGGCACGGCACTGGTGGGCACCGGCGCTCCTCGCGGCAGGCCCTGGTCGTCGGCCTCGTGGCGGCCGACCGCCAGCAGGCCGTCCTCCAGCGGCAGTACCGAGGCAATCCAGGTATTGCCCATCCCGGCTTCCACCGCCGGGTCCCAGTGGCCGGTCAACAGGCTGGAGTAGATCAGGCCCGACAGGTCTGGCTTGTAGATGCGAACGAACTGGTTCCAGTTGGCCAGGCCCTGGCCCGGCAACGGCATGGACTGGTAGGCGTTGACCGTGGTCGCCGATCGTCGCCCGGTGCAGGCCACGCCAACCGCACCGTTGGGAAAGATCGCCAGCCGGGCGCGACAGCGGGTGGTATTCAGATTGGGCCAACCGGCGTTGGGGTTGGGCCAGCCACCCATGATCGGGTCTGGATGCGGCGCGCCGACATTGGCGCCCTCGTTGAATTCTCCCAGGTAGGTTGCAGCGTAGATTCGGCCGTCACTCAGACCGTAGCTGCCCAGCCAGGACAGATGAATATTGCCATTGGTGCCCGTAAAGCGGTTCTGGAAGCCTTGTCCGCCCGGATTCAGCGCGATCTGGTTACCGTCCCAGAAGTTGATCACATTATTGCCGTGAGTGCGGGCCAGCACCACCAGACGATCATTGGCGTAGTCGATCGCCAGCCCGTCAACGTATTGGTCAGGTGGCGAGTTCTGTTCGGTTTCCCGGTACAGCCGCGCCCACCATTTCAGTGCCCCGCTGGCATCCATGGCGACCACGGCCGGCTCGAAGTCCGGATTACCGCCCGGCAGCCGCGACTGGGTGGAATAACCGAAATAGAAATGGTTGTTGCGCCGATCAACGACCACGGCCCCTACCCGCTGGGTATCGTTGGCACCGACCCGGTAGCCGGTGTAGCCGGGCTGGTTGGTATTGCAGTTACCGGGATTGACCAGTTCGCAATGCGTCTGGAAGTAGTAGTCGTCAGGCCAGCTCCCGCGCCGTCCCGGGTTGCCGTTTTCGTCGGTAGCCAGGTTGCTGTGCTGGGCCGCGGTGGAAGAGCGCAGCTGTCCGACGCGGCGCGACTTCATCACGATCGCACTGTGCTCCAGCGCCACGGGCGCAGCGGATGCCGGATAGCCGCGCCATTCTCCGCCCTCGACGGGCCAGTGAATGCGCCAGTGTTCAACCACTTCGCGCTGGCCCTGCGGGTTGAGCCGATAGATGGCTGCCCAGCCAGCGCGAAAGGCCTCGCCATGCACATAGACCACCCTGCCATCGCTGCCTACATCCCAGGGCTGGATGGCCTTGTGCGAGTTGGCACCATTATCCTGGTCGCCGCGGGTGTCGACATTCTTGATCCAGGCCGGTGCAGTGGGCAGACCGTCGATGAAATTGTGGTTCAGGCGGGCCAGGTAATACCCGGCATTGGCGACATTGTCACGATGGCCGGAAATGAACAGCGCACCGGTCTCCGTACCCGGCAGGCTGGTGGTGCGCAGGCGGAAGACACTGCGCACGCTGTTCGGCGGGAAATGCACGGCTGAAAGAATCTGACCCAGGTCGCCGCTGACCCGGATGATGAAGCCGGTTGCACCGGAGGCACTGGACTGGATCCCGGACAACGGCAACTCATTGACCGGAATGCCGGCGGGCAGCCAGTCCAGATTGCTCGCCTGGCCGGCCAGCAGCAGGCTGCCGTCGGACAGCTCGAGACTGTCATGAAACTCGGTCTGACCGGTAGCGGCCAGATAAAAGACCCGATCAGCCCAGGCCTCGACAGACATGCCAGCCATAGCCAGCACCAACAGCAAACGCCACATGCACTTCTCCCGCAACCGGCCCCTTATCGTATTTGTTCGAGCCAGCAGCCCGCCGTCGGGATTGTAGAGATCAGCCAGCGGCTAATCTTTGCGTTGCGTCACACTTTGACAAGAATCAACATCATTGGCTTTGTTTGTTGGGTTGCGGACAGCGTGTTGTCTCGGCGAGGGTTGGCAATAGCTTTGAAGCCTCGATAATGGCACCGTCCTCGGGCGCTACATTGGGTAGCCTCCCAGTAGCGCTGCGCTGGCGTCACTGGGCCTTCGCAGCAGCCCCTCAGCGTCCATACAGGATATAAAGCAACCAGACCATCACATACAGACCGATCCCGATAAACAGAGAGATGAACACACCGGGCCGCCGGGCCAGCCAGTCCAGTGAAAGCGCGAAACTGCTGCGTCGGGTTGCGTGCTCCTCCAGCAGGGGCATCAGACCCTCGAGCCGATCCTGCTTTTCCAGCAGCGGGCCGTACAGCCCGGCGGACAGGGGAACCAGTGTCCCCTTCCACAACAGCTGAAAGCGATCGTAGCTGAGCTCGGCGGGATTGATACGATGAACATCGCCAGCTGGATCCTCCAGCAGCAGCAGTTCCTTGTCCCGACCCAGGCGGTATCTGGCCATGCGCCGTAGCTCAAAGAAGAGATAAACCCCAGCGGCCACTTTAATGACGACCAGAAACACCTGCAGCCAGAACGTCTGCAGCAGCATGCTGGAACGCTGCTCTACCTCACCGTCGCCCATCAGCACTGACGCGCCCAGCATGATGGAAAGCAGCGACATGAGAACAAACAAGAACAGCGCTATCCAGGCTCCCGCTTCCAGCATTCTCAGCATTTCTGGCTTGTAGGCAAACCATAGCGGGCCGCTGGAAATACGCTGTGCCAGGTTATCGATAGGGGCCGGAGCCGGTAGCGGTGCAGTGGATCGCAACAATCCGATGGTCAGAAAGACCAGGGCCAGGGCCAGCAGGACGGCCACCTGGAAACCCGTCCGCCATTTGAGTTGGGATGTTTCCTGATCCAGGCTGGCCAGGTAGCCGGACAATCCCGAATGCTCCAGCGCGGTCAACAACGCCTGTTCGGGCTCGAACTGCCACAAATGATCGCCGCGAAAACCTGCCAGTAGCAGGCCTTCATCGCTCGCACTCACGGCGACCAGATCGTCGAGTTCCGGCTTGTCGATCCGGCTGGGGTTTTGCCAGTCCATGTCGATTCGGTACAACCTGCCGTTGGCCATCGCCATGTTGGTGGCAATCAGCCACCAATCGGATTGACTGCGAGCGAGTCGAATCGGCATGGGCCGGCCGCGAAACGCGTCATGGCCAGACAGGCGCAGGACCGTTTCCGGCTCCCCCAGGGCGGTGCTCGAAGGCTGCAAGCGCAATACCCGACCGCCGTTGGTGTCGACGACGTACACGGCACCCTCATGAGCCAGGAGATCGTTCGGAAACTGGACACCGCCCATGCGGTCCAGCTCGCGCCCCTCTCCATCCAGCAAAAAAACCCGATGCCGGCTGGTGTCTGCCAGCACGAAGCGGGACTGAGACAAAGCCACCAGGGCAAAATCGTCATCCATGGCCAGCTCGTTGTTGCCCCAGGGACGGCAGTTGCCCAGATCGGCCTGGCAGCGAACCAGACTACTCTCCCCGCCCTGACCCGGCGCAAGGCGGATGAATCGTCGCAAGCGCTGGCGGTGGGTGAGCTGCTGACCACCAAGATTGACCAGCCACTCCCCGCTTGGCAGAGGCAGCACCATCCCCTGATAGCGATCAATTCCCAACGGACGCAGATCAATCCCGCCCTCTCCAGAGGCCTCCAGCCACTGGGCGCCAACCCGAACCAGGGGCTGGCCCTGATGATCCACACCAAATCGATCGGGGAACGGACTGATCATCAGCGGACTGAGCAAAAACCAGTGCAGGCCCGCCAACACCAGAAATATCAGAAAAGGAACCGCATAGCGGTTATCGATATTGCGCCGCAGCACATCTTTGTCCATTACACCCTTGCTCCCACACCGCTTTTCCACACCGGGTAGACAGATATGCGACAAGCGCATAGCGCGCTGCCGCCGTCATCTAATCTTTGCAAAGAACCGCCCCGGGCCCATACCTCAAAACCAAGGATAGCAGAACCTGGCTTTCGATCTCACTCGTTCCTGGACAGTCATGAATGAAGACGCCGTCGCGCCCGCGCAGCGTTCTGCGAGGTCTATCTCTCTGGCCAGTTGCATGCTCAAAGTGTGCCGGGGAATGTTGAGCAGGCGATCACCGGATCGAATCGGCTGACCGAAGTTGAGGTCAAGAATGTCGTTTCTGATCTCGGCTTCGAACTCACCCCGGTAAGCCTGGCGCTCACCAAGCACAAGTATCCGGTCGCTGTCATCGCTGCTGTTATCACCGTCTGCCGCCAGCACAAACAGGGGTGGAAAAAGCATCATGCAGGCAGGCAAGAGAAACGCTGTTGAACGAGTTGGTCGCATAATCAGACTCACAGAAGACTTTGCAGAATTGGCGCTTGCCAGCTGGCAGAATTGCCTTGGCAGATGTTATATTATAACGCGTATTTGATCCGAGTCGCTTATGTCACAACTTCCCGTTACCGTACTTTCGGGCTTTCTCGGCGCTGGCAAGACCACGCTGCTCAATCGCGTGCTGCGCAATACTGAAGGCAAGCGAGTCGCCGTCATTGTCAATGACATGTCGGAGGTCAATATTGACGCCGAGCTGGTGCGCGCCGGTCAGGCCCAGGTCAAGCGCACCGACGAGCAGCTGGTGGAGATGACCAACGGTTGCATCTGCTGCACCCTGCGCGATGACCTGCTTGAAGAGGTGCGTCGCCTGTCCGAGTCGGGGGACTTCGACTATCTGCTGATCGAGTCGACCGGCATTTCCGAACCGCTGCCGGTGGCCGCCACGTTCGAGTTTCGGGATGAAGACGGACGCTCGCTCAGCGACGTCGCCAGGCTCGACACCATGGTCACCGTGGTCGATGCCGCGACGCTGTTAAAAGACTATTCAAGCGAAGAATTTCTGCGCGATCGGGGTGAATCCCTGGGCGAGGATGACGAGCGTACCCTGGTCGATTTGCTGGTCGACCAGATCGAATTCGCTGACACCTTGATCATCAACAAGACCGACCAGGTCGATGCCGAGACCCTTGACCTGGTGCGCAAGGTACTGGCCGCCTTGAACCCGGCGGCGAAGGTCGTGGAAACCCGCTTTGCCGAAGTTGATCTGGCCGAGGTGCTGGACACCGGTCGCTTCGACTTTCAGCGCGCCCAGACCCACCCGCTGTGGTACCGGGAGCTGTACAACTTCCGCGACCACGTGCCGGAAACCGAGGAATACGGTATTCGCCATTTCACCTGGCGAGACCCCAGACCGCTGCACCCGGAGCGCTTCATGGCTTTTCTCAACAGCCAGTGGTCCGGCGTACTCAGGGCCAAGGGGCATTTCTGGCTGGCGACGCGGCCGGAATGGGTCGGCGAGCTCAGCCAGGCCGGCCCGCTGGTTCGGCATCAGGCGATGGGCCTTTGGTGGGCGGCCATTGACCGCTCGCAGTGGCCGGACGACCCGCACTGGCGCGACCTGATTCAGTCGCGCTGGCACCCCGAGTTCGGCGATCGTCGCCAGGAGCTGGTCTTTATTGGCATCGACTTCGACGAGCAGGACCTGCGTCAGCGCCTGGAAGCCTGCCTGATCGACGCGGATCGAATGGACGCAGCGGCCTGGCAAGCGCTCAAGGATCCCTTTCCGACCTGGGCGATGGAGCACCACGACTGAGCACATGGCTCGCTTTCTGCCTGAGACGCACGGTGTACCGCAGCTTTTGCCTGCTGTTCGGAGCCGGGTTGGTAGCCATGTCGGCTGGCATCGCCGCGCAGCCGGACTCGGGCCACATGAGCATCCCGTCAGAGCCATTGAGCGTACCACTGGTCGGCCAAAGCGACGGCTGGCAGGATGGCCCGCTCGGGGCTCTGTGGACGCGGGCCAGGCCTATCGGAAGGCTGACCCAGGTCGACCCGTTCGAGGGCGCTCACCCATCTGCTGACAGCGATATCCGTCTGGCTCGGGATGACCGGGCCTTGTACGTGCTGGCCCGCTTCGCAGACCCCGAGCCAGAACGCATCATCGCCCGGGAGATGGAGCGCGGGGCCAGCATTGATGGTGATGATTTGTTCCGCATCGTCATTGATCCCTATGGCCGCGGTCGGGAAGGCTACCTGTTTGAAATCAATCCACTGGGCAATCGTCGCGAAGCCTTGCTGGAAGGCGATCAGATCGCAAATTTCGACTGGGACGGGCGCTGGCAGGCTTTCGCTGCCATTGACGAGCATGGCTGGTGGCTGGCGGTGCAGATTCCCTTCAGCGCCCTGGCCTTTGATGCCGCCAACGACCATTGGGGCTTCAATTTCGAACGCAACCAGCGGCGCCTGCAGGAACGAAGCCGGTGGGCCAATCCCAGGCGGGCACAGTGGGTGGCTGCGGTGTCGCAGACTCGCCCTGTCGCTGGCTTTGGCAATATCGCGCCGGGCCTGGGGCTGGAGCTGGCGCCCAACCTGCGGCTGGCCAGTGATCGCGGCCCGCAAAGTCGGGGCGTGAATCTGTTCGAGCCTGGCCTGGACGGCAGCTACCGTCTGAGCCGCAATCTGCGGCTGACGGCAACCCTGAATACCGACTTCGCCGAAGCCGAGATCGATGCCCGCGAAGTCAACCTGGACCGCTTCCCGCTGTTTTTTCCAGAGCGTCGCCAGTTCTTCCAGCAAGACGCTTCGTTTTTCAGGTTTGGGGGTATCAATTACAGTCCGTGGCCGGTATTCACCCGTCGCATCGGGCTGGATCCCGCCGGTCAGCCAATTCCGATTCGCGGCGGGCTCAGACTGACCGGACGCGAAGGCCCTTGGACAATCGGTGCGCTGGGCGTGTCGGTAGAATCCAGCGACGACATACCGGCCAGAGAACTTGGCATTCTGAGAGTCGCGCGGGACCTGGGCGCGCGTTCTACCGTAGGCGGGATTGTCACCTATGGAGAACCCCGCGGGCCGGGCAGCAACAGCATGGCCGGGTTTGACTACGCCTACATCCACGGTCAAAGCCGGCTGGGAATCATGGAGGCGCGGCTGTGGGGCATGCAGACGCGCTCGGACCTGTTTGATGCCACCGATGAGGCCTTCGGCTGGCAGCTGCGTTTGCCCAATGAGCCCTGGTCTTTGTACCAATACATCGGCCAGGTCGGCGCTGGATTCGACCCTGGCCTGGGCTTTGTCAGCCGCCGTGGCATTCGCGAGTACATTCATACCGCCACTTATCGCCGCAATATTGACCAGCCGGCGCTGCGCTGGGTTGACTTCATCATCAACCCCTACATCGTCACCGACCTGGACAATCGCCTCGAGACGCTGACCGTAGACCTGCCGCGCGTCGTCTTCCGAAGCCCCGCAGGCGATGAGCTGAGCGTTCGCTTCACCCGGCGCGAAGAAAGGCTCAAGCAAGGATTCGAAGTGCTACCGGGGCTGGCGGTGTCGGCCGACGACTATCGCTGGCACCAGGGGATGATTGTCCTCAACAGCAGCGGTGCACGTTCCTTGAGCGCCCGCGCCACCGTGCAGCACGGCGGCTTCTACGACGGCCGCCGAACCGACTACAGCGCGGGCCTGACCTGGCGACCGCTGCCCGGCCTGTTGCTGAGTGGGCAGGGCGAGCAGCGCCAGCTGCGCTTGACTGACGGGTCGGCCACGGTGCGCCTGGGCACGATCAGCAGCCGGGTCCACCTGACCCCGCGCCTGAGCCTGAGCACTACCGGCCAGTACGACAATGTCAGTCGCCAGCTCGGCATCAACGCCAGACTGCGCTGGATTGTCGGCATGGACAACAACTTCTACCTGGTCTTCAACCGACTGCAGCAACTCAACGACGACGACAACAACCTGCTTGCGCAAACAGCGCTGGCCAAAGTGCAGTGGCACTTCCTGTTTTGAATCAGCGCACAACTTGATCTATAAGGAGACTTCCGTCATGGCAGACCACGATGACCCGATTCCGCAGAACTACGACAGCTGGCAGCATTGCATCGAGCACTGGTGCGGCATCCCGCTGACAGCTGAGTTCGTCAACGCCCGCATACAGTCACTGGAAAACTCGGATGACTACCATACCCGCAAATTCATCGAGTGCTACGGCGAAGATCACCACCGCCGCGTACTGGGCTGGTTTCGCCAGTGCGCGAACGCGCTCGAACGAGGATGATGCTCAGATGCTGCCACCCGGGTTAGCCCAGGGGACAAACATCGCTTGTGTTCGCGAACTGCGCCAAGGCCTGCTTCAGACTGTGCTTTCTGGCATCATCGTTATTGACCCGGCAGGTATATAGATCACATTCAGGATAGCGGCTACGGCGGCGGCAACACCAGTCTTTACAAGGGCTTCTCATTTGAACAGGTCGAAATTCCGCGCGGACCCAGCTGGGTAATTCAGGGCAGCATTCTGAGTAAACCGCAATCCAGGTGAAGCGCCCGGGCGATTGCTTGGTAAAGATAGACGCTGCTTGAAGAGGAAGTCGGCATGAACCCTGTTGCCAAGGCGCTCTGGTTTATCGAAAGCCATTTGCACAAACCCCAGGATCTGGAGCAGATCGCGGCGGCGGCCTGCGTATCGCGTTTTCATCTCTGTCGGGTCTTCGCCGCCGTCACCGGAATGAGTGTGATGGGCTATGTGCGAGTCCGGCGACTGGAGCTGGCTGCGCGCTATCTGCAGGAGCGTTCTCAGGCCAGCCTGCTGGAGATTGCACTGGATTGCGGGTATGGCTCGCACCAGGCCTTTACCCGGGCCTTTGGCGACCACTTCGGTATCGCCCCGAGCGACTTCCGGCGTCAGCCCCTTACCTTTCAATCCACCCAAGTCGAGGTCAGCCGCATGAGCAAAGACGCATTGGAATCCATTCGCCCGGTTCGCTTCGAAAACCTGGATGCCTTCACCGTGGTCGGTAGCTGCCAGCGTTACACCTGGCAAAGCGATGACGGTATTCCGGGCCAGTGGGCGCGCTTCGCACCGCGCATTGACAGCATCGCCGGGCGCATCGGCGAGGCCAGCTACGGGGTGTGTTTTGACAGCGATGACGAAGGTGCTTTCAATTACCTGTGTGGTGTGGCCGTTGCCCCGGGCAAGCACCCGCCATCAGATCTGGACCAGGTCGGGATACCGTCAGCCCGCTACGCCGTGTTCTTCCATGCCGGACATGTATCCGGCCTGAAAGAAACGATCAAAACCATCTGGAATCATTGGCTACCGAACTCCGGCTTTCAACCCGCTGGCACCCCGGACTTCGAGCGCTATGACGATCGCTTCGATCCACAAACCGGCTTCGGCGGCGTCGAGATCTGGGTGCCCATGAAAATGGACTAATCCTCCCAGCCCCAGGGCGCTGGCGGCGGATCGACCGGTTCGGTCAAGTCG
>REEQ01000193.1 GCA_007695005.1 Wenzhouxiangellaceae bacterium | reverse complement strand
ATCAGAATGCCGCCGGTTTCGGTCTGCCACCAGGTATCGACGATCGGGCAGCGACTGTCGCCGACGACGTGGTAGTACCACTCCCAGGCCTGCGGGTTGATCGGTTCGCCAACGCTGCCAAGCACACGCAGGCTTTTGCGCGAGTATTTTTTTACCGGCTCGTCGCCGTCGCGCATCAGGGCGCGGATGGCCGTCGGTGCGGTATAGAAGCTGTTGACCTGGTGTTTGTCGACCACCGCCCAGAAGCGCGAGTTGTCCGGATAGCTCGGTACGCCTTCGAACATCAGGGTGGTGGCGCGGTTGGCCAGCGGGCCGTAGACGATGTAGCTGTGGCCGGTTACCCAGCCGACATCGGCTGTGCACCAGTAGATGTCACCGGGCTTGTAGTCGAACACCAGCTCGTGGGTCATGGCGGCATAGAGCAGGTAGCCGCCGGAGGTATGCAGCACGCCCTTGGGCTTGCCGGTGGACCCGGAGGTATAGAGGATGAACAGCGGGTCTTCCGCGCCCATCTCTTCCGGTGGACAGTCCGCCTCGGCGGCGTCGGTGATGTCGTCGTACCAGAGGTCGCGGCCGGCCTCCCAGTCGATCTGCCCGCCGGTGCGCTTGACCACGATGACTTTCTCCACCGTGGAAACCTCGTCGAAAGCCAGCGCCTTGTCGACGTTTTTCTTCAACGGCACGCGCTTGCCGCCGCGCAAGCTTTCATCGGCAGTAATGACCACGGATGACTGGCAGTCGACGATGCGGTTGGCCAAGGCACCTGGCGAGAAACCGCCAAAAACCACCGAGTGAACGGCTCCGATGCGGGCGCAGGCCAGCATGGCCACGGCGGCCTCCGGGATCATCGGCAAATACAAGGTGATGCGGTCGCCCTTCTTGACACCCTGGTTTTTCAGGGCATTGGCCAGGCGGCAGACCATGCCGTGCAGTTCGCGATAGCTGATTTTCCGGCTTTCGTTGGGATCGTCGCCTTCCCAGATGATCGCAGTCTGGTCGCCGGCCTCGCTCAAGTGCCGGTCCAGGCAGTTGGCGCTGACATTCAGGGTGCCGTCCTCGAACCAGCGAATGTGCAGATCGTCTTTGGCAAAGGAAACATCCTTGACCGTGCTGAAGGGTTTGATCCAGTCCAGGCGCTGACGAGCCTGCTCGGCCCAGAAGCCTTCCGGGTCCTTGATCGAGGCTTCGTACATGGCCTCGTATTGCGCCTGGTTGACCAGGGCATCGCTCATCGATTCGGGGACAGGGTAGGTTTTGTGCTCGGACATGACAATCAGGCTCCAGGCCAACATGAATTCAGGCCTGATCATAGCAAGAGCCCAAGCCTGGTTCGTATTCGACCATGGTCGCGAAGGAGGCGGAATGCCTGGGTCTTTCGACTTTGGTCTGATAGACCAATCGCCAATGGCCGAGGCGGACATCGCCGTCGCATAGTTCAAGCCCAAGGCGTCAGGGCCAAGCTGGCGCATGCCTTTTCTGCAACGAGGAGAGAATCGACATGTCGAACGGACTCATTTCGCGAGGCGCGCTCGTGCTGCTGGTCCTGGCGCTGAGCACAGTTGCCTGGGCAGACGCTGACCCCAGCGAGCGCGAACGTGCGCTGGAGCAGCGCGTGGCCGAACTGGAGCGCATGGTGCAGCGCCTGATGATGGATCGTGAACCAGCGCCGGTCCCGCCGCCGGTTGAAGCACCGCGCGAGGAAATCGAGGAGCTGCGCGCAGAGATTGCGCGCCTCGATCAGGACAAGGCGAGGCGGCCAGCTGGTCCGGGGACCGAATTCAGTTTCTCAGGCTTCATCAAGCACGACATGATGATGAGTCGCTACTCGGCCGGCTCGGTGCCGGGCAACAGCATCCTTCGCGATTTCTACGTGCCTGCTGCAGTGCCGGTTGGTGGATCAAGCTCGACCACCGATTTCGATACCCACATCCGGGAAACACGCTTCATCTTCAATGTGCTCAGGCCTGAGCAGGATCTGCAGGCCTATCTGGAGTTCGATTTTTCGGCCAATACCGGCGGCGATGAGCGCTTGACCAATGCCACCAGCCCGAATATCCGCCAGGCCTTTCTGCGCTGGGGCAATTTCATGGCCGGCCAGGCCTGGACGACGATGTTCAACGTCGGTGCCTTACCGGAAAACCTGGACTTTGTCGGGCCTGCCGAGGGCACGATCTTCGTCCGCCAGGCCCAGCTTCGCTACACCAACGGCCCCTGGCAGTTCGCGATCGAAAATCCCGAAACCACAGTCACCCCGTTTGGCGGTGGGGCACGCATTGTCACCGACACCTCGAACATTCCGGACTTCATTGTCCGCTACAACCATTCGGCCGACTGGGGCAGCTTCAGCGTTGCCGGCCTGGGTCGCCAGCTCGGTATCACCGGTCCCGGCGGCACCGATCGCGAAATGGCGTGGGGCTTGAGTCTGTCCGGCAAGTTTGATATCGGCCGCAACGATCTTCGCTGGATGCTGTCCGGTGGGCCCGGCATCGGTCGCTACCTGGGCCTGAATACCAGCAATGAGGCCGTGCTGGACATGAACGGCGAGCTTAATACCATCGATGCCTATGGTGGTTTCGTGTCCTATCGCCATCTGTGGAACGAGCAGTGGCGCTCGAATTTCACCTTGTCAGCCTTTCGCGCCGACAACGACACCGATCTGACTGGCATGGGTGTGACCAAGTCGGCCGAAAGCGCTCATGTCAACCTGATCTACCAGGCTACCCCGCAGCTGCGCTTCGGCATGGAATACATCTACGCCCGCCGCGAAATCGAGTCCGGCGCTTCCGGCAACATGAACCGTCTGCAATTCTCCACTGTGCTTGGCTTCTGAACTTCCAAAGCTTCTGATGCCCTCCAGGCATGTACCCTTGACCCCGGCTCGAACCGGGGTCTTTTTTTCCTGATTCAGGTCAATTATCCGATCGGCACGAAAGGCTATGCTGATCGGGTCTTCAATCCCGAAGGGTGCCTGAATCCATGTCCGAGTCCGCTACTTGCTTCGATATTGCCATCGTTGGCGCCGGGCCAGCTGGCCTGTGCATGGCTGTTGCCCTGGCTGACACGGGTTTGAGTGTCGCTGTCGTTGACCCAGCGCCCGACTCGGTGCTGGCCGAGCCGCCTTTCGACGGTCGTGAAATCGCCCTGACTCACGCCTCGAAGTGCTTTCTCGAGCGCCTCGGCATTTGGGCATTGCTGGATCCGGCAGAGATCAGCCCCCTGCGCGATGCCTGGGTCTTTGACGGCAATGACCCGAAGCCGATGAGAATCAGTCATCGTGATGGCGGCGCCGATCAGCTTGGCTATCTCGTCCCCAATCATCGGATCAGGGCGTGCGCATTCGAAGCCTTTCGTCAGCTGGATGCGGGCAGTCTGTTCAGCGACAGACGTGTCACCGGCGTTGAACGTGGACCCGAAGGTGCCGGTCTGCACCTGGACGACGGCCGGGTGCTGACAGCACGCCTGGTGATTGCTGCCGATGGGCGTTTCTCGTCCACCCGGCGGGCCTTTGGTATTGCCGCCCGCCAGCGCGATTTTGGCCGCTCCATGCTGGTCTGCCGAATGGCGCTGGAGCAGGATCACCAGCACGTAGCCTGGGAATGGTTCGGACGTGACCAGACCCTCGCCCTGCTGCCCCTCAACGGCAACCAGGCCTCTGTCGTCATCACCCTGCCGCATGCCGAGATCCAGCGCCTCGAGAGGTTGGACCCGGCGGCTTTCAACCAGGAAGTCAGCGCGCGCTACCAGCGCCGTCTCGGGGTCATGCAGCTGGCCAGCCAGCGCTGTGTCTATCCGCTAATCGGGGTCTGGCCGGATCGCCTGGTCAGCGTCGGCTTTGCGGCCATCGGCGATGCCGCCGTCGGCATGCATCCGGTAACAGCGCACGGCTTCAACCTTGGCCTGGTCAGCATCGAAGCCCTGGCCAGGCGAATCGAGGCCGCCAGTTGCAGCGGAGCTGACTTTGCCAATGCGCACTTGCTGCAGGCCTACCAGCGCGAGCATCGTCGCCACAGCCTGCCGCTGTACCTGGCCACGGGTGCCATCGTCGGCCTCTACACCAGCACCTCATTGCCGGGCCGCCTGCTGCGCCGAGCCGCCTTGCGCTCAGCCAGTCGCCTGCCGCCGTTTCGCCGCCTGATTGCGCGTAGCCTGACCGATCGCCGGGCCGATCGCCGGGCCGACAGCCGGGTATGATCGATAACGTGTAACGCGAATCGGCCGGAGGGCAGACTCTTGAAAATCTGGATCAACGGTCGCCTGGTCGATGAGGATCAGGCGACGGTATCGGTGTTTGACAGCGGTTTCGTGCTCGGCGACGGGGTTTGGGAAGGGCTCAGGGTGGCCAGCGGCCAGCCGGCCTTTCTTGAGCCGCACCTGGATCGACTGTATGCCACGGCAAAGGCGATCATGCTGGATGTGGGCCTGAGTCGTGACCAGCTCAGCCAGGCAATTGAGCAGACCATCGCCGCCAATCAGCTCATTGACGATGCCCATCTGCGGGTGATGGTCACTCGCGGTGTGCGCCGCCAGCCATACCAGGATCCGCGCCTGGCGCTGGGCTCGGCCACCGTCGTCATCGTGCCGGCGCTGAGCCCGCACGATCCGGCAGCGGCCGAACGCGGCCTGGACCTGTTTACCGTGCACGTGCGGCGGGGCCCGCCCGATGTCCAGGACCAGAAGATCAATTCGCATTCCAAGTTCAACTGCATCATGGCCTGCATCCAGGCCAACCAGGCCGGCGCCGACGAGGCGCTGATGCTGGATCCACACGGCTTTGTCGCCACCTGCAACTCCACCCATTTCTTCATTGTCCGGTCGGGGCAGGTCTGGACCTCGGCCGGGGGCTACTGCCTGGGCGGGATCACCCGCGCCAACGTGCTGGATCTCTGTCGTCAGCATGGCATCGTGGCCCATGAAAAGGATTTCAGCCTGACTGATGTGTACGGCGCAGACGAGTGCTTCGTCACCGGCACCTTGGGCGGCATTACACCCGTGCGCCAGGTTGATGGGCGGCACTTTCCGGACCCCGTTCCCGGACCGCTGACCGAAAAGTTACAGGGTCTCTACGCAGCGCTTCTGCAGGCGGACGTTGCTCGGAGACAGCAATGAAGATCGCGATGTGGTC
This sequence comes from Wenzhouxiangellaceae bacterium, assembly GCA_007695005.1. GTDB lineage: Bacteria > Pseudomonadota > Gammaproteobacteria > Xanthomonadales > Wenzhouxiangellaceae > Wenzhouxiangella. The sequence goes on along the minus strand of REEQ01000193.1, from coordinate 10,754 downwards.
CGGCCCACGCAATATTTCGACGGCGATGATGCGGGCCTGGGAGAACCGCCGCGACTGCGCGGTCGTCGACGAGCCCCTGTATGCAGCCTGGCTGGCCGACAGCGGTGCCGATCATCCGGGTCGCGATGAAGTCATCGCGGCCGGCGAAACCGACTGGCGCAAGGTTGTTGCCAGGCTGACCGGCCCCAACCCCGACGGCCAGCCACTGTGGTACCAGAAGCACATGTGCCACCACCTGATTGACGGTATGAGCTGGGACTGGATTGCCAACCTGACCAATGTGTTCCTGGTGCGCCGGCCAGATGCAGTGGTTGCCTCCTACGTGCGTGCCCGGGGCACCGAGCAGATCACGCCGGATGACATCGGCCTGCCGCGTCAGATCGAGTTGTTTGACTGGCTGAGCCAGCGGCAGGCACCGCCACCGGTGATCGACAGTGACGCCTTTCTGGGCGATCCACGCGGCCATCTGCAGGCGCTGTGCCGACATCTGGGGATTGACTACAATGACTGCATGCTGCACTGGCCGCCCGGCCCCAGGGATAGCGACGGCGTCTGGGCGCCACACTGGTATGCGTCGGTGCAGGCATCGACCGGTTTTCAGCCGCCCCGGCAGCAAATGATCAGCCTGTCCGGGGCACTGGCAGCGGTGGCCGATGCCTGCCAGCCCCAGTACCAGGCGCTGATGGCGCATCGCCTGGTGCCGGAACGAGGCGTCTGATCGGCCATCGCCAGCTTGCCATTCTGCTACCTTAAGCGGATGATGCCGTCTGAATCGCCAGCTCGCCAGCGTGGCTGAGCGCCCCACAATCGAGGTCGTGCCCGGGCCGGCCGAGTGCCTGCGCCTGACCGGTGTGTGGCGTGTGGATCAGGCCGGTCGCCTGGCCGGTGAAATCGAGCGGACGCGACGTCCTGTCAAGGCGCTGGATGGCGGTGATATCAGCGCCCTGGATGCAGCCGGCGCACTGCTGCTGCTGCGTCTGGCCGATCGCTTTGATATCGCGCCCGAAGCGATCAGCCTGTCCGATCAGCACCGCGCCCTGTTCGATGCTGTCGCCCGCGCTCAGGCGGCCGATGATCACGAGCCCGTTGTTCGCGAGGCGCGCTGGCGGCGGGTGCTGGCCCATGTCGGTGGGGCGGTGGCCGAAACCTGGGCGCATGCCGTGCAACTGCTGGCCTTTACCGGCCAGACCCTGGCCACCCTGGTCAAGGTCCTGCCCAATCCGCGCCTGTGGCGGCCGACGGCGACGGTGCATCACATGGAGCAGACGGGGCTTGATGCCTTGCCCCTGGTAGCGCTGCTGAGTTTTCTGATCGGCGCGGTAGTGGCCTTTCTTGGTGCGACGGTGCTCCGAGATTTTGGCGCTGAACTGTTCGTGGTCGACCTGGTCGCCTACGCCTTCCTGCGCGAAATGGGCGTGCTGCTGACGGCGATCCTGCTGGCCGGACGCACGGCCAGTGCCTTTACCGCCCAGATCGGCACGATGAAAAGCCGCGAGGAAATCGATGCGATGCGCACAATCGGCCTTGATCCGGTGGCACTGTTGGTCATTCCGCGCCTGACGGCGCTGCTGATCATGCTGCCGCTGCTGGCCGTGTTTGCGATGCTGGCCGGGCTGCTGGGTGGCATGCTGGTGGCGGTGTTCTCGCTGGGAATTCCGGTCGAGCTGTATATCAGCCGGGTTTACGAAAGCATCGAGCTGCGTCACTACCTGGTCGGCCTGGTCAAGGCGCCGCTGTTTGCCCTGGTTATCGCGCTGGTGGGATGCCTGGAAGGCTTCAAGGTCGGCGGTACGGCCCAGTCAGTGGGCGAGCGCACCACCTCGGCGGTGGTCCAGAGCATTACCCTGGTCATCGTGATTGACGCCCTGGCCGCTGTGTTCTTCATGGAGATAGGCTGGTGAGCGAGTCACCGATTGTCGAGTCACCGATTGTCGAGTCACCGATTGTCATTCGCGGACTGAAGAACCAGTTCGGCAGTCAGGTCGTGCACCAGGATCTGGACCTGGACGTACGGCGGGGTGAAATCCTTGGTGTGGTTGGCGGTTCCGGAACAGGCAAATCGGTGCTGATGCGCGCCATCCTTGGCTTGCGTCCCCCGCAGGGCGGGCAGATCGAAGTGTTTGGCCAGCGCATCGACCGCGCCGATGGTCTGGAGGCGCTGCGCCGCCGCAGCGGTGTGCTGTTTCAGGACGGCGCCCTGTTTTCCTCCCTGACCGTCGCCGAGAACGTCGAAGTGCCGCTCAAGGCCCAGTTCCCCTCCTTGTCGGCGAGCTTGCGTCACGAGCTGGCCCTGCTCAAGATTCGCCTGGTCGGCTTGTCGGCCGAGGCCGCACCCAAGCTGCCCTCCGAGCTGTCGGGTGGCATGCGCAAGCGTGCCGGCCTGGCCCGGGCCCTGGCCCTGGATCCGGAGCTGCTGTTTCTTGACGAGCCCACCGCGGGCCTGGACCCGATTGGCGCGGCCGCTTTCGACGATCTGCTGCTGACCTTGAAAGAGTCCCTGGGCCTGACGGTGTTCCTGATTACCCACGATCTTGATACGCTGTATGCCATCTGTGACCGGATCGCGGTGTTGGGCGAGAAGCGTATTCTGACGATCGGACCGATCGATGAGGTTGCTGCCTTCGACCACGACTGGGTCCAGCACTATTTTCACGGCCCGCGCGCGCGCGCGGCCCAGGCCGCCAGACGATAACGGAGCTCGGAGATGGAAACACGCGCCAGTCACGTCCTGATCGGAGGCTTTACCCTGCTGGCCATGCTGCTGGCGGTGGGTTTTGGTCTGTGGGCTGCCCGTTGGCAGGCTGATGCGGCCTTCCAGGATTACGAAATTCGCTTCACCCAGGCAGTCACCGGCCTGTCAGTAGGCAGCTCCGTGCAGTACAACGGCATTCAGATGGGAAACGTTCGCTCGCTGGGCCTGGATCCCGACGATCCCGGGCAAGTGGTCGCCGTGGTCCGGCTGGACGGCAGCGCGCCGATTCGGACCGATACGACCGCCAGACTCAACATCGCCGGCCTGACCGGCGTGGCTTTCATCCAGCTGCGGGGTGGTAGCCCTGATGCGCCGAAGCTGGTCTCGGAAGATCCAGACCGACTGCCGGTGATCGTGGCTGAAGAATCACCCTTGCAGCGCTTGATCGATGCCTCGGAGGACATTGCTTCCACGGCCAGCGAAGTGTTGCTGCGCATGCTCGATTTCTTGAGCGAAGACAATGCCGAGCGCATCGCCGGGACCCTGGACAATATCGAGGCTTTCGCCAGTGCCTTGAACAGCGAAAGCGATCTGTTCGGTGAGATTGTACGCAACGCCTATGCCAGCAGCGAGCAGCTCAATGCGGTGCTGGGCGATGCGCGCAAGGCGATCGGCGAGGTCGTGTTGGCGATGGAGGGGATCGAGGAGAACCTGATCGATATTCTGCCCAAGCTCAGCGATGACTTGAGCAACAGCCTGGAAGCCTTCTCCTCCCTGTCACGGCGCCTGGACAACCTCATCGCAGACAATGAACAGGCATTGTCGGAGTTTGGAGTCGAGGGACTGGGACAATTCGGTCCTGCCCTGCAGGAATTTCGTCATCTGATCCGGGAATTGTCCCGGGTAAGCAACCGTTTCGAGCGCCATCCGACCCGCTTTCTGCTTGGTGGCGATCAGCCCGAGGAGTATAGTCCGCGATGACTGAACAAGGCACGCTGCGCCTGCTCGCGCTTTTCTTGCTGACGATGCCCTTGCTGACAGCTTGTGCGTTGGTTCGCAACCCGGCTCCGCTCAGCATTCTGGCCCCGGCGGTTGATGTGCAGCCGCGCTCCGATCAGGAACGGGTTGACTGGTCGCTGCAGATTCAGCGTCCCATGGCCGATGCGATGCGCGACTCTGACCGGGTGCTGGTTCGTCGCAGTGCCTCCAGGTTGCAGGTCTATGCCGGCGCAGCCTGGCTCGACAGTGTGCCCGAGATGCTGCAATCGAAGCTGGTCAGGGTTTTTGCCGACAGCGGCGCCTTTACCGGCGTCAGCCGTGCGGGAGGCATGCGCACCCGCTACAGTCTGGCCAGCGAGATTCGCCACTTCGAAGCAATCGACGATGGTGGGCCGGATCTGGTCATTGAGGTGGTCATGCAGTTCAACCTGGTTCATCAGCGTTCTGCCCGGCCGGTGGCCACCGGCACGTTGGCCCAGCGGCAGCGTGTCGATGGCAAGTCTATCGATGCGCTGGTCGGGGGCTTCGAACAGGCCTTGGAGGCCTTGTTGGACGAGCTGATTGATTGGGTGCTCGCCGAGAGCAGGGCCTTCGAGACACGTGCGGCAGACATCGAGCCCGGCTCTCGACGCTGGCGGCGGGAAGACTAATCTTCGCTGCGCGACGGCTTGCCCAATTGATCGGCGAGTTCCAGCAGCGGGCGCAGGCGGGCGAGCACTTCCGGCAGATGCTGACGCACTTGCTCGAGATCGCCATGGCGGGCCAGTTCCAGCAGGTTGTCCAGATCATCAGCCGCATGGTCCTGGGGCTCTGCCCGCAGCATGCTGTTTTGGTCGACCAGCAGCGTCCCCATGCCCTCCCGGATGCGCCGCAGGGCCTCAACCACGCCTTCGTCCTCCATGATGCGTGGTACCTGCACGATGAAGCGGGCGGTAACATCAAGTTCCTTGGTCGCCTTTAGCATGCCCATGGTGTCGAGCTCTGGCACCAGCCTGCATCGCACTGCCTCGGCACCGGCCTCGTTCGTGCCGGGCAGGATGAAACTGAAGGTTTCCGGGCCGGTGCGATAAACCGTGTCTTCCTGGCGAATGGCGCGTGCCAGGATCCTTCCCAGACGCGCCATGCGTGCCTTGCGAAACAGTGGATCGCGTTGTTGCAGGGCCTGGCTGAGTCCGTCCAGATGAATATGAACCAGGCTCAAGTGCTGGTGATGACGGCGGGCATAGCTCAGTGCCTGGGCCAGGCGCTCAAAAAAGTAGCGCCGATTCCCCAGGCCGGTTTCGGTGTCCTTGTTGTGGCGTCTCTGCAGGACGCGCAGGCGCTGGGCCGCCTCTGCGGTCGTGGCGTGAGCGCGCGCCCGTGCCAGCAGCTCGCTGGGCCGGAAGGGTTTGTCGATGAAGTCTGTGGCACCGGCTTCCAGCGCTCGTTGGCGATTGGCTTCGCTGTCATCATCGTCGGTAATGATTACAACCGGGGTTGCGCGAACACGCCGGCTCTCGGAGCTGCGAATCCGTTGCAGCAACTCCAGATCGTCCGCGCCTTCACCGGTGACCTGATCATGGAATACGACCTGGATCAGGGGGTCATCCTGCAGCGTGATCCAGGCGGTCTGGGCGTCTTCGGCCAGCAGCACCCTGAATTCCTCACCGAGGATGCGGTCGGCTGCCTTGCGCATCAGGCGGCTGCGGTCGACAAACAGCAGCCGCGGCCGCGGCAAGTGCTTGTCTCCCCCCTGTGCGTTGTGCGGTGCCATCAGACGGTTTCGTTGCAGCCAGTGTCGCTCATGCCACGCAGTCTAACCCAGACATGCCCGGTCGCGGTCCCGGCGGCTGTCTGCAGCCGGTTATACTGCGGATCAGTCAGCGGCCGGCTTGAGCTTGCCGCTGTCGCTTGAATCACCTCCCGGCGCATTGGAAAAGCCATGACAAACAAGCCAGGTCTGGGTCAACGCTTTGGCGAATTCGTCGAGCGGGCCGGACGCAAGATTCCGGATCCGGTCATCATTTTCATGGCCCTGTACCCCTTGGCCTTCCTGGTCACCATGATCATGGGTGGTCATACCTTTGAATCCATGGGTGCCGGCGGTGAGCCGGTGGTTTATGAAATCCTGCCGATGTATCAGTCCGAACATGTGCGCTGGGTGTTCAACAACGCGCTGATGCAGAACTGGCTGGGTTTTGGTAATGGCGTACTGGGCGTCATTTTCGTGGTCATGCTGGCGATCGGCATCGCCGAGCGCTCTGGTCTTTTTGGCGCCCTGATCAAGCGCGCCGGCAGCCACATACCGCAGTCGCTGTTGCCACTATTGCTGATGTTCATGGGGGTGATGAGCTCGATCGCCACCGATGCCGGTTATCTTGTCCTCATTCCTCTCGCCGGTCTGCTTTACGCCGGGCTGGGGCGCAATCCGCTGATCGGCATGGCCGTTGCTTTCGCCGGCGTATCGGCCGGCTTCAGCGCCAACCTGTTTCCCGGCCCGGTCGATGCCATCGTCGGGGTCAATGCCCAGGCTTTTGCCGAGGCTCAAGGGGTGCCTTTCACCACTGCAGATGGCACGCCGCTGACGCCAGCGACGATGAACTATTACTTCATCGTGGTTTCCACCTTCGTGCTGACTTTCACCGGTTACCTCGTGACCCGTCGCTTTGTCGAGCCGCGTCTGGACCGGCAGCCGTTCGAGGTGCCGGCTGACATCGATGCCGGCGAATTCCAGGTAACGGCAGCCGAACGCCGCGGCCTGCGCGCCAGCGTACCGGGCCTGCTGATTGCATTGCTGGTGTTGCTGGGCTTGATCTATGGTCCGCTGGCCAGCTTCGAGAATGAAGCTGGCGTTCGGGTGCAGCCCTGGATGGACAACATCATTCTGCTGATTTCCATCTTCTTTGTTATTGTCGGGCTGTCGTTCGGCATCGCCGCCGGCGCTTTCCGATCCGTGGCCGACGTCGTCAAGGCCATGGTCGGACAGATGAACACCATGGGTTACATCCTGGTCCTGACTTTCTTTTGCTACAACTTCCTTGGCCTGCTCAGCTACAGCGGGCTGGGTTCCTACATTACCTTTCTTGGCGCCGAGACCTTGATGGCGCTGGGTCTGCAGCAGTTTCCGGTGCTGTTGCTGATCGGCTTCATTCTGACCACGGCCCTGATCAATATCTTCATCGGCGGGCTGATGTCGAAGTGGATGCTGTTAGGCCCGATCTTCATTCCCATGCTTTACTTCGTCAATCCGGCGATGACGCCAGACCTGGTCGCCGCGGCCTTCCGCGTGGCCGATTCGGCGACCAATATCATCACCCCGATGATGAGTTATGCCGGCATCATCCTGGCATTCATGCGCAAATATCGACCGGATATGGGCTTCGGCGACATGCTGCTGATCATGTTGCCGTACTCGATTGCCTTTATGCTTGTCTGGACCACGCTGCTGGTCGGCTTCTTTGTCCTCGGCATCCCGCTGGGCCGATGAATGCCCCGTCGAGGAACCTGCGCGGCAGAAGCCGGTCGCTCTTGGGAGCGTTACGGGCGGCTGGCGCGAAAGGCGAGGATCAGGCCTAGCAGCAGGCTGGCTGCCGCCGGCACCGAGTAGGTCTGATACAGCGGGCCGACACCGTAGCCCGCCAGCACAGCACCGCTGACCAGAAACCCGGCGGCCAGGATCGTGGCCGGAAGGCGACGGTTGTGCCGATTGAGCTCGCGGGACAGCCGCTCCAGGTCGGCTGAGTCTATGCGGGTGCGGATGTGGCCGCTGCCGGCCATTTTCAGATACTCGTAGATCAGGGTTGGCAACTCTGGGCTGCGGGCCAGCATGCCGGGCAGCTGACGGCTGATCCGGCGGGCGGTGCGGGGCAGGCCGTAGCGGTCGCGGTAGATCGCTTCCAGCTCCGGCTTGGCCACTTCCCAGATGTTGATCTTGGGATAGAGGTCGCGGCCCATGCCCTCGATGTTGAGCAGAGTTTTCTGAAGCATGATCAGCTGTGGTTGCAGGGTCAGCTTGAAGCGCCTGGCGACCATGAACAGCTTGATCACCAGCTCGGCAAAAGAGACTTCCTCCAGTGGCCGGGTAAAGGCCGGCTCGCAGACCGTGCGCGCCGCTGCCTCGAGCTGGTCGATGCGTGTATCCGGTGGCACCCAGCCAGCCTCGACGTGCAGCTCGGCCACGCGCCGGTATTCGCGATTGAAAATGGCCAGAAAGTTTTCGCCGATGTAGTACAGATCCTTCGGTGTCAGGCTTTCGACGATGCCGAAGTCCAGCGATATGAAGGACGGGTCGGCCGGGTCGCTGACATCGACCAGGATGTTGCCGGGATGCATGTCGGCATGGAACAGGTTGTCACGAAAGACCTGGGTGTAGAAAATGCGCACCCCACGCCGGGCCAGCTTTTCCAGGTCCACGCCGTGCTTGCGAAGCGCCTCGATGTCGCGCACCGGAATGCCGCTGACCCGCTCCATCACCAGCACCCGGCTTGCGCTCAGCTCCCAATGGATGGCGGGGATGTAGAGATCACTGGAGTCCTGGAAGTTGTGACGGATCAGCGAGGCATTCGCCCCTTCGGCCTGCATGTCCAGTTCGCCGAAGATCACTCGCTCAAACTCGCCCACCACTTCATCAGGACGAATTCGCTCCCCTTCCGGGTGCAGGCGACGAACCAGCCGGGCCATGCCCTTGATCAGCTCCAGGTCGCGTTCAATCTGGCGTTCGATACCTGGCCGGACGATCTTGACCACTACGGCCTCGCCCGAATGGAGGCGGGCACCATGGACCTGGGCAATGGAGGCCGAAGCCAGCGGCGTGTTTTCAAACTCGGCGAACAACTCGGCGACCGGCGCTTCGAGCTCTTGCTCGATGATGCGTCGGGCCTGATCGGTGGGGAAGGGGCTGACATTGTCCTGCAGGCCGGCCAGCTCATCAGCGATGTCCGGCGGCAGCAGGTCGCGCCGGGTCGACAGGATCTGGCCGAACTTGACGTATATCGGGCCCAGTTCCTGCAGGGCCAGGCGCAGGCGCGCGCCGCGCGGCAGATCGTGCACATGGCGACGGCCCCAGGGCAGCAGGCGCACCAGGCTGGCCAGACGCAGCATGGGCATGTCGCTGAACAGCTCGTCAAGGCGGTAGCGGGCCAGGGTCAGGACAATGTGGCACAAGCGAAAGCTCCGGCGGATCATGCCCGGCCCTCGCGTCTCAGGCGGTTTTCCAGCCGGTCAACTGCCTCGCGCAGCTCGTCGACTTCGCCGACGAAACTATCCACTTCGGCCTGGGTGACCAATAGCCCGCTTTCTTCACGTAGGTAGTGGGCAACCTGGTCTGCGGCGGTGCGAGCGACGTGCTGGCCGGCGCCGGCGGCATCGTTGAGCAGGCGCCAAAGGTGATGGCCAACGATCGGGCCCAGTCGCTCAACCAGCCAGGCTTCCCAGTCGGGGTTCAGCCGGCGCAGCAGCTTTTCCAGCGCCTGGGCGGACCCCGCATCACCCTCGATGCGTACGCCGCTGCCCGGTGCGCGCCAGTCGGGCACGGCCAGGGCCAGCAGCGCGCCGGGCGAGCCGGTGATGGTCGTATCCGGCGTCTCATCGCTTTCAGCGGCTACCCGCAAACGCTGCTGGCTGCCGCTGAAGTGCAGGTCGATACCAATGCCGGTCAGAACAAGTTTGACCCGGCGACCGGACATCGCCGCCAGGCGCGGTTCGGCTTCGGCATCCAGGCTGATGGCCTGGTTCAGCGCCTGTTCGACGGCAGTGGCGAGCAGGCCGGGCAAGGGGGTCAGGTATCGGCCCACGGTTGCTCAGACTCTTGCTGCACGGTGAATGGCGCAGATGCCGCCGCTCAGGTTATGCCAGTCGACGCTTTCGAAACCGGCCTCGCGCATCTGCTCTGCCAGGGTCTTCTGATCGGGAAAGCGGCGGATCGACTCGGCGAGGTACTGGTAACTTTCAGCATCGCCGGCGATGCGCTGGCCCAGACGCGGCAGAACCTGAAATGACCAGGTGTCATAGATTCGGGCCAGGGCCGGCAAGCCGACCTTGGAGAACTCCATGATGTGCACCCGTCCGCCAGGCTTGAGGACGCGGTGCATCTCGGCCAGGGCGCGGTCGCGAAAAGTGACGTTGCGCAGGCCAAAGGTGATGGTGACGTGGTCGAAGCTCTGGTCGGCGAATGGCAGGGCTTCGGCATTGACCTGCAGCCAGTCCAGGCCCCGCACCTGCCCGGCCGCATCTGCTCGGCCCCGGCCAACCTCAAGCATCTCGCGATTGATGTCGGCGACGGTGACATCGGCGCCAGCCTGGCGCGCGAGCATGGCGATATCGCCCGTGCCGCCGGCCAGGTCAAGCAGGCGCTGGCCAGTACGGATGCCGCAGGAGGCGACGAAATGGCGCTTCCACAGTCGATGTATGCCCAGCGACATCAGGTCATTCATCAGGTCGTACTTGCCGGCCACGGATGAAAATACCCGCCCGACCAGGCGCGTCTTTTCTTCCGGGGCTACTTCGCGATATCCGAAATCAGTCATGGGCTCAGGTCAGTCGGGTTGGGTCGCCAGGCGCTCGGCGTAACGTTTCAGGTTGGCTTGCATGTTAACCCCCAGCTCGTGCAGGAACTGCCAGGAGTAGATGCCGGTATTGTGGCCGTCGTCGAAGTGCAGGCACACCGCGTAGCTGCCAATTGGCTCGATCCGCGAAATGTTGACCAGCGCCTTGCCGGTCAGGAGTTTTGGCTCGCTCAGGCCATGGCCGCGCACCTCGGCCGAGGGCGAGTGGGTGCGCAGGTATTCGCAAGGAAGCTCGAAGCGCTGACCGTTATCGAAGGCCACGATCAGCACCCGGCGTCTGCGTTCCAGTACCAGCTCGACAGGCTCGGGCATGTTCAGCCACCGGGTGGTGTGTAAAAGGTCGGCGAGCCCGGCCCCACTGGCATGCCCAGGCCGAATACCCACAGGAAGAACAGCATGACCCAGAAGATGAAGAAAAAGATCGAGTAGGGCAGCATGGTGGCGATCAGCGTGCCGATGCCGAAGTTCTTGTCGTAGCGGGTGGCCCAGGCCAGGATCAGGCCGAAGTAGCTCATCATCGG
>REEQ01000214.1 GCA_007695005.1 Wenzhouxiangellaceae bacterium | reverse complement strand
GCGACAGCTGGGCCAGGGCCTGGCGCTCGACTTCGAAATAGGCCTCGGCAAGCGGGTCATCGCGATGGCCGGGCAGCAGCTTGATCGCCACCTCGCGCCGCAGCGGCTCGAGCTGTTCGGCCTGCCAGACCACGCCCATGCCGCCAGCCCCCAGCAGTCGAATCAAGCGATACGCCCCCACGCGCTGGCCTGGCTGCCAGCCGCTACCGCTGGCCGGTCGCTGGGTGCCAGGTTCGGCCAAGGTATTGGCTTGAGTCAGCGCCGATGTCAGATCGTCGGGGCCTGACATCTTGATCTCTGTATCGGCTTGGTATTCATGCTCCGTACTCAGCCATCCATCAGGGCTTGCCATGCTTGTGTGCCGAGGCGCCGCAAAGTCTGGATATTACGCTCGTAAATCAGGTCGGGGTCGGCCAGGTGTTCAACGGCCGCGGCAACACTGGCCTCGCGCAACAGGTGCAGCGTGGGATAGGGTGAACGGTTGCTGCAGTTGGCCGTGTCGTCCGGTGCGCTGTCGGCGAACTGATAGTCGGGGTGGAAACTGGCGATCTGGAGAGTACCTTCCAGTCCGAGTTCGGCGAGTATCCGATCAGCCACATCGAGGAAGTCGTTGTAATCGAGAAAGTCCCCAAGCACGTCGGGATGAATCAGCAGCGTGGTCTCGCGTTCGGCCGGGTCACTGGCTTGCAGGGCCATCAGTTCCTCGATCAGGTCTTCGGCCAACTGTTGGGTGTCGGTGGCCGCGCTGAGCCGAAAGTGAATTCGACCCTGGCGCCAGGGTGTCACCGCAAACGGACACAGGTTCAGGCCGATGACCACTTTTTCCAGCCAGCGGCGGGTGGCCTTGATGATTTCGTCAGCTTCGGCACTATCTCGCATGGATCCATTCTATGGGCCCGGCCACGAAAATCCCAAGCATTCATTTGCCGGGCTCATGCCCGGCCGGAACGGTCGGTGACGTTGGGGAAGGCATTTCGCTGCCGGGCAAAGACAAAAAAACGGGCGCAGCGTTGAGCTGCGCCCGTCACATCCACCAGCAGCGATATTCGCGATCAATCCATGGCCTGGAAGGCGCCGGCATCGCAGGACGAGGGCGGCCGCTGCCAGCCGCGAACATCCGCTTCACTGCAATGCTGACTCAGGCCAAAGCCTTGCTGCGGACGGGGTGGGTGGCTGAGCTGCCAGCCCAGCACCGGGAACGAGCCGTTCCAGCTGGCGAACTGCAGCCCCAGCGCCGAACGCGGAACGTTGGTCATGTCGTCGACTTGATTTGGGCAACCCAGCGCAGTATCGCTCAGCACATTGCCGCCACCGCTGGTGAACTGAAACCCGCCGGCATCGGCACAAGGATCGGTAACGATGCTGTTGACCAGTCCTATCCCCGTGAAATCACATTCCGGGTCGGGGATGAGCGCCAGTCCCGGGCCGCCGGCTCCATTCTGCGCTACGCTCAGGTGCCTGAGCGCAGCGAGTCCGGCAACTTGAAGGCCCTGGCCCGCGCCGCTGGCAGCCATGTTTTCGGTCAGCGACAGATCGCTGGAATGCACCAGTGCGCAAGTGGAAAGCATGCCACCGCCGCCGCCGACGGATGCCAGGTTCTTGAACAGGCTGAGGCGTTCGAGTGTTCGGCCGCTTTGCCAATTGACGTTTCCGTGCAGCAGAATGCCACCGCCCGATCCCTGGGTGGCCGTGTTGCCGTTGATCTGGCCGTCTGTCAGGCTCAGGGCTCTTGCGCTGGCCAGCCCGCCCCCGCTTTCAGCCGCGTTGTCGCTGATCCGCACGCGCCGGATGCGATCAAGATGCTGGTTGCCCGGCAGGATTCCAAGGTCCAGGTCCAGGCCGCCGCCCCGACGCGCACTGTTGCCGGTAATGGCCAGGCGATTGCCTGTTGCGACAAAGGCTGCCGAGCTCAGCAGCAGCTCGCCTGATCCTGAAAATGCGATCCCGCCGCCATGATCGCCGGCGCTGTTGTTCTCGATTCGGCCAGCGCCGAGATCAAGCCAGTTGATTTGGCTGATCCAGCCGATGTTTCCGGCGCCGAAAAAGGCGGCCGCGCCACCGTTGGCCCCGGCTGAGTTCTCCCGCCAAACGGTATCGGTGGTCTGAATATTGATCGGGCCCATGCCGAACAGGGCTCCGCCGCTGTTGCTGGCGTGGTTCTTTTCAAACACGCTCCGAATGGCGGTCAGGTCAGTGGCATGCAGTCGCATGGCGCCACCACTGCTGCTCTGGCAGAGGCTGAACCGGGTATCGGTGAGCAGCACATGATAGCGGCGGCTGCTCGTTGCCTGGCTTTCCAGGCAGCCCCCGAACTGACCGCGGCCATGAGACACGCTGAGCTGTTCAAGTGCCAGGCCGATTGCCGGCCGATGGCTGTTCTCCAGCCGAAAAACGGGGTGCGCATGGGTGGCCTTGGCGTTCCAGCGTATGCGGGTCTTGTCCATACCGGCACCGACGATCGTGACGGCTCCTCGAATCGACAGCGGGCCGCTGGCCTGCGGATTATTGGTCGGGCCCACGCGGGTAAGCTGATAGGTGCCTGCCTTGAGGACAATGACGTGCGAGCCGGGCTGGCTGTTGGCCGCCATCACGGCTTCGCGCAAGGAGCAGCTGCGCAGGCAGCCTGTCGGGGCCGGGTCGTCGAAGTGGGTGACGACGAAGGTGGCCGCCTGCGCTGCGCCGCCGGGCCAGGCCAGGGCAAGCAGCCCGGCAGTGAGGAAAAACTTGATCGATGTGCGGATCATGGCGGTCTCCAGGTGACTGTGTCTGACCTGGAGAACGTGATTCACCCACTGCACGGGTCAACAGCAGTGATTCGCGCTCGCGCCGTGCTTGGCAGTCGAGCATCAGCGAGGCAGGCGCAGGCCGCCTGCCATCACCGCGATGGATTCAGTCTTGCTCGAAGCGATCCTCGAAGATCTCGTCGGGCAAGGGTTCGGCGGATTGCAGCGTTACCGGATTGAGCGTGAACTGACTGGTATTGCCGGCTGAATCGCTGGCTGTGGCGACAATTTGATCACCCGGGGCCAGGGGGGTAATTGGCGCCAGCGTACCCTCGATCCACTGCGCCGCCGCGCTGCCCTGGTAGACCAGCGAGCCCAGGTAAA
>REEQ01000152.1 GCA_007695005.1 Wenzhouxiangellaceae bacterium | reverse complement strand
TGGAGGGACGATATGCAACTGATTCCGGCAATTGATTTGCGTCAGGGCCGCGTGGTGCGGCTGGAGCAAGGCGACTACGAGCGCGAGACACGCTACCCGGAAGACCCGGTCGAGCTGGCCCTGCGCTACCAGGACGCCGGTGCGGGCTGCCTGCACCTGGTCGATCTGGATAGCGCCCGCTCCGGTGGCGAGGCCAACCTGGACATCATCGGCAGAATCTGTCGGGCACTGGAAATTCCGGTCCAGACCGGCGGCGGGGTGCGCTGCCTGGAAGACCTGACCCAGCGCCTGGAGGCGGGTGCTGAGCGGGTCGTGGTCGGCAGCCTGTGCGTCAAACGGCCCGAGGTCATCTGTGCCTGGCTGGACAGCCTCGGCGGTGAGCGAATCGTCGCCGGCCTGGATGTTTCGCGCGGTGTCGACGGGGCCTGGTTTCCGCGCGCCAGCGGCTGGATGGAAGCCGGAGAGACCGACCTGTTCAGTCTGCTCGACCGCTTTACCAGGGCCGGTCTGGCCCACCTGCTGTGTACCGATATCGAGCGTGACGGCATGTTCGCCGGTGTCAGCACCAGCCTGTACCAGTCCGTCACCGGCCGCTATGCCGGGCTCCGGGTCCAGGCCTCCGGCGGGGTCGGCAAGCCGGCCGACCTGGACGCCGCGGCGGCCACGGGCGTGGCCGGCTGCATCGTCGGCAAGGCCCTGCTGGAGGGCAGGGTGCCGTTGAGCGAAATCAAGCGCTGGTCGCAACCATGGTCGCGATAAGGCTGATTCCCTGCCTGGACGTGCGCGACGGTCGCGTGGTCAAGGGCGTGCGTTTTCGCAACCATCGCGACATGGGCGACATCGTCGAGCTGGCCCAAAGCTACCGCGACCAGGGCGCCGATGAACTGGTGTTCTACGACATCACCGCCAGCCCGCAAGGCCGCAGTGTCGACGTCGACTGGATTGCGCGCGTGGCCGAGGCCATCGATATCCCGTTCTGCGTTGCCGGCGGCATCCGCGATGTCACCACGGCCCGAGCCGTGCTCCATGCCGGTGCCGACAAGATCTCGGTCAACTCCCCGGCGCTGGAGCGCCCCGACCTGATCGCCGAACTGGCCGATGCCTTCGGCTCGCAGTGCGTGGTCGCCGGCATCGACTCGATTCGCGAAAACGGCGAGTTTCGGGTGCGCCAGTACACCGGCGACCCGGACAACATGGTCGACCCGCGCCGCGATACCTTGAGCTGGGTAGCCGAAGTACAGCGCCTGGGAGCCGGAGAAATCGTGCTCAACTGCATGGATGCCGACGGCGTGCGCGAGGGCTACGACATCGAACAGCTCAGCCTGATACGCGCACACTGCCGGGTGCCGCTGATCGCCTCCGGCGGTGCCGGTGCCCCGGAACACTTTCTTGCCGCCTTCGAATGCGCCGATGTCGACGGCGCCCTGGCCGCCACCGTTTTCCATTCGGGTCAGATTCGCATCCCCGACCTCAAGACCTGGCTGGCCCGCCATCACATCATTGTCAGGAGCTGAACCGCAATGACCACGGATTCCATTGATCGCCTGGATTGGGCCAAGGGCGACGGCCTGTTGCCCGCCATCGTTCAGCACGCCGCCGACGGCCGGGTGCTGATGCTGGGCTACATGAACGAAGCGGCCCTGGACAAGACCCGAAGCAGCGGTCAGGTCACTTTTTTCTCGCGCTCCAGGCAGCGCCTCTGGACCAAGGGCGAGACCTCGGGCCATGTCCTGAACCTGGTCGATCTGCTGATTGACTGTGATGCCGACACCATCCTGGTCAAGGCCCTGCCGGAAGGGCCAACCTGCCACCTGGGGACCAGCACCTGCTTTGGCAACATGACCGCGCCCGGCGCGGGCTTTCTGAGCCAGCTCGAAGCAGTCATCCAACAGCGGGTCAATGCCGGCCCGGCGGAAAGCTATACCGCGCGTCTGCTGGATTCAGGCGTGAAACGATGTGCGCAAAAAGTGGGAGAAGAAGGGGTGGAAGTGGCCCTGGCAGCGATGGCCGGCGACCGGGAAGAACTGGCCGAGGAGGCGGCTGACCTGCTCTATCACCTGCTGGTTTGCCTGCAGGCCGGTGACGTCAGGCTGGCATCGGTGATCGATGTCCTGCGCCAACGTCACCAGACGCCGGCTGGCTGAAGCATTCAGTCGTTATCCAGCAGCCCTCGGTCCACCGAAGGCGCTGCCATCAACTGCGGCCGGGCAAAGAAGTAGCCCTGGAAGCGGTCGACGCCGGCTTGCTCGTGTAGCCACTCGACTTCTTCGGCACGCTCTATGCCGCTGGCAATGACCTCGATGTTCAGCGAACGGCAGGCGGCGATGATGCCGAGGACCATGGCCTGGCGGCGCTGGCTGCGGTCGATGTTGCTGCACAGCTCCCGATCCAGCTTGATGAACTCCGGCTGAAAGACCACCAGGCGCTTAAGTCCGGCCTCGCCGAGGCCGAAATTGTCCGCCAGCACCCGAAAACCGGCGGCGTTGGCGCGCTGCCGCACTGTGGCCAGCTGTCGCGGGTTGCCCAGGCGCTCCAGACTGGAAAATTCCAGCACCACCCGGTTCGCAGCGATGTCGCAGGTTTCGGCATCCATCACCGATTTGTCGATCGTCATGGCGAGGTTGTCAGGCGTGACCTCGGTGCAGTTCAGATGCAGATCGCCGCGCACACCGATGCGGGCGGCATCCTGCAGCGCCCGGGTGCGGCAGGCCTGATCGAACAGGGCCAGGTTTTCCGGCCGCACGCCGGCGATGACGGCGCCGGCCGACTGGCCATCGTGACCCCGGACCAGGGCCTCGTAGCCGGCGATTCGGGCATGGCTCAGATTCACCAGCGGCTGGAAGGCGAACTGTATGCCTACACCAATCAGGCGGGTGTAGTCATTCAGGATGGCGCTGTTGTCGATGTTGGCGCTTGCAATGTGCATGATCGTTTACCCCTTGTGCAATTGGGTTGTTAGTGCTTGTGATCATGAATACGCAGAAAGTATGCCAACGCATGGAATTTGCAGGGTCAATCACATCTGTGGGGACATTCATCAGGCGGCTTCGCAAGGCCGGCGTGCCGATGACAAGGCGCCGGACTGAATTCGTCCACCCCACTGCCGAACTCTTTCACTAGTGGTCC
>REEQ01000082.1 GCA_007695005.1 Wenzhouxiangellaceae bacterium | reverse complement strand
TTATAACACTTTGGACAAACTCGGGGTATCTGCACAAACTTCATTCACTATTCACGTATTGAACACGGCTTCATGTTTGAATACAATTCATTTTTTGAAGCACGAGTCGATCGCATGGGCACCAAGGAACGCCGACAGCGAGAATTCGAGGCGCGCGAGCGTCTGTTTCTGGACACCGCGCGCGCGCTGATCCGCGACGAAGGCATCCTGGCGCTGCAAATGGCGCGCCTGGCGCGAGCCTGCGATTACGCGACCGGCACGCTTTACCAGCACTTCAGCTCCAAGGAAGATCTGCTGGTTGCGCTGGCCACTCGGCGCCTGGAGGAACATTCCCGCTATTTCTGCCAGAGCGCGACCTGGCAGGCCGGAACGCGCGAGCGCATGTTCGCGCTCACCGTAGCCGATTACCGCTTTGCCCGACGCCATCCGGGCTACTCCCGCTTGTTGCAGTTCGCCTTTACCGAGGTGGTCTGGGACGGTGCCAGCGAAACGCGACGAAAGGCGCTGCAGGCCGCCCTGCAGCCACCGGCACGGGCGGTACGCGCAATTGTTCAGGAAGCCATTGATGCGGGCGATCTGCCCAGCCATGGCCAGGAAGCCGGCGCCCTGATGCTCGGGCCATGGGGTCTGTGCGCCGGCATTCAGTCAATGAGTCAGACGCGCGGTCTGCTGGATGGGCTGGGCATACCCGATCCGGGCCAGCAGTTGTTCCGCCACACCCAATTATTGCTCAACGGCCTCGGCTGGCAACCCCTGATGAACCCGGTTGACGATGATGCCCTGGCCGCCCTGGTCCAGCGAATTGATAACGAGGTATTGGCAGAGGCGACCACCCCGGCAGACGAGGCAAGCAAACCATGAACAAGCGAATGATCATCATGCTGCTGCTGGCCGGCGTGCTGTTCGGCGGCATCTTCGGCTTCAAGGCCTTCATCGACCAGGTCATTGCCGATGTCTTCGACAACATGGAGCCGGACGTGGTCACGATTACCGCCACCACGGCAAGGACGCAGAGCTGGACACCGCGCTTCGAGGCGGTTGGCACCCTGGCCCCGGTCAACGGTGCCGAGCTGAGCGTGGAGACCGGCGGCATTGTTCGGGCCGTGCACTTTGAAAACGGCCAGCATGTCGAGGCCGGTCAGCGTCTGGTCGAGCTCGATACCCGGGTCGACCGCGCCCAACTGGTTCAACTGGAGGCCGCACTCAGGCTGGCCGAGCAGGAACAGGCACGCTTGCAGCGCCTGGTCGAGCAGCGTTCGGTGTCACAGGCCGAGCTGGATCGGGCGGCCAGCGAAGCCGAGCAGGCGCGCGCCGCCGTCGCCGCGCGCCAGGCCCTGATCGATCAGAAGACCGTGGTTGCGCCCTTTTCCGGGCGGGCCGGCATTCGCCGGGTCAACCCGGGTCAATTTCTCGGCGCCGGCGAACCGGTGGTCAGCCTGCAGGCGCTGGACCCGATCTTTGTCGATTTCAGCTTGCCCCAGCGCAAGCTGCCGCTGCTGGCCGACAATGCCGAGGTCAGGATCAGCATTGATGCCTTTCCCGACCAAACCTTCACCGGCCGCGTGACCGCAGTCGAGCCGCGCCTGGATCGCTCGACCCGCACAATCCCGGTGCAGGCCATCCTCGACAACGCCGACGAGCTGCTGCGTCCGGGCATGTTCGCCCGGGTCGAGCTGGACCTGGGCTCGGCCGAGTCGCTGGTGGTGATTCCCCAGACCGCGATTCGCCATGCCACCTACGGCGCTTCGGTGTTCGTGATCGAAAACGACGGCGACGACACCATCGTCATCCAGCGCTTCATCCGCACCGGCACGCGGCGCGGCGACCTGGTTGCCGTGACCGACGG
The DNA here is from genome assembly GCA_007695005.1 of Wenzhouxiangellaceae bacterium. GTDB lineage: Bacteria > Pseudomonadota > Gammaproteobacteria > Xanthomonadales > Wenzhouxiangellaceae > Wenzhouxiangella. The sequence goes on along the minus strand of REEQ01000082.1, from coordinate 1,292 downwards.
GCTGGAAGAAGGTGAAGAGGTCGCCAGCTCCGGCCTGCTCAAACTGCAGAACAAGGCCCGGGTACGGATCGACGATGACGCAAACGTGCAACCCAGCGAAGACGCCGACCCGCGTCCGGACAACGGCTAGGGGCCACGGGATCCGACCATGCGCTTTACCGACATCTTTATCGAAAAACCGGTGCTGGCGATTGTTGTCAGCCTGTTCATCGCCCTGCTCGGCCTGCGCGCCATGTTCGACCTCAACGTGCGCCAGTTCCCCGAGATCCAGAACGCGGTCATTACCGTCTCGACCCAGTATTTCGGCGCCGATGCCGAGCTGGTCCAGGGCTTCATCACCACACCCCTGGAGCGCGAAGTCGCCCAGGCCGAAGGCATTGACTACCTGGTCTCGACCTCCCAGGCTGGCTTCTCCACCATCCAGGCCTATCTGCGCCTGGACGCCAACCCGAACAATGTCCTGACCGAAGTGTCCGCCCAGGTCAACAAGCTGCGCTCGGAGTTGCCGGCCGGCTCCGAAGATCCGGTCATCCAGCTCGCGGTCGGGCAACAGGTCGCAGCCATGTACCTGTCGTTCTTCTCCGACATTCTCGACGACAGCCAGATTACCGACTACCTGGTGCGCGAAGTCGAACCGCAACTGGCCACCATCCCCGGCGTGCAGCGCGCCGAGATTCTCGGTGCCGGGACGTTTGCCATGCGCATCTGGCTGGATCCGGAGCGGATGGCTGCCCTGGGCGTGACCGGTGCCGATGTGCGCCAGGCGCTGACCGGCAACAACGTGCTCTCGGCGGTGGGCCGAACCAAGGGGCAGATGGTGTCGGTGGACCTGACCGCCAACACTGACTTGAGCTCGGAAGACGATTTCAGACGCATGGTGGTGCGCTCGGACAACGGTGCCCTGGTCCGGCTGGAAGACATCGCCGAGGTCGAGCTGGGCCCGGAAAGCTTCGATGCCTCGGTGTCCTACAACGGCCTCGATGCGGTGTTCATCGGCGTCGAGGTCTCACCCGATGCCAATGCCCTGGATGTGATTGCCGAGGTGCGAGAGGTCTGGGACGCGCAGATCATCCCGCGCCTGCCGGAAGGACTGCAGGCCACCATCTCCTACGATTCGACCGAGTACATCGAAAGCGCCATCGGCGAGGTCGTGTTCACCATCTTCCTGGCCCTGGTCATCGTGGTGCTGGTGATCTACGCCTTCCTCGGTTCTGCACGCAGCGCCATCATCCCGGCCCTGTCGGTGCCGCTGTCGCTGGTCGGCACCTTCTTTTTGATGCTGCTGATGGGCT
>REEQ01000030.1 GCA_007695005.1 Wenzhouxiangellaceae bacterium | reverse complement strand
TGGTCAGCGTTACTGTCGAGCGTCCGGCTCGCCGTGGTCTGCCAGGTCGTCGGCCAGGTCAGTGTCATCGGAGTCGGCATCCGGCAGCATCTCCAGCGCCACCGGTGAGGTGGCGAACATGGGCACGAAATCGCTCTGATCTTCTTTCGGCACCGGTGCGCTGACTATCATCCGATAGCGGGCGAATATGCCGGGCAAGAGGGCGGCGATTGCCATGAACGGCAGCAGGGCCGTGGGGTCGGTCAACTGCATCAGCAGCCCTGCCAGCATCGGGCCGACGATGGCGCCCGTGCCCCACAGCAGCTGCAGCGAGGAGGCCACTTCGAGCACTTGACCTGAGTCGACATGATCGTTGGTGTGGGCAGCAGACAGGGCGTAGATTGAAAAGCCTACCGAACCGTAGAGAAGGCCGCCGAGCAACAGCCAGCCTGTTTCCAGTCGGGACAGGACCAGAGCCAGGGTGGCAGCGAGCGCGGCCAGCACGCAGATCCACATCAGCACCATGCGGCGGTCGAAGCGGTCGGACAGGCGACCGACCGGCCACATCATCAGCACGCCCCCCAGTATGGTCAGGCCCATGAAGCCGGCGATGCCGGCAGGTTCCATACCAATGCCTGCGGCCATCACCGGAGCCAGACCCCAGAAGGCACCGGCACCAAGACCGGAGAAAACGCAGCCGACGACGCCCAGCGGCGAGATCGAATAGAGCTTGCGCAGGCCCAGCCGCTGGGCCTCGGCCAGGCGAGGTTCCTGCACATGGGTCAGCGCGACCGGCACCAGCCCCAGCGACAGCAGTACCGATCCGACGGCAAACAAGTGCAGACTGTTGATCTCGCCGGTCATCAGCAGTATCTGGCCAATGCCGAGGCCGATCAGCGTGGTGGTCATGTAGGCCGAGAAGACATGACCGCGATGCTCATTGTCGGTCTGCTCGTTCAGCCAGCTTTCGATCACAATGTACAGGCCGACGATGCACATGCCGGATATCAGGCGCAAAAGAAACCAGGCCCAGGGATGCACCATCAATCCGTGCAGCAAGGTGACCACCGAGGCGATCGAGGCCAGGGTCGCGAACATGCGGATGTGGCCTATGCGTCGAATGATGTCGGGGATCACGAAAGTGCCGGCGACGAAACCGGTGAAATAGCCGGCCGTGATCAGACCCAGCGTGGCACTGGAAAACCCTTCCATTTCGCCCCGAACCCCGAGCAAGGTCCCCAGCAGCCCGTTGCCGGCCAGAATGACGGCAATGCCCAGAAGCAACGTGGCGATCGCAACAATATGATGCATGGGAAAAATTTCGCTGGATAGCCTCCATTGTAGCCCGCTCCATCTCGGTTTTCGGGCTTGGGGGCTGCGGCGGGCCGAATGAACGATCTACCGTCTGGTGCTTTGGGTCGGCAGGAACAGCGCCTGCAGGTCGTTCAGGTACTGATGACCCTTTTCGGTGCGGTGAAGCTGGTAGTTGTTGTCGGTGAGCAGGCCCAGCCTGGTGGCCTCCGTCAAGGGTTTTTGCAATTGCTTCCGATCAAGGCCGGTGAGCGCTTCGAATTCGTCGAAGGCAATCGGCTCGGCCAGACGAAGGCGATTGAGGAAGTATTCGAACACCAGGTCTTCGGCCGGGACAGGGTGTTGTTCGGCAATGAAGCTGCTGTCTGCCGCCGCGGCCAGGTAGGAGTGGGGAACCAGCTTGCGGCGCAGCCTGATCACCCGGTTTTCTGCAGGCAGGGTGATCTTGCCATGGGCGCCGGCGCCAATGCCGATATAGTCACCGAAGCGCCAGTAGTTGAGGTTGTGGCGGCTTTCGCGACCGGGCTGTGCCCAGGCCGAGATTTCATAAGGCTGGAAACCGGCCCCGGCCAGCAGCTCGCCACAGGCCTCCTGCATCTCCCAGGCCAGTTCTTCCTCGGGCAGAGCCGGTGGTCTGGCGGCAAACACGGTATTCGGTTCGATGGTGAGCTGGTAATGCGACAGGTGCGGTGGCCCGAACGCCAGCGCCTGCCGGACATCGTCTAGAGCCTGGTCCAGGGTCTGGTCAGGCAGGGCCCACATCAGATCGACATTGAAATTGTCGAAGCCGGCGTCTTTTACTGCCGCGATGGCACGCCGGGCTTCGGCCTGGCCATGGATTCGGCCCAGTCTTTCCAGCTGCTGATCATCAAAGCTTTGGATGCCCAGCGAAATCCGGTTCACCCCGGCGGCGCGGTAGCTGTCAAATCGATCATGCTCAACCGTGCCGGGATTGGCCTCCATTGTGATCTCTGCACACGGCGCAAGATTCAGCCGGGCGCGCACGCCAGCGAGCAGGCGGTCGATGGCCTGTCCTGAAAACAGGCTGGGCGTGCCGCCACCCAGGAACACCGAGTGCACCGTCCGACCCCACACCCGAGGCAGCTCCAGCTCCAGGTCCGCCAACAGGGCGTCGACGTAGGCCTGTTCCGGCAGCTGGCCCTTGAGCGCATGCGAATTGAAGTCGCAGTACGGACACTTGGCCACGCACCAGGGCAGATGGATATACAGGGAAAGCGGGGGGAGTTGGAGCATGGGGCGCGCGGGTTTCCGGCTTCAGGTTCAACCGTGGCCTCTTACGCTTCCCTGATTCGCTCGATCAGCGCGTTCAACGCCTGCCCGCGGTGGCTGATCCGGGCTTTTTCCGTCATGGTCAGTTCAGCTGCGGTGACGCCAAGCTTGGGGTCGAGGAACAAGGGGTCATAGCCGAAGCCGCCCTGGCCGCGCGCGGCTTCCAGGATCTGGCCGTGCCAGGTGCCGGTAGCGATCAGCGGGGCCGGGTCTTCGGCTGATCGGAGCATGACCAGGCAGCAATGGAAATGAGCGCTGCGGCGCTCCAGCGGGAGGCCGGCCAGGCGCTCGAGCAGAAGCTGGTTGTTGTCGGCATCGCTGGCGCTGGCGCCGGCGAAGCGTGCAGAGTAGATGCCGGGCGCGCCGTCCAGGGCATCGACCACGAGTCCGGAATCATCTCCCAGCGCCGGCAGGCCACTTACTCTGGCAGCTTCACGGGCCTTGATCAGCGCATTTTCGACAAAGCTCAAGCCGGTTTCCTCGGGCGGGGTGACGTCGAAATCGGCCTGCGAGCAAACGCGCATGTGCAGGGGCTCAAGCAAGTGGGCCAGTTCCTTGAGCTTGCCTGAGTTGCCGCTGGCCAGCACCAGTTGTTCAAGCGGCACGAAATGCTTCCTCCTGGATCTCGACCAGCTGCTTGACGCCGTTGGTGGCCAGTTCCAGCATGGCGTCAAGCTCCGCGCGGCGGAAAGCGTGGCCTTCGGCAGTGCCTTGCACTTCGATAAAGCCGCCGGCTTCGTTCATGACCACATTCAGGTCAGTATCGGCGGTGGAGTCCTCGGCATAGTCCAGGTCGAGCACGGCCTGATCGCCGAGCATACCTACCGACACGGCAGCAACGTGGCCATGAATGGGACTGCGCTTGATCTTGCCGGCGTCGAACAGCTGGTCCATCGCATCGACCATGGCGACATAGGCGCCGGTGATCGATGCGGTGCGGGTGCCGCCGTCGGCCTGAAGTACGTCGCAGTCCAGGGTCAGGGTGCGCTCGCCCAGCGCTTCCAGGTCGATCACGGCGCGCAGGCTGCGGCCGATCAGGCGCTGGATTTCCAGGGTGCGCCCGCCTTGCTTGCCACGCGTGGCTTCGCGCATGTTGCGGGTGCCGGTGGCACGCGGCAGCATGCCGTACTCGGCAGTGACCCAGCCCGAGCCCTTGCCGCGCAGCCAGGGTGGAACACGGTCTTCAACACTGGCCGTGCACAACACCCGGGTGTCGCCGAAGGCAATCAGCACCGAGCCCTCGGCATGCTTGGTGTAGTGGCGCTGGATGGTGACGGGTCTGAGCTGGTCGGGACGTCGTCCGGAAGGTCGCATGGACGTACCTGATCCTTTCAATTTGTCAGCCGGCAAGGGTACCATGACGGACTTGCCCACAGGATCAAACGCCCTGCCATGATTCGAAGCATGACCGCCTATGCGCAGCGCTCGGCCCAGACGGCACGCGGCCAGCTGACCTGGGAATTGCGCTCGGTCAACCAGCGCTTTCTCGACTTGTCGCTGCGCATGCCGGAAGAGTTTCGGGTGCTTGAGCCCGATGTCCGACAGCGCTTCAAGGAGGCCTTGAGTCGCGGCAAAGTCGAGGCCAGCCTGCGCTTTCAGGCGGATGCTGCGGCCGCGACGGCCGATCTGCGGCTGAATACCGATCTCGCCCGCGCCCTGGTCCGCTGTCATGACGAGCTGGCGGGCTTGAGCGGTGGCGCGGCCGATCCCGACCTGGTTCATCTGCTGGACTGGCCAGGCATGATCATCCAGGAACGTCCAGATTTCGACGCCGAGCGAGCGGCGGCGCTGGATTTGCTTGATCTGGCCGTGGCCGCGCTGATCGACGCCCGCGAGCAGGAAGGGCAGGCCATCGCCGAGATGATCGAGGCGCGGCTGGCCGGGATCGAGCGCCAGGTGGCCGAGGTTCGGTCTTACCTGCCGCAAATTCGCACAGCCCTGGATCAGCGCTTCCGCGACCGCCTGGCCAACCTGTCGCAGCCGGTCGAGCCGGGTCGGATAGAGCAGGAGGTTGTGCTTGCCCTGCAAAAACTGGATGTCGACGAAGAGCTCGATCGGCTGGATGTCCATGTTTCCGAAATCCGCCGGGTGATGGGCCTGGACGAGCCGGTTGGTCGTCGGCTGGACTTTCTGATGCAGGAACTCAATCGCGAGGCCAACACGCTGGGCTCGAAGGCCGCCGTGGTCGAAACCGGCCAGGCCGCGGTCGAGCTCAAGGTGCTGATCGAGCAAATGCGCGAACAGATTCAAAATGTCGAATAACGGCGAGCTATACCTGATTGCGGCGCCTTCCGGGGCCGGCAAGACCAGCCTGATGAAGGCGCTGCTGGCACGTTGTCCGAATCTGGCCCTGTCGGTGTCGGATACCACCCGGCCCGCGCGCGCCGGCGAGGTGGACGGCGAGCAGTATCACTTTGTCGACCGGGCCGGTTTCGAGGCCGGCATTGCCGCCGGCGACTACCTCGAGCATGCCGATGTCTACGGCAACTATTACGGTACCCGGCGCGATCGAGTCGAAGCCTTGTGGCAGTCGGGTCGGGACGTGTTGTTGGAAATCGACGTTCAGGGCGCGGCCCAGGTCAGGGCGGCCTATGCCGGGCTTTGCTCGATCTTCATTCTGCCGCCGTCGATGGCGGAGCTGGCCCGGCGCCTGCGCCATCGGGGATCCGACGCCCCGGAAGTGATCCGCCGCCGACTGGGCGAGGCTCGCCGCGAAATCCAGGCCTGCTCCGATTTTCGCTGGATGGTGGTCAACGACAGCTTCGACCGCGCCCTGGATGAGCTGGAGTCGATTGTTACCGCCTGGCCGCTGCGACGCGCACGCCAGCAGGCCCATGTCGAGAAACTCTTGGACGAGGCCGCCGAGCGCAGTACAATAAACGGTTAGTCTGCAAGATTGATCTGTCGATCGTGGCTGCTGCCAGGTCGACTTCACCCGACGTATTTCAGGAGTTGCCTTCATGGCACGAGTTACCGTAGAAGACTGCATCGAGGCAGTCCCGAATCGTTTTGACCTGGTCATCACCGCCGCCCAGCGTGCGCGCATGATCGCCAACGGCGCCGATCCGCTGGTCGACGAAGCGTCCGACAAGCCCACCGTCATTGCCTTGCGAGAAATCGCAGAAGGCGCGGTCAACGATGAGAATATCGGTGGTCTGCAGGCCGAGCTGGACGCCCGCCTGGCAGCCATGCAGGCCGAAGTGCCGCCGCCGCCCGACGACGACATGGATTGATCTAGTGGACCCCGCCACACACTCTGTGACTTATGGAGCGCGCCTGAGCCGACAGTGCAAGGCGCGACCCGGAGAGCGTTCACCTGCAGCGCAGGCATCGCAGGTCTGGCGGCTTTCGGCGTCAGCCGAAAAAAGCCTGGCCGGAGTGCCGTGGCGCGTGTTCTGTCTCTTGGCAAGGACGCTGCCATTCCCGGCGAGACAGGCCTTGCAGCTAAACGCTCTCCGGCTCGCTATAAGTTACAGAGTGTGTGGCGGGGTGCACTAGCGGAGTACCTCGATGCTCCCCGGCGCCGTGCGCCAATTGCGCGACCTGCTCAACACCTACCTTGAACCGGAGCAGGTGGCTACCGTGCTGCGCGCCTACGAAGTCGGCGCTGAGGCCCACCAGGGCCAGAAGCGCCGCTCCGGCGAGGACTACATCATGCACCCGGTGGCCGTGGCCCGCATTCTGGCCGGGATGCGGATGGACCATCAGACCATCACTGCCGCCATCCTCCACGATACGGTCGAAGACACCGCGATCGAGCAGGCCGATCTCGAGCGCGAGTTCGGCAGCGAAGTGGCCTACCTGGTCGATGGCGTCACCAAGCTTGACAAGATGAAGTTCCGCACCCGCCGCGAGGCCGATGCCGAGAGCTTCCGCAAGCTGCTGCTGGCGATGAGCCGTGATCTGCGGGTGATCTTCATCAAGCTGGCCGATCGCCTGCACAACATGCGCACCATCGATGCCATGTCGACCGACGCCAGGCGCAGGATTTCCTCCGAGACGCTGGATATCTATGGCCCAATCGCCGAACGTCTGGGGATGAATGCGCTCAAGGAGGAGCTGGAAGATCTGGGCTTTGCCAACCTGTACCCGAATCGGCACCGGGTCATCAGCCGGCGCGTGGCCAAGGTCGGCGGCAACAGGCAGGAAGTGATCGACTCGATCACCTCGGATCTGAAAAAACGCTTGAGCGAAGCTGGAATCCCGGCCCGCGTCGAGGGTCGCACCAAGACACCCTACAGCATCTACACCAAGATGCGTGACAAGAGCCTGCCTTACAAGGAAGTCTCGGACCTGTTCGCGTTTCGCATCATCACTCATTCAGAGCCGCACTGTTACCAGGCCCTGGGTGTTTGCCACAGCCTGTACCGGCCCAAGCCCGGCAGTTTCAAGGACTACATTGCCCTGCCCAAGCCAAACGGCTACCAGTCGCTGCATACCGTCCTGCACTCCTCGTTCCACGTGCCGGTGGAAATTCAGATCCGGACCGAGGAGATGGACCTGGTGGCCGAGAAGGGCGCGGCGTCCCACTGGCTGTACAAGGCAACGCCCGACCGCTCGACCGCCGTTCGTGCGCGCGAGTGGCTGCTCAAGCTGGTTGATACCCAGTACCGTTCACCCGACGCCAACGAGTTTCTCGATACGGCCAAGTCGGAGCTGTTCCCGGACGAGATCTTTGTCTTCACGCCCAGAGGCAAGATCATCGACCTGAAGGCCGATGCCACCGCACTGGACTTTGCCTATGCCATCCACACCGACGTTGGCAACCAGGCCATCGGCGCGCGCATCGACAAGCAGCGCCTGCCGCTGAGCACCAAGCTGGAAAACGGCCAGACCGTCGAAATCCTGACCCAGGCCGGAACCGAGCCGCAGCCTGAGTGGCTGGAGTTTGTGGTGACCTCGAAGGCCCGTACCGCGATTCGCTCACACCTGAAGAACCTGGAGCAGGCCGACTCGGTGGCGATCGGAGACCGCCTGCTCGACCAGGCCCTGGCCCGGCGCGGATACTCGATGGAAAAAGTGTCGCAGCGTCGCCTCGAGCGCTACCTGTCCAAGCTTGGCCTGGAGCGCCTGGAAGACCTGCTGATTCGCATCGCCCGCGGCGAGGTGCTGGCCAAGGTCGCCGCGCACAAGCTGCTGCCGCTGACCCAGCGCCACCGCGCCGAGGAAGATATCGCCACCTCGCTGAGCATCGGCGGCGAAGAGGGCAGTGCGGTCCACTATGCCAACTGCTGCCATCCCATTCCGGGTGACCCGGTGATGGGCTACCTGTCGCCAGGCAAGGGCCTGATGATTCACCGCCAACGCTGCCCGAACGTGATTGGCCTGCGCAAGAATCATGCGGACCGCTGCATAGACGTCACCTGGGAGCCGCTGATCAAGGGCCAGTTTTCGGTCCTGCTGAAGCTGGTCACCGTCAACGGTCCCGGCGTGCTGGCCTCGGTGTCGGCCACTCTGGGCCAGGTCGGTGCGAACATCGAGCGGGTCGAGCAGAAGGATTCGACCCGCGAAACTGCCACCCTGTCCTTTGTCTTGAGCGTTAGCGGCCGTGATCAGCTGGCTCGGGTGATGCGCAGGCTTAAGCGCAATCCCAACGTGATGCGGGTGAGTCGGGAGATGGCGTGAGAAAGGCGGGGAATGGGAAAAGGGAAATGTAATGGTTTCGGAGAGAATGGATGGGTAAGGTGAAGGTTCATAGTGATCGGGCGCCGGCGGCGATCGGGCCTTATTCGCAGGCGATTCGGGCCGGTGATACGGTGTATCTGTCGGGGCAGATTCCGCTGGATCCGGCTACCGGTGAGCTGGTCGAGGGGGATTTCCCGGCGCTGGTCGAGCGAGTGTTTGACAATCTGGCCGCGGTTGCCGAGGCCGCCGGTGGATCGCTGGATGATGTGGTCAAGCTCAATATTTTCCTCACTGATCTTGGCCGGTTTGGCGTGGTCAACGACATGATGGCTGAGCGTTTCTCCCAACCCTACCCGGCCCGAGCCACGGTCCAGGTAGCCGCCCTGCCCAAGGGCGTTCCGGTTGAGATGGATGCCGTGCTGGTCCTGGCCGGAGACGGTGGCAGCAGCTGACAGCGACAAGGGTCGCGATTGCTCCGGCCAGCGCCCGCTCACCGAACTGCCCGGAGTCGGGCCACAGGTCGCCGCCCGTCTCAAGGCGCTGGGGCTGGCCTGCGAACTGGACCTGCTGTTCCACCTGCCGCTGCGCTACGAGGATCGGACCCGAATCACTCCCTTGAACCGGGTTCGACCGAATACCACGGTCCAGGTCCAGGGGCGCATCGTGCATCAGGAAGTTCGCCATGCCCGCAGCCGCATGCTGCTGGCAACCCTGGCCGACGACAGCGGCCAGGTGATGCTGCGCTACTTCCGGTTCTTCCCCAGCCAGCTGCGACAGCTGCGCGAAGGCGCGCAGGTGCGTTGCTTTGGCGAGGCCCGCTTCGGGCCGGCCGGCTTTGAGTTGATTCATCCTCAGGTTGTTTCGCTGGGGCGCGATGGCGGTCCGCCCCTGCCTGAGTCCCTCACCCCGGTCTACCCGACCACGCAAGGACTGGGCCAGGCCAATCTGGCCCGGCTGGTCGGTGAAGCGGTCAAGCGCCTGCAGCGCGGCGAGATCCGCCTCCAAGACCCCTTGCCCCCGACCGCGGCAGGCCCGGCGCTGGACCAGGCACTGCTGACCATTCATGCGCCCGGCCCGAATGAGGATCTGGCCGCCCTGATCGATGGTCATCATCCGGCGGTTCAGCGCCTGGCCCTGGAAGAACTGCTGGCCCACCACCTGGCCCTGTCCCGTCTCAACCAGGCACGTGCCCGTCAGCGCGCCCCCAGCCTGGTCGATGAGAAGGGGCTGGGCAAGCGGCTGCTGGCATCGCTGCCGTTCAAGCCTACCGGGGCGCAGCACCGGGTGACGGCAGAAATCCTTGCCGACCTCAAGCGCCAGCGCCCCATGCGCCGTCTGCTGCAGGGCGACGTCGGCTCGGGCAAGACCCTGGTAGCTGCTTGTGCACTGGTGGTGGCTGTCGCCTCGGGTCGCCAGGCCGCGATCATCGCACCGACCGAGATCCTGGCCGAACAGCACTTTCGCACCCTCACGGCCTGGTTGCAGCCGCTGGGCCTGAACCTGGTCTGGCTGGCCGGCAAGGTCAAGGGCAAAGCGCGCCGTCAGGCCCTGGAAGCGCTGGCCGGTTCGGCTGACATCGCGGTCGGCACCCATGCCCTGTTTCAGGCCGGGGTGGCGTTTCGCGACCTCGGCTTGATCGTGGTTGACGAGCAGCATCGCTTTGGCGTCCACCAGCGTCTGGCCCTGACCGCCAAGGGCCAGCGCGGCCGTCTGCTGCCACACCAGCTGGTGATGACGGCCACCCCCATTCCCCGTACCCTGGCGATGACCGCCTATGCCGGCCTGGATGTGTCGGTGATTGACGAACTGCCGCCCGGTCGCAAACCGGTGACCACGGTGGCGGCCAGCCAGTCGCGCCGCGAGCAGGTGGTTGAACGCCTGAGAGCCGCTCTGGCCGAGGGCCGTCAGGCCTACTGGGTCTGTCCCCTTATTGAAGAGTCCGACCTGCTGCAGGCCGAAGCGGCTGAAACCCGTTCGGCCGAACTGGCACGCAGCCTGCCCGAATGCCGGGTGGGGCTGATCCATGGCCGCATGAAGCCGGCCGACAAGCAGCAGGTGATGGAGGGCTTCAGCGCCGGGCGCATTCATCTGCTGGTGGCCACCACGGTCATCGAAGTGGGCGTGGACGTTCCCAATGCCAGTCTGATGATGATCGAGAACGCCGAGCGTCTGGGCCTGTCGCAGCTGCATCAGCTGCGCGGTCGGGTCGGTCGCGGCAGTGATCAGGCGGCCTGCGTACTGCTCTATCGGCCGCCGCTGGGCGACATGGCCCGAGCGCGGCTGGAGGTGATGCGCGAGACCACCGACGGTTTTGTTATCGCCGAAAAGGACCTTGAGCTGCGCGGCCCTGGTGAGGTGTTGGGCACGCGCCAGACCGGCATGCTGCGCTTCCGCATTGCCGACCTGGCCCGCGACGCCGAACTGCTTGAACCGGTTCAGACCCTGGCCGGCAGGCTTGACCCTGGCGCCGGCTCGCTGATCATCGATCGCTGGCTGGGCCAGGCCGAGCAGTTCGTCGACGTCTGAAGCCAATCCAATGTATTCGCCCGAAATCAGGCTCTAGCGTTCATAATGAGCAACTTGAGCTCGCGAGCATGGCCATGATTCCCGGTGCCGAGCAGTTTCGACGATGGTTTCCCGATGCGCTGACCGGCGTGACGGCACTGGTTCTCGGCCTCGCCATGCTCAGCGTCGTGTTACCGTTGCAGGCTGGCAGCCTGTTTGATTTCGAGCGTTTCTCGGATCAGCTTGGTGGACGCCAGTCGACCGTCTACGACATTTTCGAAGACAGGCTCGGTTTTCTCTGGTTTTCCGGCGATACCGACGGCCTGCTGCGCTATGACGGCTACGAGCTGATGAGCTGGAGCGAAGGCTTTCTCGCCACCGAGACGCGCCAGAATGTCAGTACCCAGATCATCAACCGCGACGGCCGCCTCTGGGTCGGCAGCTGGGGCAACGGCCTGCAGTACTGGGACCCGGTCAATCGCCGCTACATCCAGTTCCTGCTCGACCCGAATGATCCGCACAGCCTGGCTGACAACCGGGTCCAGACACTGCTGGAAGACCGCCGCGGTCGTCTTTGGGTTGGCACCGTAGCCGGCATCAATATCGTCGACCCGAGCCAGCCTGACCGGCTCACCCGTTTTGCATCAGATCAGCCCGATCATCCTCTCTTTCGGCAGCGTATCTGGCGGATGGTAGAGCAGGGAGACTGGATCTGGCTTGCCACCTCGGATGGCGTTTTTCGGATGGATGCCGAGGGCGACAGCCTTGAGCGCTTCGAGCTGCTTGACCGGACTGCCGCGATTGATCATGAGCGTAGCGACGAGGTGCGAACCATCGCATTGGCACACGGAAGGATCTGGGCGGCATCCCAGCTTGGAGCTTTTGTCTGGCGTGCCGACAGGTCGCAGTTCGAGCAGGTCCGTTTTGTCGATAACCCCGACCGTGGCATGCCGCGCATCAACGAGTTGCTCGAAAGCCGCGGACAGGCGCTGTGGGTCGGCGCCCACGACGGGCTTTACCGGATAGATGCCGAGGCCGCGGTCTTCGTCCCCCTGGCTGACGGCGATCAGCTGATTCCCGATGTCGATGTGCGCGCTCTGCATGAGGATGAAGAGGGCAATCTGTGGATTGGAACACGCGACCAGGGTCTGATTTTCGGACGCCGCCAGCAACAGACTTTTGCGCCGCTGCGCGATGCCATGCCATCGGAGCTGAGCGAAACGGGCCGGCGCCTGAGCTCGGCCTTGCTGACCGACCGTGCCGGTCGCCTGTGGACCAGCTTCCCCGGGGGCGTGCTGCGTCGTGATGAGGCAGGCCAGTGGCGATCCTGGCAGTTCGAGGCGCGTGACAATGTGCGCCGGGTAGAGCGTATCGTTGAGGACGAGCGTGGCTGGATCTGGCTGGCTACCGATGGCGGCTTGTTTGTTATCGACCAGGCCGATCAGCTGCGTCCGGAAACAGCCGTGTTCGACCTGCTGGGAGTGGGTGTGCTGCCGGTCAGTGAGTTGTGGGTGGAGCCGGGCGGCTGTCTCTGGCTGGCCTTGTGGCACCACGGCCTGGCCTGCTGGCACCCGCAGCGTGATCAGGTAGAGCTGCTGTTGACCGAGCTGCAGCAGACGCGCGGAGACTCCATTTACCAGCTGGTTGCGGACGAGCGCGGTCGTTTGTGGGCAGCGACCCGCTATGCCGGCCTGTTTTCGGTTGGTCTGGCTGATCGCAGCGTGCGGCGCTGGCCGCTGGCTGCAGAGGACCGGCACGAGCCTTCCTACTACTGTGCGGTGCCGGATAATGGGCATCTCTGGCTATGCACCGGAGACGGCCTGGTCAGGATTGATCCGGAGACAGCGCAGCGGCAGCATTTTGGCACTGAGCATGGTCTGCCGGCAGCACGGATCAGCGGCTTGTTCCAGCACCCGGTTGCCGGTCGCTGGGTCCTGACCCCCAATGGCCTGGCCCGCCAGTTGCCGGGCAGCGAGCGTTTCGTCAGCTACGGCCTGGCCGACGGTCTGCCGGGACTAGGCTTGCAGCGCAATGCGGTCACCCTCGACCCTGCGGGTCGACTGCTGGTTGGCACCAATCGCGGGGCTGCCGTGCTGCAGAATCCGCGCCTGCCGATGGACTACCGGGCGCCCCAGATCGTGCTCAGCAGGGTCTGGGTCGGGCGAGAGGATCTGACCCGGCACCTGGACCCGCTGCGCCCGGAGCTGAGACTGGCACCGGGAAGCCGTGATCTGTTGCTCCAGTTCGCCGTGCTCGACTTCCATGATCCGGGGCGCAATGTCATGCGCCTGAAGCTCGAAGGTCTGGATGAAGATTTCGGCCCCCTGACCACGGAGCGCAGCATCCGCTATGTCAATCTGGCCCCGGGGCGCTACCAGTTGGTTGCAGACGGCTGGAACAGCCGTGGGATGCGGGCCGAGCAACCGTTGATGCTGAGCATTATTGTCGAAGCGCCCTGGTGGCGCCTTCCCTGGGTATGGGCGCTGGCTGCGGTGCTGCTGCTGGTGCTGGTCTGGTTGTTGATCCAGGTTCGACTGAGCGCGATGCGCTTTGCCAATGCCAGGCTCAAGGCCATGGTTGACGAGCGCACCCGCGCGCTTGCAGATGCCAATGCACAGCTGCGCACCCAGTCCAGTCAGGACTTTCTCACCGGACTGCTCAATCGCCGTGGTTTCAGCGAGCGCTTTAGCAGCCTGCGTCAGACTCGGAGCAGGGCCGGCCAGGTCTTGAGCCTGGTCCTGTTCGACCTGGATCACTTCAAGGATCTGAACGACAAGTACGGTCATGACGCCGGCGACCGGGTGCTTCGTCAGGTGGCAGCGGTGCTGCGCGAGTCGTTGCCGGCTTCCGCTTTGGCCGCACGCTGGGGTGGCGAAGAGTTTCTCATAGCGCTGGATGGTTTTGATACGGAACAGGCGGTTGAACTCTGCGAGCAGTTGCGTTCAGTATTTCGCAACCAGCCGGTTGAGATCGAAGATGCCAGTATCTCGTTCACCGCCACTTTCGGCGTGGTCGGCATTGAGCCGGACGATGCCAGCCTCGAGGGCTGGATGCGCCAGGTGGATCGCGCCTTGTACGAAGGCAAGCGCGCCGGCCGTGATCGGGTTCGGGTGTACCAAAGCCAGCTGGAAAGCTGAACCAACAAGGCTGTGCGCCTGCCGCCGATTCGGCCCGGAGCCTGAGCACGAGCAATTGCCACTGGACCAATCGCCAGATGCAAAGAATTGCGCGTCTGTGAGATACTTAGAAATTCACATACGGCCACGTACTGGCGCATGAGCCGAGGTGGACATGGCAATGCCTGTCCAGCCATCCGTGCCTTCGCCCTTGGCGACTGACCAGTGGGCCCACCGAACTAGCCCTTGAGGAGAATGCCGGTGTCTGAACGCAAACTGACCCTGACCGACCCCGAATCTGGAAAACAGCTTGACCTGCCGGTTGTTGCCGGCTCGGAGGGCGATCCGACCCTGGACATCAGCCGGCTCCACCCCGAGCTGGGCTATTTCACCTTTGATCCGGGCTACGGCACGACTGCCAGTTGCAAAAGCGACATCACCTACATCGACGGTAATCAGGGGATTCTGCGCTACCGGGGTTATCCGATCGAGCAGCTGGCCGAGCACTCCAGCTTCGTCGAAGTGGCTTACCTGCTGCTTTACGGCGAGCTGCCCAGCGCTGATCAGTTCACTCGTTTCGAGCGTGATATCACTTACCACACCATGGTCCACGAGAAGCTCAACAGCTTCATGAGCGGCTTTCACTACAACGCCCACCCGATGGCCATACTGTCCGGTGTCGTAGGCTCCATGGCCGGCTTTTATCACGACAAGCTCGATGTCAACGACCCCGAGCAGCGTGACTTGGCCGCCAAGCGGCTGATTGCCAAGATGCCGACCATCGCTGCTGCTGCCTACCGTCACTACATGGGCTGGCCCAGCGCTTATCCGCGCAACTCGCTCAATTATTCAGAGCGCTTCCTGCACATGATGTTCTCGGTTCCGGCCGAGTCCTATGAGGTCAACCCGGTCGCCGCCAAGGCGCTGGACCTGCTGTTCATCCTGCACGCCGATCATGAGCAGAATGCCTCGACCTCTACCGTGCGTCTGGTGGGTTCCACCGGAGCCAACCCCTATGCCTGCGTGGCGGCCGGCATTGCCGCACTCTGGGGGCCGGCCCATGGCGGTGCCAATGAAGCCGTGCTGAATATGCTCAACAAGATCGGCGATGTCAGCCGGGTCGGCGAGTTTGTCAAGCGGGCCAAGGACAAGAACGATCCCTTCCGCCTGATGGGCTTTGGTCACCGCGTTTACAAGAACTTCGACCCGCGCGCCACCATCATCCGCAAGGCCTGTCACGAGGTGCTCAATGAGCTGGGCCAGAAGGATCCGCTGCTGGATCTGGCCATGGCGCTGGAAAAGATAGCCCTCGAAGACGACTACTTCGTCGAGCGCAAACTCTACCCCAATGTCGACTTCTATTCCGGCATCATCTACAAGGCTCTGGGGATCCCGACCAGCATGTTTACCGCCATGTTTGCCATCGGCCGCACGGTCGGCTGGGTCAGCCAGTGGCTGGAACAGTCGGCCAGCGCGCATAGGATCGGCCGCCCGCGCCAGGTCTATACCGGCGCAGGCGAGCGTGCCTACGTCGATATCGCCAAGCGCTAAAGCAGTATCGGCCGGGACGGCGGCTACAAGATGGACGGAAGAGGTCGGCTTGACCTCTTCCCCCCGCTCCCCTGTTGCGCATCAAACAAACAGATCCGGTAGCAGCGCCTCGCCCGGCTTGACCGCGTAGTGCTCGAGTTCGGTAATGCCGGCCCTGGCAAGCGCTTCATCGTCGATGAAGAAGTTGCCGGTGAGCTCGGCGGCCGGCTGGGTCAGGATCCAGTGCGCGGCATCTGCCATGATCTCCGGCTTGCGGCAATTGTCCGGGTTCACCGCGCCGCCGAGCATGGCCAGGGCGGCGGTGGCTATGACGGTCCGCGGCCATAGTGCGTTGACGCCGATCTTCAGGGGGCGAAACTCCTCTGCCATCCCCAGCACGCACTGGCTCATGCCATACTTCGCCATCGTGTAGGCCACATGCGGTGCGAACCAGCGTGGCTCCATGTTCAGCGGCGGAGACAGATTGAGAATATGGGGATTGGCGGCCTGCTTCAGATAGGGCAGGGCGGACTGGGAGCAGACGAAGGTCCCCCGAACGTTGACCCCGAACATGAGGTCGAAGCGTTTCATCGGTACATCCGGGGTTGGTGCCAGATAAATGGCTGAAGCATTGTTGACCAGGATGTCAATGCCGCCAAAGTGATCGGCAGCGGCTCGCATTGCGTCGACCACGGCTGCCTCGTCGCGGATGTCAAGCCGGATCGGCAGGGCCTGGCCGCCGGCGGCTTCGATTTCCTCGGCGGCAGAGTGAATGGTGCCGGGCAGCTTCGGGTGTTTGCGATCAGTCTTCGCCGCAATGACGATATTGGCACCGTCAGCGGCAGCGCGCAGCGCAATGGCCTTGCCAATGCCGCGTGAGGCGCCGGTAATGAACAGGGTCTTTCCTTCGAGACTTGCAGTCATGGCAACATTTCATCAAGACAACGGGCCGCCTATGCTACCCGAGACCGAGAGCGT
>REEQ01000217.1 GCA_007695005.1 Wenzhouxiangellaceae bacterium | reverse complement strand
ACGCTAGTGTACCCCGTCGTTAATCCTGTGACATTCAGAGTGTGACTGAGTCGACAGTGCAAGGCGCGACCCGCAGTGAATGGCAAGCCCTTTACAAGGGTCGGAACGCAGCAATGTCGACTCAGACGCACTCCCGAAGGGCGAGCCGGAAAGCGCTCATCTGCAGCGCAGGCAACGTAGGTCTGGCGGTTTTCGGCGCCAGCCGAAAGGAGCCTGACCGAAGTGCCGTCGCGCGTGTTAGGGCTCTTGGAAAGGCAATAAGCATTCCCGGCGAGCCCTGCTTTGCAGCTAAGCGCTTTCCGACTCGCTGAACGTTACAGGATTAACGACGGGGTACACTAGTGCGGGATATGCTGGGGCGTTCGAAGTTGCTCGGGGCGAAAACCTGCTGCTACCCGGTAGTACAAGTAGCGCACGGTGCGTCCATCACGCTGAATTTCCCGTTTCTGCAGCGGACCCAGTTCCACCAGGGCGAGCGCCAGCCACGCTTCATCGATCAGCTTCGGGCTGTAGTTCACCAGGATTACCGGGCGATTCGGGTCAGTGTCCGGATCAAACCAGAACTCCCACATCGAACCACTCATGCCGATGATGTTCTGGGCGGTAATGTGGTCATGGCGGCCTTCAGGATGATGAAAAGCCAGGGCAGCGGATACCGCCCATTTGCTGGTGCCGGCAAGCAGCGGCGCCAGGCCGGTGCTGGCGGCGACATCCGCTTCGATCTCGGCCACGACGGCAGCGGTCTCTTCCCAGCCCAGATAGCCGCTATCGAAGTCGGTGGTCTTCAGGCCCGGCAGGCCCAGGGTGAAATAGTGCAGCAGCAGGCCGTATGCCATCACCAGGACAAGTATGGAAGGCAGCCATGCGGCCATCAGTCGGCCATGGAGTTGGTTCAGCGCGCCCTGGCCCGGCCAGGCATGGCGCATCAGTCCGACCATCACCATCGGCAGCATGGCGATCCATGCCGGCAAGGTCCAGTGAAACTTGATCACGGTAAATAGTCCATAGATCAGAAACACTGCAAGCGGCACGATGGTCATGATCAGCATGAAGCGGCGGCTGCGCTGCTCGGGAGCGAGTTCCATTCGAATCCGGCCGAAGGCCTGGAAGCAGGCCAGGGCCAGGACCGGAGACAGCAGGAGCAGGGCATAGACCACGACCAGGTAGCTGGCAAAGTCGGGGTTCTCGAACAACCTCCTCGTGCCCTGGAACAGGAAAGACGCCCAGTCGTTCTGCCAGTTCCAGACCAGCACCGGGAGAAATATGAGTGTTGCCAGCAAAGCGGATAGATAAGGCTCAGGTCGAAAGAACCAGTGCCGGGCCCGCTTGTCGACCAGCATGAACAAGGCGGCGGCCGGCGCCAGCAAGGCGATGGTGTACTTGGCCAGCAGGCCCAGTCCCATGGCCAGGCCCAGTCCGATGAAGGCCGAGCGGTCCTCGTCGATCAATGAACGCTTGAAGTAATACAGCGCGGCTACCCAGGCCACGATCATCGGCGCATCCGGGGTCATCAGGATGCCTGAGATGGTGAAAAAAGGAACCACGGCTATCGCCATTACGCACAGCAGGCCGGCGGTGCGGCCACCCATGGTGGCTCCATATCGATAGAAGTACCAGGCGCCGATCAGGCTCAACGGCACCAGCATGGCGCGAACGCCAAAAACGGTATCACCAAACAGCCAGGTTCCGGCGCCGACCAGCCAGGCGATCAGGGGAGGGTGGTCGAGGTAGGACAGGGCCAGATGCTGGCTGTACATCCAGTAGTACATCTCGTCGGGAATCAGCTCGACCTGGCCCATGTACAGCACGCGCAGGACCAGCACGTAGGCAAACAGTCCGATCGCTGCCAGATGCCAGCGGACCCGCGGCACCACGCCCGATGCCGTCGAGGCAAAAACATAGAAGGCCGAGCCCAGGTAATTGACGCCGGCGGTCACCACAATGGCTGGGAAGATGGCCAGCCGTGGATCCATGCCCAGGACCTCGACCAGCAGAACCAGTACCCCGCCTCGCATCATCAGGGCCAGCATTGCAACTGTCAGAAAGCGCAGATAACGCATCGACAGCTTCATGTCCGCCTGGGCCTCTCCGCGAAAGGTCCAGCGGCGGTTGAGCGCAAAGTTGGTCAGGGTGGCGACAAAGAAACTGGCGACGTGGGCGGTACCCAGCCGCGCGCCGCCACCGAGCAGCAGGTGGAAGATCAGCAAGTCGACCAGCATGCCGCTGAGGCCGACGAGTCCAAAGCGCGAAGCGCTACCCAGTGACACCCTACCGCCGCCCAGGTAGGCCAGACGTTGCAGGTAGGTCAATTGCTGCTTGAGGCCGAGCTTGGATTGTCCGTGTCGGCGGTCTTTGAAGGTAATGGGCACCTCGACGCAGCGGACCCGGTCGCCGCCCTGCACCAGCAGTTCGAGCAGGATCTTGTAGCCGGCTGCATGACCGGGAAGAGCCAGCAGGCGGTCCCGGGACGTGGCAAAGAAGCCAGCCATGGGATCGCGCACCTCGGTAAACGGCCATGCCAGCAAGCTTGCGACCCATGAGGTCAGGTGACGGTGCCAGGGCCAGCCCACGGTGCGGCCGCCGGCGCTGTGGCGGGAGCCTATGCTGAGGTCATGAGTGCCGGCTTGCAGCGGGGACAATAGATCGGTCAGCGACTCCGGTGGATGAGACCCGTCGGCATCCATGACCACGACCCAATGTCCCCGAGCTTCGCGTGCGCCGGCCATGACTGAGGCAGACAGATCGGCAGGGCCGCGCCGCTCAATCACGCGAACCGGATACTGATGTGACCATTGCCGGGCCTGCTCGACCGTATCGTCGCTGGATGCATCGTCGACGATGATCACCTCCATCGTTTGCGGGTCGCTGATGCAGGCGAAAATTCGTTCCAGCAAACGGCCGATGCTCTCGCCCTCGTTCAGGGTAGGCACGACGATGCTGTAGTTCAGCGCTGCCGGCTGCTGGTTTCTGGTGCCGGTTTCGAAGTCGTTCATGCGGCGCAGTGGTGGTTTCGTGGTCGACTCACAATGACTATTTTCGCCGATCAGCTCGAGGATGGGTAAGGAACCGGTCCGGCCCAAAAAAATACAACGCGGACTCTTGACAGCACGCTAAATCTCAATAGAATGGGCGGCTCGATTGCGGGAATAGCTCAGTTGGTAGAGCACAACCTTGCCAAGGTTGGGGTCGCGAGTT
>REEQ01000184.1 GCA_007695005.1 Wenzhouxiangellaceae bacterium | reverse complement strand
CCAGCAGGGTTTCGTCGTTTTTGAGCCGTTTGAGCGTGCGGACGATGGCGTGGTAGCAGTCCCAGTTGCGTGCCGCCTTGCCGGTGCCACCGTAGACGATCAGGTCCCGCGGGCGCTCGGCCACATCGGGGTCGAGGTTGTTCATCAACATGCGCAGCGCCGCTTCCTGGTGCCAGCCCTTGCAGCTCAGGGCTGTGCCTTGGGGCGCACGGATGACGGGCGCGGACTGGTTGGCGGTGGGTGCGATGGTTGACATGCGGGTCTCCTGAACGTCGGCGTTGAAGCTGGCCCGATTATAGGTCGCTGTGCCGCCCTGGGCCGGGTCAACGTGGTGGACATGCTTTAATTGATGTCAGGATCGAATACCATCAAGGTTTGGGACGAATGCCTTCAAGGGGCCTCAGGTAATCTATGGACGATGGAATCCTGCAGCGTGGCGCCGGCTGCCCAGGGTCGTCGGTGTGAGCACCTACCTCCCTGCGACCACCTTCGATGTTGCACTGGCGGCATGGATTTTTCTGCCCATGCTGGCGATCGTGGTCGGTCTGGTGATTTTGAATCGTCGCCTGGCGTTTGCCCGCGAGAGCGCCCGCCAGGCGATTGGCCAGCGAGACGCCATGGCCGAAGATGTTCCGGTGGGTATTTTCTCGCTGATCGAACATCCGGACGGGACGCGCTCCATCGAGTATTTCAGCGACCGATGCCTGAACTTGCTCGGCGTTGCCAGGGAGGCGGTCGAGGCCAGGTTTGACAACGTCTTCAGCCAGATTCATGCAGAAGATATGGACCGCATCGCGCAGCGGATGGAGCAGGCACGCGAGGCGGTTGCACCCTGGGCAACGGAGTTTCGGGTGCTGCACGGGCAACGGACCGCCGTGCTGCGGATGGAGGCTACCCCCCGGGTCCAGAATGGCTTGATCTACTGGTCGGGCATTGTCAGTGATGTGACCGAGCAGCGTGAGGCGGAACTGCGGTTTCAGACCCTTTTCCAGCAGAGCCCGCTGTCGATCATCGTCCATGACCCTGACAGTGGCGAGGTGATTGACGCCAATCCTGCCGCCTGGCAAGCCTATGGTTTCGATGATTTTGAAACCCTGCGCCGCCGGCGGCGGCAGAAGGAACCCCCTTACGGCGAAGACGAAGCCATGGCCTTGATTCGGCGGGCGGCCGCCGGTGAACCCCAGCACTTCGAATGGAAGAGTTTCGATCGTGACGGCCAGGTTTTCTGGGAAATGGTTTCCCTGGTGCCGGTCATGTTGCGCGGTCGGCTGTGTGTCTTCTCCACGGCCCTGGACATTACCGATCGTCGCGCCTCGGAGCAGGCCCTGGCCGAGCGCGAGGCGCTGCTGGAGGCGGTGTCGCGCCTTTCCGGCACCGGTGGCTGGCAATTGGAAGTGGCCGATCAGAAGGTGCGCTGGACTGATCATACCTTTCGGATTCACGAGCTGCCGATCAGCGCTACCGTGCCGCTGGAGCAGGCCCTGTCCTTCTACACAGCTGACTCCCGGCGGCAACTGGAAGTGGCCCTCGTTCATGCCATGGAAACGGGCGAAGGCTACGACCTGACCCTGGAGATGAAGACGGCGACCGGGCGACAAATTACCGTGCGCTCACTGTGTCAGCCCGAGCTCAAGGACGGCAAGGTCGTACGTCTGATCGGTGCTTTTCAGGATGTGACTGAAGCGGTCAGAAACCAGCGACGCCTGGCCGAAGCCGAGCGGCGTTTTCGCCGCCTGGTCGAGAATGCGCCGGTCAATATCCTTGTCCATGACGCCCAGACCGGGGAGATTCTTGACGCCAACCCGGCAGCAGTTCGTGCCTATGGGGCAGGGAGTCTGGCCGAGCTGCAGCAGCGCAAGTCTGAGATCTGGGCCGATGCGCCCTATGACCTGACCGAGGCTCTGGACCGTATTCATCAGGCACGCACGAGTCCCGCTGGCCCGTTCGACTGGTTATGCCGACGTCTTGACGGCACTGAATTCTGGCAGCTTGTTTCGCTGACGCCGGCAAGAATCGAGCAGCGCGATTGCGTGCTGGCCGCCTGTGTTGATGTGAGCTTGCGGCGCGAGGCCGAGAACTTGCTGCGTGAAAGCGAGGAGCGCTTCCGTCATCTGCTCAAGGGAGTGCCGGGCGTTGCCGTCATCGGTTACCACAGCGATGGGCGTATCCATTACTGGAACAAGGCCGCCGAGGAGTTCTACGGCTACGCTGAAACCGAGGCGCTGGACCAGGATGTGGTCGAGCTGCTGGTGCCTGCCGAACAGGCCTCGCGCTATCGCGACATCATGCACGAACTGATCAGAACGGGCGAAATCGAGGGTGGCGAGCTGAATCTGCGGCAGCGCGATGGCACGCTGGTGACGGTCTTCGCCAGTCATGCATTCGTGCATGGGCCTGGACGCTCTGATGAACTGTTTCGCATCGACATTGACCTGACCGAACGCAAGCGCCATGAGCACGAGCTGATGCAGATCGCCAACTATGATTCCCTGACCGGTCTGCCCAATCGTCATTTGATGGCTGAGATGATGCGCGAGCTGTGCGCCCGCAGCCGCCGCAACGACGAGACCCTGGCGGTTTGCTACTTGGACCTGGACGACTTCAAGCCGATCAACGATCGCCACGGCCACGATGTCGGCGACCAGGTGCTGGTGATGGTTGCCGAGCGGCTGCGTCATATGGTTCGAGGCAGCGATCTGGTGTCTCGCCTGGGCGGCGATGAATTTGTCATCCTGCTGACCGACGCCGGTGACGGAACGGGCCTGGAAACACGCCTGCGAGGACTGCTGGACAACATTGCGCAGCCCATGCAGATCGGCAAGTTGCTGCTGCGCGTGCACGCCAGCATTGGCGTGACCTTGTACCCGACGGATGGCTCTGATCCGGATTCACTGCTCAGGCACGCCGATCAGGCCATGTATAGGGCCAAGGCACAGGGGCGCAATCGTTTCAGCCTGTTCGATACCGTGATGGAAGACCGTGCCCGGGAGCGACGGCGCTTTCTGGTCGAGATCGAGCGGGGGCTCGAGAGTGGTCAGTTTCAGCTGCATTTCCAACCCAAGGTGAGGTTGGAAACGGGCGAGCTGTTCGGCTTCGAGGCGCTGGTTCGCTGGCACCATCCCGAGCGCGGATTGCTGGGTCCAGGAGGGTTTTTGCCCTACCTGGACCAATCCGAGCTTGAACCGGTGTTTGGCGAGGCGATGATTGCCCAGGCGCTTGAGCGAATGGCTGCCTGGCATGAAGCCGGGCGTGAAGTGAAGATCAGTGTCAATGTATCCGGCGCTCATCTTTTGCGTCCAGGATTTGTCGAGTGGCTGGGCGCGGCGCTAGGCAAGCACCCAGCGATTGCCGCAGATCAGCTTTGCCTGGAAATCATCGAGAGTGCCGCGGTTGCGGATCTGCACTCGGCCGTCCCGGTATTGCAGACCGTGCGTGATCTGGGGGTGGAAGTATCGATTGACGACTTCGGTACCGGCTATTCGTCGCTGAGCTACCTGCGCACCCTGCCGGTCGACGAGCTCAAGATTGACCGGAGCTTTGTGCTGGACATGCTCAACGACGCCAGTGACGAGGCGATCGTGCGAAGCGTGATCGGCCTGGCCGCGGCCTTTGGCATCCGGGTCGTGGCCGAGGGTGTCGAAACCGAGGCTCACGTGCGCCGCCTGCTTGAGCTCGGCTGCGATCTGGGCCAGGGATACGCATTTTCTCCGGCGATCGATCCGCAAGATGTTCTCGGCTGGATCCAGTCATCAAGCGATGGCCACGGCTGAGCTTTTGTCTGCATGCCGAATTGCAGATCAGTCATTAGCGCGGCAAACAAATAGATTGCCGGACTAATATTGCGGTCGGTATGATCGACAGGGTGGAATCAAGGGGAATAGAACAGTTGCCGGGCCTTTTTCACAAATTCAGGCGTTGGCTGCGACGGGCAACATACCTGCTGCTGGTCGCTGTGCTGCCTGCTGCGCCCATCGCTGCGGCCTCGGACCCGCTCCGTTTTGATGCCCAGTCTTTTTGGCCTGCAGAGCAGACCCTGGAGCACTGGGCGCCGCTGCAGCGCGACTTGCGGGTGGCTCCGTTCGATGTCGCGCCCGAGGTCAGACCCGACGACATATGGCGCCAGTATCATTTGGAGCTACTGGCAGTAGCAGTTGTCTTCACCTTCATCCTCTTGTTGCTGCTTTTGTTGCTGGTCAACGCTCGCCGGATGCGTGCACTGCTCCAACGAGTCGATGACTTGAGCGAGATCGTGGGCCGCTCGCCTGTCGTTGCCATGGCCTGGCGCAATCTGCCGGGCTGGCCGCTGCAGTTTGTCAGCGACAGTATCGATCGCTTTGGTTACAGCGCTGATGATTTGTTGTCCGGGGCGATCAAGTATGCCGACCTCATCCACCCCGACGACTTGTCCAGGGTCGAAGCCGAGGTGGCTGACTAAATCGCCAAGGGTCCGGATCAGTATCAGCAGGAATACCGAATTCGCCACGGTGACGGTCACTGGATCTGGGTATATGACTTCACCTGGCTGACACGCGACGCCGCCGGCAAGGTCGTTTCCATTCACGGCGTCTTGATGGATGTGACCCGAGGCAAGCGGGCGGAACGCGAAGCAGAGCATGGTCGCGATCTGCTGCGCTACATCATCGAGCACAATCGGGCCGCTGTCGCTGTCCATGATCGTGACCTCAATTACATCTATGTCAGTCAGAAATACATCGATGTCTTCGAGATCGAGGATCCGGGCATCATCGGCAAGCACCATTACGAAGTCTTTCCCGATCTACCGCAGAAGTGGCGCGATGTTCACCAGCGAGTATTGCAAGGCGAGGTTGTCTGTGCCGAAGACGATCCTTTTGTTCGCGCCGATGGCAGGCTGGACTGGAGCAGCTGGTCATGCCGTCCCTGGTTCGAGGCAGACGGCAGTATCGGTGGCTTGATCGTCTACACCGAAATTGTGACCGAGCGCAAGCAGGTCGAGCTTGATCTTCGGGAGAAAACCCGCGCCCTGGCCGAGAGCAATAGCCGGCTGGCCCAATTGGCCGCGGTTTTTACCCATGCGCGTGAAGGAATCATCATTGCCGATGCGAAGGGGGACATCATCGAGGTCAACCAGGCTTTCTCCCGGATCACCGGATATGCGCGCGATGAGGTGTTGGGGCGCAATCCCCGTTTTCTTTCCTCGGGAAGACATTCACCCGGCTTCTTTGCCGGCATGTGGCAGCAGCTGGAAGAGCGCGGCTATTGGTCAGGTGAAATCTGGAACAAGCGCAAGAACGGCGAAATGTATCCGCAGCAGGCCACGATCAGCGCGGTTCGCGATGACCAGGGGCAGAACATTCAATATGTCGGCCTGCTGAGCGACGTTTCCTCCGAGAAGCATCATGCGCGACAGCTTGAGTACGTTTCTCGCTATGACACTTTGACCGGCTTGCCGAACCGGGCCTTGCTCACCGAGCGTTTGAAGCGGGCCATGGCTGAATGCAGTCGCCATGACCGCACGCTGGCCCTGGTGCTACTGGACCTGGACGACTTCAGGAGGGTCAATGAAGCGTACGGCAGTGCCGTTGGCGACCGGGTCTTGTGCGAGTTTGCCCAGCGTCTGCGGGCCAGCCTGGCAGGCGGCGATACCGCCGCGCGGCTGGGCGGTGATGAGCTGGTGGTCTTGCTCACTGATCTGGCCGGTGAGAAGCAGGCCGTCGAATCGCTGGATCGTCTGCTCGAGCTCGCCCGGGCTGCCTTCAATGTCGTCGATGTGCCGCTTCAGCTCAGCGCCAGCGCCGGCGTGAGTTTCTTTCCGCAGCCCGGACAGGGCCAGGTGGATGCCGATCAGCTGCTGCGCCAGGCTGACCAGGCCATGTACCGGGCCAAGCAGGCGGGCAAGGACCGGATTCATTATTTCAACGCCGAGAAGGATCAGGCCGAGCGCGGTCTGCACGAGACGCTGAAACGGATCGAGGCCGGCTTGAAGGCCGACGAATTTGCACTTTACTATCAGCCCAAGGTCAACATGCGTACCGGTCAGGTACTGGGCGCCGAGGCCCTGCTGCGCTGGCGCCACCCGGAGCGCGGCACGCTGCCGCCAGCCCAGTTCCTGCCGCTGGTCGAGGGCCAGCCGCTGGCGCTGGAGCTGGGGGACTGGGTGTTGCGGCAGGCGCTTGCACAACTGGCAGGGTGGAATGAGCAGGGGCTTCGCGTGACCGTCAGCGTCAACGTGTTTGCGCGCCAGATGCTTGCGCCGGATTTCATCGCCAAACTGCACGACGCTCTCCAGCGTTGTCCCGGGGTTGAGCCAGAGCAGCTGGAAATCGAGGTCCTGGAAACCAGCGCGCTGGAGGACATGGCCAGGATCTCTGCGCTGATCGAGCAATGTCAGGCGCTGGGCGTGCGTTGTGCACTGGATGACTTTGGCACCGGCTATTCATCGCTGACCTATCTCAGGCGCCTGCCGGCCAGTATTCTCAAGATCGACCAGAGCTTTGTCCGTGACATGCTGGATGATCCTGAAGACTTGGCGATTCTCCATGGGATCCTGGGTTTGAGTCGGGCATTTCAGCGCGAAGCCGTGGCCGAGGGTGTCGAAACCGTGGCCCATGGCGACATGCTGCTGGACCTGGGCTGTGAGCTTGGCCAGGGTTACGGGATTGCCCGGCCGATGCCCGCCGATACCTTTCCGTCCTGGATGGCCGCATGGAAGCCCAGCTGCAGCTGGCGTGGCAGGACGGAAAAACGACCGCACCAGATTGAAGCACTATTTGCTGCCGTCGAGCATCGGGCCTGGGTCAGCAACCTGGTGGCCTACGTTCAGGGTAATGTCGAGCGCCCCCCTGAAACCAGTGCGCGCCGCTGCGCTTTCGGCGATTGGCTGCGCAAAAACGCGGCCACACTGTTGAGCGACAGCGCCGAGCTGGAGCAGCTGCGTCGGACCCATGAACGTGTTCAAGCCCTGGCCACCCGGGTGGTGACTTTAAAGAAGAACAAGAAGCAGAAGACGGCAGAGGCGACACTTGAGGAGGTGTTTGCCTGTCGCGACGAGCTGCTGGCGATCCTGGCGGCTGCTTTGGCTGAGCAAGGCCAGCCTGCTGCTGATGTGGATCAGCGGGTGTAGTGATCGATCGCCAGGGCGACCAGTTCGCGCAGTTGGCGGAACTGCCAGCCGCCAGGCGAGGGCGGGTTGGGGTTGGAGGTGATCGCCAGGGTCAGCTCGGCCTGCGGGACAACGAACAGTGCCTGGCCGCCGAAGCCACGGCCGTAGTAGGCGTTCATGCCGCCAATCTCGGTGATGAACCAGCCAAATCCATAGCCATCCCCTGTCCACGGCGAGTGACCGTTGGGATACCAGGAGCGCTCGATCCATTCCCTTGACACGATCTGCCGGCCATTGAGGCGCCCGCCCTGGCGATACAGCTCGCCAATACGGGCCAGGGCGCGCGGACTGATGACCATCTCGTTGCCGCCGAAATGCACTCCCTGCGGGTCGGTCAGCCAATCTGGAATGTGGATATTCAGCGGCTCGCCCAGCCATTCCCGGGCCAGGCTGGCCAGGTCCTTGCCGCTGGTCTCGACCAGCGCGGCGGCAGCCAGGTGGGTGGCGCCGGTGGAATAGATCATGCGCCCGCCGGGACGGTCGACCAACGGCCGGGTGAGCACATGTCTGACCCAGTCGTCGCTTTGTACAAAACGACCGTAGTGCCGACCAGAGGTGCTTTCCAGCCCGATCTGCATGGCCAGAGCGTCACCGAAGGTGATTCGGTCGGCACCCGGGGTGGCGCGTTCCGGGAAGCGGTCGCCCAGCAGCTCGACCAGGGGCGCGTCCGGACTTTCAATCAAGCCCCGGTCAATCGCTATGCCGGCCAGCACTGACAGAACGGTCTTTGAAACCGACTTGATGTTGGCCGGCTGAGCCAGACCAGGTCCGGCCACCACCAGCTCGGTCACTGGTTCGCCGCGATGCAAAACCAGCAGGCTGTGCAGGCGATCGATCTGCCTGGCGCGTTCGACCACGGGGTCAACGTCGGTTTCAGCCAGGGAGATTGCTGGCAGCAGCAAAGCCGCCAGGGCCGCCGCAAGCAGTATCTCCGAGGTCCAGAGAAAGCTTTTCATAACCTCAGTGTGCCATCGATGACATGCTTCCCTGGTCAATGCCTGACTCGCTGGCAGCTGAATGATGTCCGTTGTCCAATTGTCCGTGACGCTTCGCTGTGGCATTATCGCCGCTGCGGGGGGAAGTCGCTTGTGGGAGTCGAGACCATGAAAAGACGCTTGGTAATCATCCCCGTGGCAGCTTTGCTGCTTTTCCTGGCCGCTCAGCTGCAGGCCGAGCAAAAATGGCCGGGCATGGTCGAATCAGCCGACGGTGTCGCCATTTCCTTTGAGGTGGCCGGGCAGGGCGAACCGACGCTGGTATTCATTCACGGCTGGAGCTGCGATGCTCGCTACTGGCGCGCCCAGATCCCGCACTTTTCTCGTCACCATCGCGTAGTTGCCATTGACCTGGCCGGGCATGGACATTCAGGGTTCGGCCGAGCGCAATACAGCATGGGCGCGTTCGGCCAGGACGTGAATGCCGTACTCGACACGCTTGGGGCCGAGCAGGTCATTCTGATTGGCCATTCCATGGGCGGTCCGGTCAGCGTCGCTGCGGCTGCTTCAGTTCCCGAGCGAGTCATTGGCATCATCGGTGTTGATACCTTTCAAAGCGTCAACCAGGCAATGAGCGCGGAAGAAGCGCAGTCCTGGCTGAATCCCTTGCGCGAGGATTTTCGCAACGGTGCCAGGGCTTTTGTCGCTGGCATGTTCATTGATGACACGGACGCAGCTTTGCGCGACTGGGTGGTTGCCGACATGGCTGCGGCCCCGCCTGAGGTAGCGCTCAGCGCGATGGAGCAGATGCTGGCAGGCATGATCAGCGGCGAAGCTGGTGCGGCCTTTGCCAGCATCGAGGTGCCGATCGTCGCGATCAATGCAGACATCTGGCCGACAGATACAGCGGGCAATCGTCAATTGCGCCCTGGCTTTGAAACGGTGATCATGGACAACGCGGATCATTTCCTGCACATGGCCAAGCCGGAAGCCTTCAACAAGAAGCTTGAACTCGTCATTACCGGTCTGCTCGACCAGAACTGATCTGTGCTCAAGATCAATCGCGAGCGTGATGTGTCGCGGCTGGAAGGCTTCAGCGACGCTGTGTTTGCCTTTGCCGCAACACTGCTGGTGGTGTCGCTGGAGGTGCCGCGCAGCTTCGCCGAATTGATCTCGCAGCTGACCGGCTTTCTGGCCTTTGCCATTACCTTTGCCGCCCTGGTCGCCATCTGGACGGTCCACAAGGCCCTCTATCGGCGCTATGCCATGACCGATGGCTGGACGGTATTTCTCAATAGCGCCCTGTTGTTCGTGGTCCTGTTCTATGTGTTTCCACTGAAATTTCTGACTGAAAGCTTCTTCTTCGCCGTGGTCGGCATTGGTCGCACGGAGATTACCCTCGCCGGTCCCCATGAACTGCAACAGTTGTTCATGCTTTACGGGGCCGGCTTCGGAGCGATTTTTCTGTGTATCACCTTGCTGTATTTCCACGCGTGGCGTTGTCGTGCCGAGCTGCAGCTTGATGCAGAGAGCGCCTGGCAGGCCGCCATGCTGGCGCGTCACTATCTGTTGTTTGTGCTTGTCAGCCTGCTGTCGATTCTGGTCGCGGCGCTGGGCTGGGGCCTGAACTTCGGACTTTCGGGCTTTGCCTATTTTCTGCTGGGCCCGCTGTGCTACCTGCAGGCCGCGTGGAGCGAGCGGCGGCGACCGCACCCTGAGGTTTGAGCTGTCACCTCGCCGCTGAGTGCCTCGGCTGCCTCACCGGTCCGCATGGCGCTGGAATATGCCACAATCGACCGCCTGACCCCGATTCGATCGGGAAACGATGGTTTCGCTTGCAGGAGATACAACGGTGGTTTTGCTGATCCTTGGACTGATCGTCTTTTTGGGTATCCACTCGATTCGGATTGTTGCCGAGCCGTTGCGGACCAAGCTGGTCAATACGCTCGGCCCGAACGCTTACAAGGGCGTTTACAGTCTGATTTCCCTGCTGGGCTTTGTGCTGATCGTCATCGGCTACGGTCAGGCGCGAATGGAACCGACCTGGCTGTATCATCCGCCGCACTTCCTGCGTCATCTGAACATGCTGCTGATGCTGCTGGTGTTTCCGGCGCTGCTGGCGGCTTACTTTCCCGGCCGTATCCAGAACTTGCTGAAGCATCCGATGCTGGTGGCGGTGAAGGCCTGGGCCCTGGCCCACTTGCTGGTCAATGGCACCCTTGCAGCCGTGCTGCTGTTCGGCGGCTTTCTGGCCTGGGCCGTGGCCGACCGCATATCGGCAAAGCGGCGCAGCGCTCCCTCTTCCGCGCCGCAGCTGCCGAAAACCGCACTCAACGATATCATCGTGGTGGTCGGCGGGCTGGCGCTATACGCGGTCTTTGCATTCTGGTTGCACCCGATCCTGTTTGGCGTCTCGGTCATGGGCTGACCAGCCTGTACGCGGGGGACAAGGCCGGCCAGCAGACTGAATTCAGCGGGCAAGGTGCTGCGTTGTCCGATCGCGCCGGTGCCGTTGGCGGTAGGCCTCCGTCCGGTCGAATGATGAACCAGCTGCCCCTGGAATTGAGGATAAAGTCTGGAGGGGCGATTGCGCCGAACCGGCGGTTGTGGGAGACTGACTGGCAGGGAGGGAATGGGGCTGTAGACCGCTGAGGTTCTTGCAGGGTGCTTGAAAAAGGGAGAAAACCGTCGATGTTCCGGCGCAGTCGAGTTGTCTGCGCGCTGATCTTTGCATGGCTGCTGTCGGGCTTGCCGCTGGTGCAGGCGGGCATAGACCTTGGCGGCGGTTCCATTGCCCTTGGCGGGGGCAGTCTGGATATGGGTTGCACGCAGCTGAGCGTTGGCGCAGCTGGCAGCTTGTTGGCCGAGCAGGGCAGTATCGTCAATCTGGGCGGATTGTCCAGCGCTGGTGTTGTTCAAGCTGGTCTGGCCCGCTTCGAACTCAGCGGGCAATGGAACAATCAGGGCAGCTTTCTGCCAGGACAGTCCTCAGTGCTGGTCACTGATGCCTGTAACGCGGCCACGCTGATCAGCGGCAACAACAGTTTCTGGAACCTGTCGATCGTCGATATTGCCGGCCCGGTCAGTTTCTCGGCCGGCAGCCTGCAGAGAGTCGCCAATGCGCTTGTCTTGCGTGGCCGGGATGCCAACAGCTTGCTGAGTATCCGCAGTAGCGTGCCGGGGCAGGCTGCTTTTCTGGAGCTGGAGACCAGCGGCAGCCAGGATATCTTTCATGTGTCCGTGCGCGATAATCACGCGCCAGCCGAGGGGCAGGCCCTGGCGGTTGGTGACCCAGCCGACTTCCAGTCAGTCGATGCCGGTGGCAACAGTCGCTGGTTTCGCGACAGCTTGCCGCGACCGATTCCGGTCAATAGCTTGACGCCCCTGGCCACGGGCATGCTGCTTGTGCTCGTTTTCATGCTTGGACTATGGCGTCGTCCGTTCCCTGACCTGGCTGCTGCCCAGTCCTACCGAAGGAATAAGCCTTGATGTATTTGTCCCTTGAGAGGGCCCCGCTGGCGGTGGCCATTGGTCTGGCGCTTGGCATTCAAGCGCCCGCACAGGCGCAGGACCTGGTCATTACGCCTGAAGCTGGTCGCAGTGTCATCATCCGCGACGGCGATGCCAGTGTCCGTCTCCAGGTTTCCGGTGATGGCCGGATCATGATGCTGTTGCCGGATGGCGGCAGTGATCCAAACCGGATTGTGTGCTACGACGTCGGTACTGGCCAGCTGGCGCATTGCTCGTCGGATTCGCTTGTCGGGCCGGCTGGGCCGCAGGGTGAGGCAGGACCGCCGGGCCCGCAGGGCGAGATGGGCCCGGCCGGCCCCATCGGAGAGACCGGGCCAACGGGTCCGCAAGGTGAAATTGGCGCTACCGGCCCGCAGGGTGAGGTCGGCCCGACTGGCCCGCAAGGTGACACGGGTGTCACGGGTCCGCAGGGCGAGATCGGTCCCACCGGACCGCAGGGCGAAATTGGCCCAACGGGCCCGCAGGGCGAGATTGGCCCAACGGGTCCGCAGGGCGAGATTGGCCCGACCGGGCCTGAAGGTGAGCCCGGTCGGGTGGGCGATACGGGCCCGCAGGGTGCAACCGGACCGACCGGGCCACAAGGTCTGGTTGGACCCACCGGACCGCAGGGGCAGGTCGGTCCCACTGGCCCCATCGGCGCGACAGGCCCTGTCGGTCCCCAGGGTGAAATTGGTCCGCAAGGTGACATCGGGCCCATCGGCCCCGTTGGCGCCACCGGCCCGCAGGGTCCTGTTGGTCCGACCGGCCCGATGGGAGCCACGGGTCCGCAGGGTGATACGGGTCCGCAGGGTGATACGGGTCCGCAGGGTGATACGGGTCCGGTCGGCCTTACTGGCCCTCAGGGTGATATGGGTCCACAAGGAGATATCGGTCCCATCGGTCCTGCCGGCGTGCAAGGACCGACTGGCCCGATGGGTGCCACCGGCCCGCAGGGGGAGACTGGTCCGCAGGGGGACACTGGTCCGCAGGGGGACACTGGCCCTGTTGGCCCGACAGGGCCGGCTGGTGAGACCGGCCCGACCGGGCCCAGCGGCGCGCCCGAGTTTTCGGTCAGCTTGAACGGCGTGGATATTTCCGACCCGGCACTCGATCTGGTCATCATGGGTGCGGCCAGCGGGGTCAGCACTTTCCTGACGGCGACCAATTACCGTCTCAGCATTTCCAGCGCCCGGCTGCAAAACAGGACCATGTACTTCGCTAACGCGGGCTGCACCGGGGCTGCCGGTGCCGACATTGGAGAGGCCGGGATTTTCCCGGGTGAGTTATTTGCAAACGGCGGCAGCATTTTTTACATACCGTTCTCGGCAACAATCAACGCGAGCTTTGCCTTTGCCTCGTTCCGCGGGACCTCCGGCGGCTGCTTCGACGTGGCCGATTCGGCGTCAGTCTGGCCAGCTCAGCCCAACAATGCTGCCGTGACGGGTATCAGCATCCCCGATCCGGACGACATGTCGGTTCAGTTTCAGCGCTGATCCGGCTTCAGGGGCCTGCCCTGGGCGAGCTTGTCCAGGGCGAAGTCCAGGTTACGGCGAATCCGCTCGGACTCACTGGCAGGGTGATGGTTCTGGCGCAGCAGCTGTTTACCAGCGCGCGCTGATTCATCATATCTTCCAACCCAGTAGGCGCAGATTGCGAACTCATCAAGCAGGCGCCAGCGGTACAGATCCCGACGCACGAAAAGGACGTCGCTATCCGGAATGGGCAGATCCTTGCCCGCGGCAGCGAACAGATAACCTTCGGCATGGCGCTGTCGTTCCCTGAAGTAGCGGGCCAGAATCCACAATGCCTCTGCCCGGTGGGGGCGTTGGGCGAACGCGGTCATCCCCAGCTGGACGATGTCCCGCTCCTTGCCGCCCAGCTCGACAAGTAGCTTCAACTGCTCGCAACGGGCGATGTAAACCTCCTCGTCCCAGCCGCCCATGCCGGCCCGTCTTCGGTAATGTTCCAGCGCCCTGGTCGGCTCGCCGGCGTCGCGCCAGGATTGAGCCAGGTAGAAGCAGGCGCGTGCATCATTCGGATCGATCGCCAGGGCTTGCTCCAGCAACAGCGCATCGCGGCGGTACTTTTCGGCACTGGACAGGCCAACAGAGCGCGCCCCCTGGCCGCTGTGGTGAATGATCCAGGCTGTCTGCAAGCGCTCTACCTGCTCCAGCGCCGGGCTGGAGACCAGGCATTCATGGACCACCCCGCGCCATTGCCACTGTCGGCCGCGCCACCAGATGAGATTATCCAGGGCATAACGGAGCTCGTCGTGGTGTTTCTCCAGCCGGTAGCTGCATCCCGGATGCAGCTGTCGGAACCAGTCCTCCCGCGATTGCCCCAACTCGTCGTCGGCATCCATGATCAGCAGCCAGTCACCAAGCTCGGCCGCCATGGCCAGTTCCAGTGCCTGCTGCCGATTGTGGCCAAAACTGACCCAGTCTCGACAGTGGATTTCGCCCGGGATCCCGTAGCGGAGGGCGAGTTTTTCAAGCAGCTCGGGCGTGCCGTCTTTCGACCCGGTATCCACGATCACGAAACTGTCGATCACCGAGTGAACGGACTGAAACAAGCGCTCCAGCACCGCGGTTTCGTCACGAACAATCATGTTCAGGCAAATGCCGGAGGGCCGGCGTCCGGTGCGTGCAGGTGGAGCGATAATCAGCGCGTCCTGTGACATCACTTGCGGGAGTCTGTCTGGCCAGTCTGGATCATAGCGCGAGGATCATGGCGTGGCTGCTTGCTTTCCGGCGCGCCTCAGCTTAGGATGCGCGGCCTCGTTAGGTCCCGGTGCGTGTCATGTTGGAAATCTTTCTGCCGGCCTTCGTCACCTTGTTCGTGACGGTTGACCCGGTCAGCATCATCCCGATCTTCGTCTCGCTCACGCTGGGTGCCAGCCGCGCGCACAAGATTCGGATGGCGCTGATGGGTTGCCTGATTGCTACCGTGCTGTTGCTGCTGTTCGGCCTGGTGGGACAGAGCCTGCTGGACAACTTTGGCATTACCTTGCCGGCCTTTCGTGTCGCCGGCGGCGTACTGCTGTTCCTGATCGCCCTGGAGATGTTGTTCTCCAGGCGCAACGAGCGCAAGTCAAAATCGGCGGAAGAAATCCATGATCACTACGAACCTGACGATATATCGGTTTTCCCGCTGGCCATTCCCCTGTTATGCGGGCCCGGCGCGATTGCCTCGATCATGCTGTTGACTGCCGATCAGTCGGGTAACCCGGCCGGTCAGGCCGTCGTGCTTGTCGCCGGTGTCGTGGTGATGCTGATCGGTGCGATATTGCTGGTGCTGGCAGCCCGCTTTCAGCATTTCATCCCCAGTACGGTCAGTAACATCATTACCCGCTTGCTGGGCATGCTGTTGGCAGCGCTGTCGGTTCAGTTCATTTTCGACGGGCTCAAGGCATTCTTCATCGTCGGCTGAGTCTTTTCGGCATCTCAAACGCAAGCCATGGCGCTGGCGAGGGCTTGCCGGGTGTTGTCATGTTGGCGATGCTTTTCACGTATTCACAGTGGGGCAGGCAGCGTCTGCAGGACGCACATGATGGCGAGGCTCTGCATCGCTTGCCCGATATTCGCCAACCATCGGTTGGCGCTGGCAGCGAAAGCTGCACAAAGGTCTATTGTGAATAGGAGGAAAGGCCAATGTCCTGGGTAATGAATCGACTGCTACAGCACAAAACCGATTGGGAGTTGTCGCCCGGCCATAGCGGCGGGGCATGCGCCAATATGCCGATTGCCGGCGTTGGTATCTGCGTCGGCGGCGGCTCACTGCGCGCCAGCCGCGGCACCACAACCCAGGCCACCCTGGCCTACTCGATTGCGACCCGCGGAGTAGGCATTTCCATCGGCCTGGTCGGGAGCATTTACGGCTCGCTGGAGCATTGGCCGAGTGGTAATCCCGGTGGCCTGTGGACTCGATCAGGCGGCAGCAGTTTCCAGCTTAGCGACCTTTACGGTCACATGATGGTGCTGAGCGTCAGCAAGGGCAACGTCGGCGCATCGTCCGACCTGTCGGTGCACTTCTTTGGAGTTCCGCAGTTTGTAGCGCGCCAGGCTGGTTCATCCAACTTCGGGCCGGCCGCTGCCATGGTCACGGCCAAGGCGGTCGGCATCGTCTGGGGAATCACCATGCGCACCGAGATTCATGTCGGCGGCATATCGCTGGGCACCGGATACTTGCTGGACATCAGTCGGGATTAATGACCAGGGCGGCGCTCAGCAATCGTTCCAGGAGTTAGCGGTGCAGCTGGCCGGCTCGTTCGGGCTGGAACATGATTTCTTCGATGACGACGCTCAAGTTGCCGCCAGTGGGGTTGGGCCAGTCGATGCTGGAACCCTGTTCAAGCCCGAGCAGGGCGCTGCCGACTGGCGCCAGGATGGAAATCTTGCTTTCCAGGTCGTCCATGTCCTTGGGATAGACCAGTGTCCTGGTGAACACTTCCCCGGTCGACTTGACTCGAAAGCGAACGGTGGAATTCATTGAGACAACATTGTCCGGCATTGCCTCCGGCGCAACGATATTGGCCCTCAGCAGTTCGGCTTCGAGATTGTCCTTGCCGGCGAAGTCCCGATCGTGAGTGGTCTCCAGCAGTTTTTCGAGTCGGTCAGCATCCAGAGAGGATATGGTGATTCCAGGCAGTGTGTTCATGGCGGTACTCAAGAGGGATTGGAAAGCGGAGCGGGTGAATGGCCCGATGACAGGCCAGGTTGTTGTTTGGATCGATATCCGGTCAGTCCAGTCGGATTGCAATGGTGATTAACCCGGCAGTTATGTAGATCACATTCAGGGTGCCAAGCAGGCCCCGAATCAAGGCGTCGCTCGCA
>REEQ01000216.1 GCA_007695005.1 Wenzhouxiangellaceae bacterium | reverse complement strand
GTTAATAACAAAACCGGGCTCATTCATGCGGCTGTGCTAGCGTTGAGGCGAATTCAGTCACAGGAGCAGCATGAAAATTCTGATCAAAGCACTCATCCTACTCATGTTTGCATCTAGCTCGGCCAGCTCGAATGCCGCGTCGCACTCCGGCCTGGAGAGCCTGCCGGCAGCTCAGGTTTTCGCCAGCGACAGCGCGGCGAACAGGGTCGACCCGGATCGTTCCCCGCTGGAAGAGCTCGATCCGCGGCAGGCCAGCTGGAAAACCTGGCTCGGACCGATCGTGATCGGCGTGTTTGCCTTCATTCTGGTGTTTCTGATTCGTCGATTCAGCCGGGCCGAAGCCAACCGTGACCTTGATCCGCCTGAATAAGCTGGCCGCGCCCTGGTCCGGCAGGCAGCCCGCCGCAGTGAGCCAGTTGCTGAACAGATCTGGGCGCAAGCAGTCGCAGTGTGTTCCGCTTTGCTGACTGGCAGCCGGGGCTGCTGCGATTGGTTCCGGGAGCGGCCCTGAAACCCGCCTGGTGGGTCGCCCCGTGGCGACAATTGCCGAAAGCGCTGGTGCCGGGGCTCGCGCTGGCTGCGTCGGGCTTGACAGTTTTGGCTCATGCCTTGCCAGGCCCGCTGGGGCTGCTGGCGGCTACGGCGTTGCTGCTGTATCTTTGGGCCGTCTTGTACCACCATGCCAGCTGGCTGCTACTGGCCCAGTCGGCTTCCCATGCTGGCGTAGGGGTTGATGAGCTGGCCGTTCCCCCGCTTGTCGGTGCACGACATGTTGCCCTTTGGGTTTTGGTCATGTTGCTGCTGTTGACCTGGCAGGCTGGCGACAAGCCGCTGCTTTTGCTTGCAGGCGGGCTGTTTCTCTGTCTGTTGCTGCCGGCGGCCACACTGGTGTTGACCCAGGTTGGCAGTCTGGCCGATGCGCTGTACCCACCGGCCTGGACGACAGCGATGAAGGCCGTTGGTCGAAGGCATTACCTGGTCCTGAGCGGCTGCCTGCTCGGCCTTGCCTTGGGGTATTTGTTTCTGGACTTGTTGTTCCAGCACGCGTCTGCATGGCTTCGCAATGGAGTAGTCATGGCCTGGTGGGCCTACGCCGTCCTGGCCTGGTTTGCACTGCTCGGCGTGACTGCGGCGCCGCCCAGACCGGCACTGCCAAGAGCAGCACCCAGCACAGCGGATGCGGTAGCGATCGATGCACGGTTTGGCCGACTTCAACGCCATGGAGGCAGCAATCTCGAGCATCGCCTTCTGTTCGCTGCGCTGCTGCAGAACAAGGACCATGACCGTTTGAAGAAGCTTGCAGGGCGCTGGCTGCCTGCTCTGATGGAAGGCTTCCATCGTCCCGAAGAAGCCGTCGAGCGCTGTGATCAGCTGCTGTCGGCAGTGCCTGACTTCAGCCTGGAAACCCCCAGCGCCATGCTGGCTTTGATCAAGGCCAGCGAAAAACATGGCTATCCCGACTTGACCGCGCGTCTTTGTCACAACTTCCTCCACGCCTTCCCGGTCGCACCCAAACGCCAGACCGTCGAGGCCATCCTGTCCAGACTGTGACTTCGCAACCATCCCGGATCGAACGGATTGGAGCGATTTCGAGTACATTGGAGGCATGGGCTTTTCGACCTGCAATCACTGGCGATGAAGTGGCAGGTAGCCTGCACTCTGGGTGTTGCCCTGGTTTTTCTGGGCTACGCCATCGGTCGTGGAACCTTCCGGCATCTTGACTCGGTTCAATCATCCGAGCATCTGCAGCTGCTGATCTTTGGCTGCGTGGCAGCCGGTCTGGTTCTGATTGTCCTGGGCATCCTGCGCGAACCCCGAAGCTGAAGCCCCTGACCCTTATCCCTCTTCCCTATTCACCCTTCCTCCAATCCATCACTCAGACTACCAACCAGATCTTCAAGCAACTGGTTAGGCATGCCACGCGTGATGAAAACCAGCTTGCTGCTGCGGTCATCATCGGGCCAGTCCTCCAGGGTGGCCGGTGGATGAAAGATGTGCTGGACGCCGTGGATGACCAGTGGCCGATCACTGCCGCGCAGGTTCAAGATCCCCTTGACTCTCAGCAGGTCGGTTCCGGCCAGCATCAGCAGCATCTCCAGCAAGGCATCGACGCGACGCGGCTCCAGTGGCTGGTCGACCACAAAGCAGCGGGCATGGATATTGTCGCCATGACGGTTGGGATCATGGTTGTGCTGGTGGTCATGGTCGTGATGGTGGTGGTCATCATGCGTGTGATGATCAAGGTGGCCGTGGTGGTCGGCATAGGATTCGGCATTGAGCCAGGCGGCCACGTCGGCGATCTTGCCCTCTGCGTCGAAAAGGCCCAGTCCGGTGATGAAGTCCGGTTCAAGCTGTCCGTTCCTGACCTCACGCTGGCTTGCAGAAGGATTGAGCCGTGCCAAACGTTCATTCATGCGCTTGCGGGCAGGGGCATCAACCAGGTCGGTCTTGGTCAGGATCAGTGCGTCGGCCATGGCGACTTGCTTGACGGCTTCGTGCTGATCATTGAGCGTGTTTTCGGCATTGACTAGATCGACCACGGTTATCACGCCATCAAGCACGTAGCGATCGGCCACGTGTGCGTCGGTCATCAGGGTGTGGATGATCGGTGCCGGATCGGCCAGGCCGGTGGTTTCGATGATGACTCGGCTGAACCAGCGTTGGCCGTCTCTTGAGTAACGCCAGCCCACCTCGCGCAGGGTTTTTACCAGGTCGCCGCGGATGGTGCAGCACAGGCAGCCGCTGCTGAGTTCGACTACGGTGTCCTCGTTGGCATGGGCGACAAGCTGATGATCGAGACCAACCTCGCCGAACTCGTTGATGATCACCAGCGCATCGCCTAGCTCGGGCTGGCGCATCAGATGATTCAAAACGGTGGTCTTGCCGGCTCCCAGAAACCCGGTCAGCACGGTCACTGGCACCCGTCTTCCGTCAGTCATCCACTTCTGCCGTCATTTTTGAATTGTTATAGTATAACGATTAAGGCAGGTGCGTGAAACCGTCGCCCGGCCCAGCGCAGGTCGGAGAGATGGTGCGGTTTGCCGAGGCCTTCAGCGCAAACCCCCAATCGTGAGCACAATCCCTTAGCCCGGTCCAACGTGGCCGGGGACCATGCCTGTCAAATCACCGCGGTTTCGGAATCGGTATCCCAGCCCGGAAGGTTCCTCCAGCCCAAGCCGGAATGATCCCCCATACGACCACTATTAACCCGGCACCAATGTAGATCACATTCAGGGCTTCAAGCAGGGTCCGTATC
>REEQ01000086.1 GCA_007695005.1 Wenzhouxiangellaceae bacterium | reverse complement strand
TGGCGAGGGCTTCGATCGGGTTCGGGCACGCGTAGCGGGTGGTGGCGATGGATTTGGCATGGACCGTCGGCCGTGTAAGGCCGACCTACGGGTGGGGTTCTCCGGTTTCGGGTGGGGCGTGGGGTTCTCTTGTGCCCCAGCAGGGGGTGTAGTGGCCTCGGGCCAGCCAGGTGTGGAAGCTGCTCCAGCGCCATTGGCGAACCATGGCGACGTAACCATGGTGGACGGGGTTGTAGTGGATATAGTCCATGTGAGTACAGAAATCGCGCTCGTCACGAATAATGTGGTCGTAAAAACGCGGCTGCCAAAGATCGCGACATGTCCAACCCTTGGCCCGACGGCTGTGAAAGACGTTCTGCTTGAAGCGGGCCACCAGCACCGATGGCGTTTCTCCTTCGAGGCACTGGACCAGCCAGTGCAGATGGTCGTCCAGAATCACGTGCGCAAAATGTCGATGTCGATGCTGACCCTTGATCTCTCGCAAACACCCGAGCAAGTGCGATTTGTCTCGCTTATGACGCAACCACGGGCGGCGGCCGGCCGTCACCAGGGTGAGGAAGACCACATCGTTGTCTTCGAAGTAGCGTCGATAGCCGGGCATGAACACAGAATGAAGTCCCCCCCCTGGCCAAGCGAATCGGAAACAGGAGCCATTTGCCTTGAGAAAAGTGCGCTGGTATCCATCAGAATTCTCCGCCTTTTCAGGAATATTTCAGATGGATTTCAGGCGGCGGCCATAGGCGGTCTGATCCGTTTGCTGGCATTCTGTCTCTGTCAGTCACCGCGGGGCATAATGAAGAGGCTGCGAAGCTCGCACAGTCATTCAATCCGACACCCAACCATGCGCTACGAGTTTGCCAAGCTTGTTTTCGATGCCGACAGTGGCCGTCTTGCCCGCCAGGGTGGCAAGGGTGTGAGCCTGCGACCGCAGGTGGCGCGCCTGCTGCAGGTTTTCCTCGATCAC
Organism: Wenzhouxiangellaceae bacterium; assembly: GCA_007695005.1. Classification (GTDB taxonomy): domain Bacteria; phylum Pseudomonadota; class Gammaproteobacteria; order Xanthomonadales; family Wenzhouxiangellaceae; genus Wenzhouxiangella. The sequence goes on along the minus strand of REEQ01000086.1, from coordinate 2,359 downwards.
CCCGACCAGGTCCTCGACCGAGAAACGCTGTGCAAGGCGGTCTGGGATGAGGGCACGGTCATCGACTTCGAGTCCGGCCTGGCTGCCGTCCTGCGCGAACTACGCCGGGCGCTGACCGGGCAAGGCGCCGACGACGATCTGATCGAAACGATTCCGCGTCGGGGCTGCCGGCTGACCCTGGCGGCGGACCAGGTACAGCGCGTCGAGCATAGTCCGCCGCTCAATCGCAGCCAGGTTCGCCGCGGGATTTGGGGCGGCGCCGCTTTCGGTGCGGTGGTGCTGTTGATTTTCTCTCTGTTCTGGCCCGGAGGCAGCGCGCCGCCGCCACCGGAAAGCGAGCCGCAGCCTCAGCGCCATGCGTTGGCCATTCTGCCTTTTGAACACCTGGCCGGGACCGAGCCGGAACCGCCCTATTCCGGCATTCTGCTGGCCGACTATCTGCTCACCGAACTGTGGCGGGAGGGCCTGCAGGAAACCGACCTGATCGGCAGAACCAGCCTGCTGGCCTTTGAAGAACGCAGCGATGTAGCAGCAGCCGCGGCAGCGGAGCTGGGCGTGGATTTGCTGGTCGAAGGTAGCATCAGCCGGGACGAGGATGCCTGGCGCATCACTGCTCGGCTGTTGCAAATCCCGCCCGGCACGGTGCGCTGGTCGATGCAGATTTCGGTACCGACCGATGGTCCACTGCCGCTGTCAGAGCTGGCCGAACAGCTGGCCGAGGGCATGCGCACCGACTGGAGCGCGCGCGCGGAGTAGCGCTCGGGGATAATGTTGTCCTCACTCATTGACTCACAGCCTTGTCATGACCGCTTTTGCCTGGGGCGCTCCCCCTGCCCGCGCCCGCATCCGGGTCGAACCGGAGGATTTTCGGGTTATCGAGGAACTTGGCCACGAGCCCGACGGCGATGGCGAGCATCTCTGGCTGTGGCTGGAAAAACGCGAGCAGAACACCGCTTTCGTGGCAACCGAGCTGGCTCGTGCGGCGGGCGTGCATCCGCGCCAGGTCAGTTTCGCCGGTTTGAAGGATCGAAACGCCGTTACCCGGCAGTACTTTTCCATCCACCTGCCAGGCCGGCCGGACCCGGACTGGGCAAGCTGGTCGCTGGACGGTGTTTCCATCCTTGAAGCCAGCCGCTCCAGCCGCAAGATCCAGCGCGGCCGGCTGGCCGGCAATCGCTTCGAACTGGTCCTGCGCCAGCTCGATGGTGACCTGGATGCGCTGGCCGAGCGACTGCAGACTGTCTGCGATCACGGCGTGCCCAATGGCTTTGGAGAACAACGCTTCGGCGGCAATAACCTGGCCCGGGCCCGAGCCCTGTTCTCAGGCGAACTCAGGCGCAAGCCGTCGAAAAACAAGCGCGGCTTTTACCTGTCGGCCGCGCGCAGCCTGCTGTTCAATCGGGTACTGGCCGAACGCATTGCCGAGGGCAGCTGGAATTGCCTGGTGTCCGGTGATGTGGCGATGCTGGAGGGCAGTCATTCCTGGTTTCAGGCCGACCCGGAGGATCCAGAGCAACAGCAGCGTTGTGCCGCACTGGACATTCACCCCACCGGACCACTGTTCGGAGAGGGCGAGCAGGCGGTCACTGGCTCCGCCGCCGAGATCGAGGACCGGGTGTTGGCCGAAGAGCCGGCGCTGGTCCAGGGCCTGCTGCAGTTTCGACTCAAGGCCCAGCGCCGGGCCTTGCGGATGCGCGTGCGAGACCTGGCTTGGGCATTTGATCCGGAACGGCAGTCCTTGCGCCTGGGCTTTGGTCTGGGCCAGGGCAGCTATGCGACTTCGGTGCTGCGGGAGCTGGTCGATTACGAGTCGGTATAGTGACGGCCGGACGAGCCGTGCACATTAGAATAGAGGGCCAGTTAAACAGGTGATTTTCAGACAATGAGCTTTCGCTTGAAGGCCGCTTCCGGCGGCGCGACTGGACAGACCTTTGATCTTGCCGATGAAGCGACTTCCATTGGCAGCGATGAAAATGCGCATATACGCCTGGACGGTCTGCGGCCGGATCATGCCCAGATCCGCTTTGACGGCACGACCTTGATGCTGCATGCCGAATCAGACGCCTGGGTGAACGGCAGTCCGGTGGCGCGTCAACCGCTGAAATCGGGCGACGAGATCCGGCTTGGTGAGCATCGTTTTGTGCTTCAGGCCCCTGGCCTGCGCCCACCCAGCGTCTTGCAGCAGACCGACCGCCCCCGGATCAATCCCATGACCTGGGTCGCCATTGCCGCCGTCGCACTTGGCGGCGCCGGCGCCATCATCACCTTCGTCCTCAGCAGACTGTAGGCCGGCCTGACACGGCCGGCGGTCCATGTGCGGAATGTCTCCGGCAATGACGATGTGTGTTTGATGCCTGGC
>REEQ01000034.1 GCA_007695005.1 Wenzhouxiangellaceae bacterium | reverse complement strand
AGGGGCTGGCCGTCGATGAACCGCCAATCGAGAAATTGACCACGTCAACGCCCAGTTCGATTGCGCTTTCGAAAGCCTGCAGAAAGCCGCTGGAGATACAGCCAGGCTCGCCGGCATTGCTGTAGGAGTCGGGAAGCTCCTCGTAGCAAACTTTCCACGACACCAGGTTGGCGGCAGGCGCCACGCCAGCCGAGCCGCCAGACCACTCAACGCCGGTTGCGATGCCGGCGACATGCGTACCATGCCCGCCAATGTCCAGTCCGTTTGAGCCTTCGGTGGTGTAATCGAACACCCCGACCAACTTGGCATTGCAATTGACGGACGGGCTACTGCACAGACCCTGGCCGGACCCGAAGGGATTGGCAAAGGTATGACCAGCCTGCGCCGGATTGTCCGAAAAGGCCTGGTGGCTGGCATTGATGCCGCTATCGATGATCCCGATCACGGTGCCGGCACCATTGGCACCCGGCAGACCTGGCAGGCCGGCCTGCAAAGTTCGAGCGCCGATCAGCTCCGGTCCGAACTGAAGCTGGAGCTGATGGATCAGCACCGGCTGGACCGAGCGCACGCCCGGAGTTTCAGCCAGCGCCCTGGCCTCGCTCGGACTCATCCGCGCGGCAAAGCCATTGAAGGCATGCCGGTAGACGGCGGTCGGCTCCAGCTCACGCTGCAGTCTGGCCGATGCCCGCCCCAGCACAGCGGCGCGCTCGCGATCCAGAAACTCCACATAGGCCTGTACATGGTTGGCCGACACATCGAACTGGCCCTGCCCGGTGACCGAGGGCGCGGTGGCCTGCAGCGGTCGCGGCGCGTCCGAGCTGGCAATCGAAGCAATGACAGCCTCCTGGCCCCGATACTCCAGGGTGGGTGCCTCGTTGAGCTCCACGATCCAGTGGTTACGGTCGATGATTGGTTTGCCGGCCAGCGGCGCACCGCTCAAGGACAGACCGATCAAGGTCAGCACGAGGGCTGCCCGGAACGACAGGCGACAGTCTGCATTCATCGTTTGCATTCTCCAGTTCATTGCGTGCCCTTCAAAGCCTCTCGTACCGGCCGGGCGAAAGCGGGGTGCGAGAAAAATAGACGCGATAGTATATCGTATCAATCGCCGATGGGCGCCACCGGGGTATCACTCCGCGACCGGCTGCCGCAAGGTGACCAGTTCCTCAGCGCTGGTCGGGTGGATGCCGATGGTGCGATCGAAATCCGCCTTGCTCAGACCCGCTCGTACGGCAACCGCAAAGCCTTGCAGCATTTCCGGCGCATCCGGCCCGACGACATGACAACCCAGCACGCGGTCACTGTCGGCATCGACCACCAGCTTCATCAGGGCTTTCTCGGACCGGCCGGCCAGGGTATAACGCATCGGGGTAAAACGCGATCGGAAAATCCGCACGTTGAAGCCCTGATCCCTGGCTTCACCTTCACTCATCCCGACCGTCCCCACCGGGGGCTGGGAGAACACGGCAGCAGGCGTGTTGGCATGATCAACCGGTCGATCCATGCCGCCGAACACGCTGTCGGCAAAGGCATGGCCTTCCATCAGCGCGATCGGGGTCAGCGCGATGCGATCGGTCACATCGCCAACGGCGTAAACCTGATCAATGTTGGTGCGACTGTACTCGTCCACTTCAATCCGGTTGCCCGGACCAAGCCGAACGCCGACCCGATCGAGACCGAGATCCCAGGTGTAGGGTTCGCGGCCGGTTGCAAACATGACGGCATCGACGGTCTGCCGGCTACCGTCCGAGTAGCTCACCCGGATCCCATCCTCGACCCGCTCCAGCCGCGCCGGCTCGACCTGGTAGCGGATGTCAATACCGCGACCGCGCAGGCCGTCGGCAACCGCATGACGGACATCATCATCAAAGCCCCGCAGAATCAGGTCGCGACGATAGGCCAGGGTCACCTCGGAGCCGAGGCCTGCAAAAATGCCGGCGAACTCCACAGCGATGTAACCTGCGCCAACGATCAGGACCCGCTGCGGCTGCTCGGCGAGGTGAAAGGCCTCGTCGGAAGTGATGCCAAGCTCACGGCCGGGTATGTCGGGCATCCAGGGCCTGCCGCCGACGGCAATCAGAATATGTTCAGCCGTGTACCTTTGGCCATTGACCTCGACAGTGTGGGCATCGAGCAGCCGCCCCCGCCCCATGTGCAAATCGACTCCGGCAGCTTCCAACAGACGAAGGTAGACTTGATTGAGGCGATCAATTTCCCGATCCTTGGCCGCAATCAGCGCCGGCCAGGAAAACTCGGCACCCCCCAGCTGCCAGCCGTAGCCGGCACTGTCGTCGAAGAACTCTGCAAACTGGGAAGCAAACACCAGCAGCTTTTTCGGCACACAGCCTCTAATCACGCAGGTGCCGCCAACCCGCGACTCCTCACAGATCGCAACGCGAGCACCGTGGCCAGCCGCAATCCGCGATGCTCGGACCCCGCCGGACCCGGCACCGATCACGAACAAGTCGTAGTCGTAGCCGCCCTCATTCACCGTGCGCACTCCCTTTGATGCATTCTTGCAAATTCCTGATTGATCCAGATCATGCCATCGCTCCGGCAGGGCTAGAATAATAGCGCACATGTCCTCTCTTCCCCCTGTTTCCGCCACAATGGAATCCACGGTTGCTACCGATCTGGACCCGGCCTTGCTGGACGCATTCCTTGCGGCCGAGTATCAGGTGGTCGACGGCGAAGCACGCCTGAGCCTGACCATCGGCCGCCGGCACCCGAAGCTGGATCAGCGGCTGCGGCGGCACCCCTGGGCCATCCTGACCGCGTTCAACCCCGGCGCGAATCAATTGCCGGACGATGCAAACCAGCAACGCCACAACCAGCTGCAGGCAGCAAGCGCTCTCGCCGGACTGGAGAGCCTGCCCACCATCAACCGTGCACCTGGCCACAATTGGCCCGACGAGCACGGCCTGCTACTGCTGGCGCCTGACCGGCGTTGGCTGATCCTGCAGGCGCGACGTTTCGGGCAGCTCGCCGTGGTTTGCGGCGAGCCTGGCGGGCAGGCTTTGCTCGGGCTGCTTGACCCGTGCCCGGTGAATCCGCTGCCGGCAGCCGTTTTCGAGCTCCACGGATGAGCCTGCTGCTGGAAGCCAATGGCGTCACTTTCCGCCGCCAGGGCGACCTGGTCTTTGCCCCTGTTGACCTGCAGCTGGCGGCCGCTTCGGCGCTGGTCATACTAGGCCCGAACGGCTGCGGCAAGACCACACTGCTACGCCTCTTGGCCGGCATTCTCAGGCCAGCTGAAGGGCAGCTTTTGCGCAATGGTTCCACGGCCTTTCTCGGCCATGCCTCCGCCCTCAAGGGCGACCTGAACTGCCGTGAAAATCTGGATTTTCTGCGCCACTTCCACGGCCGAGCGGGCCTTAGCAGCTCACAGGCGCTGGTCCGTACCGGCCTGGCCGGGCTGGGGCTCAGACCGGCACGGACCCTGTCGGCCGGGCAAAAGCGCCGTCTCGGACTGGCCGGCCTGCTGGTCGCCCCCCGTCCGATCTGGCTGCTCGACGAACCCTACGCGAGCCTCGATGATGCCGGCGGCGAGCTGGTCGACAGTCTGCTTGCCGAACACACGGCTACCGGCGGCGGTGTGGTCTTGTCCACCCACCAGCGCAAGCCCCGCCTGCGCGCCGCGCACGGGGAACTTGTGGTTCGCAAGGCCGCGCCGGAAGAGACCGCATGAGCCTGGCTGCCCTGCCTGCCTTGCTGGCCCGCGACCTGCGCCTGGCGGTCCGCCACGGTGGCGAGTCCCTGATGCCGCTGTTCTTCCTGTTCGCGGTCCTCATTCTGGTCCCGCTGGGCGTGGGTCCCGGACCCAATCTGCTCGCCAGCATTGCCCCTGGCATGGTCTGGGTGGCAGCGCTGCTGGCCAGCCTGCTGGCGCTGGAAAACCTGTTCCGGCCGGACTTCGAAGACGGGACCCTGGAACAGTGGTGGCTGGGTCATTTACCGGTGACCGGGCTGGTCCTTATCCGGCTGCTCTCGCACTGGCTGATTACCGGGCTGCCGGTGATCATTTTCGCGCCGCTTGCAGCACAGATGTTGTATCTTCCTGATCAGGCGCTGGGCGTGCTGCTGCTCAGCCTGCTGATCGGCACGCCGATTCTGTCGCTGGTGGGCGGCCTGGCCGCTGCCCTGACCCTGGGAACGAACCGGGGCAGCGTTTTGCTGTCCATTCTGGTATTTCCGCTGGTGGTACCCGTGCTGATTTTTGCGACCGGCGCCGTTTCGGCCGCGGCAGATGGCTTTTCGCCGCGCGCCCACCTGGGCCTGCTGGCAGCCCTGCTGGTGCTGGCCCTGACCCTGGTGCCGCTGGCGATCAGTGCTGCGTTGAGATTGAATATCGAATGATCTGGAAAACCATCAAGGTAGGCTTTCACCGCCTCGGCTCGCCGGCCTCCTTCTACCGATTCAGCACCCTGGTCAGCCCCTGGCTTTGGGCGGGGTTCGCACTATGCACGGCCATTGGCATCTACTACGCGCTGTACGTGGTGCCACCCGATTACCAGCAAAGCGACAGCTTCCGGATTCTGTATGTGCATGTGCCCTCGGCCTGGCAGGCCATGGCCGGCTATGTGGTGATGTCTATCCTGGCCGCCATTGCACTGATCTGGCGCATTCGCATGACCGAGATCATGGCGATGATGTGCGCGCCCATCGGTGCCGCATTCACCGCCATCTGCCTGGCAACCGGCTCGATCTGGGGCCGGCCGATGTGGGGCACTTGGTGGGAGTGGGATGCCCGCCTGACCTCAATGCTGGTACTGCTGTTCATCTACCTCGGGATCATGGGCCTGTATGCCGCTTTCGACGATCGTCGCAAGGGTGCGCGAGTAGCCTGTATCCTGATCCTGGTCGGTCTGGTCAACATCCCGATCATTCATTTCTCGGTGGAATGGTGGACGACGCTGCATCAGGGCAAGACGATTCGCATCTTCGGCGAATCAAGCATGCACTATTCGATGATGCCACCGCTGATCTGGATGACGATCGCGGTGAAACTGATGTTTGGTGCCGCCCTGCTTGACCGCTCGCGCAATGAGCTACTGACCCAGGACCGCCGCAAGGGCTGGGTTCAGAAAAAACTGAAATCACAAGGGGTAAGCTAGCTGATGATCCCGGAATTTGAATACGCGATTTATGTCTGGAGCAGTTACGGCATCTTCGCCGTGGTTATTGCCTGGCAAATCGTCCAGCCGGTGCTGTATCGCCGTCGATTGATGGCCGAACTTCGCGAGGAACTGGCTTTGCAGAGCGGAGATTACAATGACCCCAACTCGTAAGAAACGCCTGGCCGTGGTCAGCCTGCTGGTGCTCGGCGTCGGCTCGGCCACCGCCATAGCCCTGGTTGCACTGAACGACAACATTCGCTTTTCGATCGGACCCAGCGAAATCATCGCCGGTGATTTTCCGGAAGGCAGACAGCTGCGCCTGGGCGGCCTGGTGGCGGCCGGATCGGTCAGTCGAGATCCCAGCTCGCTGGCGGTAAGCTTCCAGGTGACCGATTGCATCCACGAAGTGCCGGTGACTTTCAATGGCATCCTGCCAGACCTGTTCCGCGAGGGCCAGGGCGTGATCGCACACGGCATGCTGAATGCAGATGGGGTCTTTCATGCCCATGAAGTGCTGGCCCGGCACGACGAGACCTACATGCCGCCGGAAGTTGAGCGGGCCATGGCACTGGCCGGCAGCGGTCTGGTCTGCGGCGAACCGCTGGAAGACCATCTGGCAACGGTACGAGGCCAGAACCGATGATTGCGGAATTTGGACAGATCTCGCTAATCCTTGCCCTCATTCTGGCCGTCATTCTCGGCACCCTGCCGCTATGGGGCGCTTACCGCAACAACGATGCCTTGATGAACCTGGCGCCCTCGCTGGTTGCAGGTCACTTTGTCTTCGCGCTGGCCGCTTTCGTCTCCCTGGCGACCCTGTTCCTGCGCCATGACTTTACTGTCATCAACGTCGCTACCAACTCGAATCTGCTGCTGCCCTGGTATTACCGGATCAGCGCCACCTGGGGCAGTCACGAAGGCTCGCTTTTGCTGTGGATCCTGATGCTGGCCGGCTGGATGCTGGCGGTCGCCGTGATGTCGCGCAAGGTCCTGCCCAAGGTATTCCTGACCCGCGTGCTGTCGGTCATGGGCTTGATCTCGATCGGCTTCCTGCTGTTCACCATCCTGACCTCCAACCCCTTCGACCGCATTCTTCCCGGCCCGGTCGACGGCCAGGATTTGAACCCGCTGCTGCAGGATCCGGGGATGATTTTCCATCCACCACTGCTATACATGGGCTATGTCGGCTTCGCTGTGGCCTTCGGCTTCGCCATCGCCGGCTTGCTGGGCGGTCGCATCGAGCGTGACTGGGTGCGCTGGTCGAGGCCCTGGACCCTGATGGCATGGGCCTTTCTCACCGGCGGCATCACCCTGGGCTCCTGGTGGGCCTACTACGAGCTCGGCTGGGGAGGCTGGTGGTTCTGGGATCCGGTCGAGAATGCCTCGTTCATTCCCTGGCTGCTGGGCACCGCCCTGATCCATTCCCAAGCCGTCACCGAGAAGCGCGGCGCCTTCCCGGCCTGGACGGTATTGCTGGCCATTGCCGCCTTTTCGACCTCGCTGCTAGGCACCTTCCTCGTGCGCTCCGGAGTGCTGACCTCGGTTCATGCCTTCGCGACAGACCCAGAGCGCGGCGTATTCATCCTTGGTTTCATGGCCCTGGTCACCGGTGCTGCCCTGTTGCTGTATGCCGTGCGCGCCCCGCGCATCATGACCGGCAAGGGTTTCGATTTCGTCAGCCGCGAATCGGCGCTGTTGATGAACAACGTGTTTTTTGCTGTGTCAGCCGGCATGGTCCTGCTCGGCACACTCTATCCGCTGATCATCGACTTCATGGGCTGGGGCCAGATTTCTGTTGGCCCGCCCTACTTCAGCGCCATGTTCATCCTGCTGATGACGCCGATCGTCATGCTGTTGCCGCTCGGCCCGTTCACCCGCTGGGGCCAAGATGAACTCAAGCGCATCCTGACTCCGCTATTGCTGAGCCTGGTCGTCGCCATCGTCGCCGGCATGGCGATCGCGGCGGCCCTGGGCGCTTTCAACCTGCGCGCCGTTACCGGCTGGGTCGGCGGCATCTGGCTGATCATGGGTGCGCTGAGCTACTTCCGGCAGCAGAAGCAGCAGTCACGCTTCAAGCTGCCTCGCGGGCAGCTGGGCATGATCATGGCGCATGCCGGCGTCGGCGTATTCATCATCGGCGTTGGCATGGTCGAATCCATGACCTACGAGCGCGACGTGCGCTTCGGCCAGGGAGATACGCTGGAAGTTGCGGGCTATCGCTTCCATCTGGAAGAAATCGCGGTAGTCAAGGGCCCGAACTGGATTGCCGACGAAGGCCGCTTTACGGTCTATCGCGGCGACCGCGAGATCACCCAGATGCGGCCGCAGAAGCGTCTCTATCACCGCGGCCAGCAAGTCATGACCCAGGTCGCATTGCGCCCGGGTTTCACCCATGACCTCTACATCGCCATGGGTGAGCCGCTGGGCGATGGCTCTGGCGACTGGAGCATTCGCGTTCACATCAAACCCTTCGTCCGCTGGATCTGGGGCGGCGCCTTTTTGCTGGCCATCGGTGGCCTGCTCGCCGCCAGTGACCGGCGCTATTGGCGGCAGCAACGGATCGAGGCGGATGCGCGGGTCATGAGTGACGGAGCTCAGCCGGCATGATCCGGATGCTCGTTCCCCTGCTGGTGTTTGTCGGCCTGGTCGGGCTGCTGCTGATCAGCCTGCCCACCGCCGAGCAACGTCGCCAGGTCGCCTCACCCCTGATCGGGCGGGAAGTACCCAACTTCAGCCTGCCCAGCCTGCACGATCCGAGCGTCAGCTACAGCACTTCGGAGCTGCGCGGACAGCCGTTCATCCTGAACGTCTGGGGCAGCTGGTGTTTCTCATGCCGGGTGGAGCACCCTTACATTACCCGGCTTGGCCAGGAAGCGGGCATTCCCCTGGTCGGCTTCAACTGGCGTGACGAGCGCGAGGACGCACTGACCTGGCTTGGCCGTTTCGGCGATGCCTGGACCTTCCACATGGTCGATGAAGAAGGCCGGGCCGCCATCGACCTGGGCGTCTACGGGGCTCCTGAGACTTTTCTCATCGATCATCGCGGCATCATCCGTCACAAGCACATCGGCCCGGTCGACCAGGTCTCCTTTGACGACCTGATGCGCCGGATCAATGACATGCGCCTGGAGGCCGACGCATGAACGAAGTTCCGACGAACGCTACCGGTCTCAGGCATCAATCGCCCCTGACCGTTGTGGCGGCGCTGTTACTGCTGGGTTGGCTGGCATTGGGAATGACAGAGCTCAAGGCCCAGGCTGATGAACGCGCCAGCCATCCGGTCAACGAGCAACAACAGGACGGCGTGCCCAGGCCCGTGCAGCCGGGCCGAATGAGCGGGATGATCACACCAATCGAGCCGCTGCCATTTCGCAGCCCGCTGGAAGAGCGTCGCTTCCGGGCCCTGGTCAGCGAGCTGCGCTGCACCGTTTGCCAGAACGAGTCGCTGGCCGAGTCCACCGCTCCGCTGGCGAGAGACCTGCGCATGGAGGTTTTCGCGATGTTGCAGGACGGTCGCTCGGATATGGAAATCCGACAGTTCATGGTCGACCGCTACGGCGATTTCGTTCTCTATCGCCCGCCGCTGGCCGGTCATACCCTGCTGCTCTGGTTCGGCCCGATCCTGCTCCTGATCGGCAGCCTGATCGGTGCCTTCATCGTCATCCATAAAAGGCGCCAGGCCCTGAAATGACCCCCAACTTTCTCGCTATCGCGGCCGTCGCCGTTGCCGTTGCCGTGTTCTTCGTCGTCTTTCCCTTGCTGCGCAAGCCGCGGGCGGAACGGACACAGATCCAGCGCCAGCTTGATGCGCTGGATGAGCGCATCGATGAACTTGACGCCAGCGAATATGCCGCCCAGCGCAAGGCCTTGAGAAGCCAACTGCAGCAAATCCAGGAGCCACGCAGCGTCGGCTTCGCGATGATTGCGACCCTGGCCCTGCTGGTGCCAATTGGCACGGCCCTGCTGTATACCAAGGTCGGCGAACCGGACGCGCTGAGTCCGGAAAATCCGGCCGTTGCCGAACTCCGCGCCGAATTGATCCGCATCGCCAACAGTCTTGAACGCGATCCGGATGATTTCGAGCAGTGGGCGCGACTGGGCATGGCTTACAAGGCCATCGAAGAGTTTTCCTCGGCCGCCCACGCCTTGCGGCGCGCACTGTATATCGACGAGCAGAACCCCTTCATCATGGTCGAGCTCGCCGAGACCCTGATGTTCGCCTCGCAAGGCGCTCGCCTGCCGGCCGAGTCGGTCAATCTGCTCGAAACTGCGGCGAGGCTGGAGCCGCAGAATCAAAAGGCATTGTGGCTGCTAGGTATTGGTGCCTTCCAGGAAAGCAATTACCAGGAGGCGCTGGCCTGGTGGCAACAGCTGGATCGCCAGCTCAGCGATGGCTCCGTGCGCAATTCGGTGCGCGAGCAGATGCAACGTGCTCGCGTTCGCCTGGGCGACGGCCCAGGTGCAAGCGCCGAACTGCCACCCGGCCACCCCAGCCTTGATGCTGAGACGATTGGCGTGGCACCGGTATTCCTGGTTGATGTTGCACTGGATCCGGAGTTCGAGCCCGAACTCGCCGGCTCCGAGACCGTGTTTCTGATTGCCCGCGCGGCCAGCGGCCCACGGGCACCGTTGGCGGTGCAGCGCGTCCAGGTTCGTGACCTGCCCACCACGATTGCCTTGAGCGATGGCGATGCCATGGTAGACGGTCTGAATCTTTCCAACCACACCGATATCGTACTGACTGCAAGGGTTTCCATCAGCGGCACACCGGAGCCGCAAGCCGGCGATCTTGAGGGCCATGCCGGACCGCTCAGCATTGTTGAAGCCGCCGGAGCAAGGGTCCTGATCAACAGCCGACTGACACCCTGATCGGAGCACAACTGCATGTAGTCCCCGGCGGCAAAATGTTACAATTTGATAACATTTTCATGACCGGTCCCCATGAACACCTCCGGCTATATTTCCCGCATTTTCGGGACCTCCCCGGTGCGGCCGCTGCAAAAACACATGGACAAGGCGGCCAAGTGCGCACACAAGCTGCCAAAGCTGATCCGCGCCAGCTACCAGGATGACTGGCAGAAGGCGGTCTCGGTTCGCGAAAAGATCGTCCTGCTGGAACATGCGGCCGATAATCTGAAGCGGGATCTTCGGCTGAACCTGCCGAAAAGCCTGCTGATGCCCGTCAGCCGCTCGGATGTGCTCGAGATGCTCTCCAGGCAGGACCGCATCGCCAACCGCACGAAAGATATTTCCGGCCTGATCATCGGCCGGCGCATCGTCATCCCCGAGCCCATCCAGAAAGCTTACCTCGAATTTCTCGACAGCAACCTCGACGCCGTCACCCAGGCACGGCGGTCTGTGCATGAACTCGACAAGCTCTACGAGTCGGGTTTTCGCGGTGCCGAGGCCGACCTGGTCATGCAGATGACCGACGAGCTCGGTCGTCTGGAGGACCAGAGCGACGAGCTCCAGATCAAGCTTCGCGCCAACCTGTTTGCGCTGGAGCGTGACCTGCACGCCGTTGATGTCATCTTCCTGTACAAGATCATAGACCGCACCGGCGATCTGGGGGATATTGCCCAGCGCGTCGGCAGTCGGCTGCTGATGATGATTGCCCGTTGATCCACTGACCTGCTGCTGTCATGGAACTGGCGATTTTCTACATCATCCTGGCGGCACTGTTTGCCCTGTTCATGGCCTGGGGAATCGGCGCCAACGATGTCGCCAATGCCATGGCACCCTCCGTTGGCTCCAAGGCAATCACGATCAAGCAGGCCATCATCATCGCAGCCATTTTCGAATTTGCCGGCGCTGTCCTGGCCGGTGGCGGCGTCACCAGCACCATCCGGCGAGGCATCGTCGATGCCTCGCTGCTCAGCGGCCAACCCGAACTGCTGATCTTCGGCATGCTTTCTGCCCTGCTCGCAGCCGGCGTCTGGCTGCTGATTGCCTCGCGCTTCGGCTGGCCGGTATCGACCACTCACACCATCATCGGTGCGGTCGTCGGCTTTGCCGCCATCGGCATCGGCTTCTCAGCCGTACAATGGCCGCAGGTCGGTCGCATCGCGATGAGCTGGATCGTCAGCCCGGTGATTGCTGGCGTCATTGCCTGGGTGCTGTTCATGAGCGTGCAGTGGCTGATCCTGCACCGTGACAACCCCCTGAAGTACGCCCGCCGCTACGTGCCCATGTACATGTTTCTGGCGGGCTTTTTCATGACCTGGGTGACCGTGGACAAGGGCCTGGCCCATGTCGGCCTGGACTTCACCACGCTGCAGGCCAACCTGCTGGCGCTGCTGATCGGCGGCGTAGTGACCGCCATCGGCACCCTGTTCGTCCTTCGTATCCCCTACCAGGAGCCCGAGAAACGCGATTTCCATTTCGTCACCGTGGAGCGCATCTTCGGTGTACTGATGGTCATTACCGCCTGCTGCATGGCCTTTGCCCACGGCTCCAACGATGTTGCCAACGCCGTCGGCCCCGCAGCGGCCGTGGTCAGCGTGGCGTTGAGTGGCGATGTCACTCAGGATGCCATCGTGCCGATCTGGATCCTTATCCTCGGCGGTATCGGCATTGTCGTTGGCCTGGCGACCTACGGGCATCGGGTGATAGCGACAGTGGGTCAGAACATTACCGCGCTGACGCCAAGCCGCGGTTTCGCCGCCGGCCTGGCGGCTGCCGCCACCATCGTCATGGCTTCCGGCACTGGCCTGCCCATTTCCACCACTCACACCGTGGTCGGGGCCATCCTCGGCGTCGGCCTGGCCCGCGGCATCGCAGCCATCAACCTGCGCGTGGTCGGCTCGATCTTCATGTCGTGGATTATCACTGTACCGGCCGGCGCCGGCCTGTCCGTGGTCTTCTTTTTGCTGATGCGCACACTGCTGGGATAGCAGGCTGCAAAACTCAAAGCTTTGCGGCCAGCCGCTGGACAAAGTCACTGACATCGCTGCGGGCACGCTCCGGTGTCACCTCGAAACGTTTTGACAGCTGCTCGGCCAACGCGTCAAGATCATGCACACCAAGCTCGATGGCCTGCACAATGCTCAGTCCAGTGACGTTGAAGCTGAACAACTGCTCACCGTCGCTGTCCAGCACAACGCCGCTGCCGTCATCCAGGCTAGTGATGGTCAGGCGCCCGGATTGCAGACCGCTGGCGATTGATTCAATCGACATGAGAAAGTATCTCGTGGGTGTCCTGACAGTCATTATCCTGTCTGACGCTTACCCAAGTCCACCGCCATGGATGCGGCATCCCCCGGAAAGCTCCGCATGATCCAGTGCGGGGCACACAACACGAACATCACTGTGAAACGGGATCCTCAATCAGCTCGCGATGCACACACACTGCGGTATTGCGTGGCCTGATCACCTTGCCGCGAGCCTCGACATGGGCACGGGTCACGGCGGCACCAAACAACAGGATCAACGAGGAGTAGTTGACCCACAGCAGCAGGATGACCAGGGAACCCGCAGCGCCGTAAGTCGAAGCCGTGGCCGTATTGGCCAGGTACATCGCAATCAGCGAGCGTCCGATGGTGAACAGCACGGCCGTGATCAATGCCCCTGCGAGCACATCGCGCCATTCCAGAATGACGTCGGGCAGGATCTTGAAGATGGCTGCAAACAGCAGGGTAATGACGGTCAACGAAATCCCGACCTCAACCACGACCATCGACCAGGCCGGCATCGGCAACCACTGCTCGGCAAAGTTCATGGTCGCCCGCATCACCACACTCAGCAACAGCGAAACCATCAGCACGAAGCCAATCGCCAACACAATGGTCAATGACAGCACCCTGGCTTTGATGAACAGCCACAGGCTGTTGCGGGAGGGACGCGGCGCCACGTCCCAGATCTGGTTCAGCGACTGCTGCATCTGGGCAAAAACCGTGGTTGCACCAGCAATGATCGCAAGTACGCCAATGACGGTCGGCAGCACGCCGCTTTGTTCGATTTGTGAATTGATCACTGCGGTCTGGACCACCCCGGCCGCCTCGCTGCCGAGCACCTGTTCCAGTTGCTCCATCAACTCCCCGCGGGCAGCGCGCTCGCCCAGCACCAGACCAACAATGGCGACGACAACGATCATGACCGGGGCAATCGAGAACACCGTGAAGAAGGCCAGCGCGGCTGCATAAATGAACGCCTGGCTGTCCAGCCAGTTTTTGCCGGCGGCAATCAGAATTGCCAGCCAGCGACGAAAGAATCGAGAAAACATGCGCCAGATCAAAATCTCGGTGGACGAAAGCCCCTAGTCTATGCGCCAGGGCAGCTCGCCGCCAGCACAGGAACCAAAAGGAGGAACAGCGATGCAGATATCAAGCCGCAGTTGGGCCGTAGTGGCCTCGCTTGCAACCTGGATGATCGCCATGACTGCCATGGCCCAGCACGGGCTCGAAACCCTGCCAGAAGAACTGGCCGAGGCTTTTGTCAGCCTGCAGACGAAGGTCTCGGATGACCCTGAGGCCCTGGAGCAAGTCATTACCGCCGGCCGTGAACGCGCGGTATTCTGCAATACCTGCCATGGGCCGGATGGCAGCGCCACCCGGGTCAACTACCCGTCACTGGCGAGCCAGAACCCGGTCTATCTGCTCGATCAGATTGAGCAGTTCGCCGACGGCAGTCGCAAGAAGCTGGTCATGAACGTGTTGGCCGAAACCTTCAGCATAGAAGAGAAAATCACACTGGCGCTTTACTACAGTGCCATGCCGCTTGTACCGACAGAGGCCGACCTTGAACTGGCGCGACATGGTGCCCCGGTCTACCAGGCACGATGCGCGGCCTGTCATGGGCCCGCCGGTCGCGGTGAAGAAGGCTATGCCCGTATCGCCGGCCAGCAGCCCGGCTACGTTGCCGCAGTGCTGCGCGAATACAAAAGCGGCCAGAGCCCGCGGCGATTCAGCGTGATGTATGGGATTGCCAGCGCCCTCAGCGAGAACGACATAGACGCCGTCGCCCACTACATTGCCAGCATGCGCTGAAACGGGTAACGTTGAGGGCAGTCCCGAACTGCCCTTTGGAAACCCGTTTTGGCCCGCGTTCTCGTCCTTCAACATGTCGCCGCCGAACCGCTGGGCGTGCTTGATCCGATGCTGCGACGGCGCGGCCATCGGATACGCTACGTCAACTTCGCCCGCGATCCCGACGCCAGCCCCACGCTGGACCGCTACCAGGCCCTGATCGTGCTCGGCGGGCCGATGCAGGTCGGGCACCACCACCGCCACCATCATCTGCTGACCGAATGCCGCCTGATTGAAAAGGCCTTGCACGACGAGCTACCGATGCTCGGAATCTGCCTGGGTGGACAGCTGCTGGCGCACGTGCTCGGCGCAGCCGTTGGACCGTGCCAGGTTCCGGAAATCGGTTGGTACCGGATAGCTCCAACGCCCGCCACCGCCGCCGACCCGGTGCTTCACGCCCTGGCCCGCCCTCGTCCGGTATTTCAGTGGCACCACTGGGGTTTTGATTGCCCGCTGGATGCGGCCTCCCTGGCCGAAAGTGACGAAAACGGCTGCCAGGCTTTTCGGGTGGGCAGCAACGCCTGGGGCTTTCAGTTCCACCTCGAACTCGATCGCCGCTTGATCCACCGCTGGTTGACACTGCCGTTCTACCGCGACGACCTCGCCAGCTCCGGCCTCAACAAGACGCCGATTGAGATTCAGCGCGATACCCAGACCTATCTGCCAGAAACTCTGACCCTCGCCGACCAGGTCTTCAGCAACTGGCTCAACCGGCTCGACACTCCCGAGCAAAGACTTGTCCTGTCCTCCCGTTAGCCACTCTCCGCTCTCCCCTAAACAACCACAATCACCGCCACACCCACAAACGCCAGCGTCACCCCAATCAACTTGCGCGCCGTCAGCGACTCCCCCAGAAACAGCCAGGCGAAGAGGACAATGAACGCAGCAGCCGTTTCGTTCAGAACGGCGGCGATCGATGCATCGGTGAACTTGTAGCCGGCCAGCCACAGGATCATTGACACATAGCTGCCAAGGAGACTGGCCATGATCACCGTCAGCCACGGCTGCGGCGAACGATAGTGCAGCATCATCCGCTGCCAGCTGCGGCTGAGCCAGACAAACAGCAACATCCCCAAGGCACCGGCGGCCAGACGCAACCCGACGGTCCACAAAAACGGTTCGGTTTCAAGGATCGGCTTGACCATGACAATGCCGATGGCCATCAGCCCGACGCTGGCAGCGGCGAGCGTCACGCCCTGCAGCAGGGCCCGTCCCGAAATGTCCTGGCGATGACGCGACCAGGTCACGAACAGGATGCCGGCCAGCACCAGAATGAATCCCAGGTACTGGACCAGCTTCAGCGATTCGGCCAGAAACAGGATCGAGAGCACGATCACGAACGGCGAGTAGAGCATACCGATGACGCCGGTGCGGCTGGCACCCATCAGATTCAGCGCCCGCAGGTACCACGTATCAGCGATGGCGATGCCGATGACACCGGAAACCAGCACGATGAGCCACTGGCCAGCACTGTAGCCGGGGAGGGAAAAGCCGTGAAAGATCAGGATGGTAGGCACCATCAGGGCCGTGGCCAGCACATTCTTGAACAGGTTCAGCTCAAAGGCCGGCAGACTCTCGCCGGAGCGCCTGAACAGCACCACCGCGATGGCCCAGCAGGCAGCGCATGCAACGGAAAAGAACTCACCCATCAGTATTGGCCCACGGCTCTCGCTGTTCAACTCGCAACCCATGCCGCAGCCAGTGACCGAGACAGGCGCGTATTCTAACGGCGCAGGCGCCGGTCAGCGTCAGCATAGAGCGGCTGATGATCACTGCCACCATCGGTTATCCTCTGGACACAAACCTGCTCTTTTTAAGACCTGATCGACTGACCGAAATGACTGCCTGGCTCCCCCTCACCCTGATCATCCTGCTTCTGGCCGTGCTGTGGTGGCTTTGGCCAACGCCACTGGCCCGTTTGTTCCTTGCAGCCGATCGTCGTTACGGGCGACTGCACCGGCGTATCCGCAGCAGCGAAGGCATCGCCTGGCATTATCTGGAGGGCGGACATGGTGAGCCGCTTGTCTTGCTGCATGGCTTCAACGCCGACGCCAATCACTTTTCGCGCGTCTCTCGCCATCTTGCCGCGCACTTTCGAATTCTCGCACCGGATCTACCCGGATTCGGCGACACACCGAGCGGCGAGGTCGACAGCTTCAGGGTCGAGGACATGGCCAACCGGGTGCTGGCCTTGCTGGATGAGTTGGGCGTGCATGACTTTTACCTGGGCGGCAACTCCATGGGTGGCTATATCGCCGTGGCCATGGCCAGGCGCGCTCCGGAGCGGGTGCGCGCACTCTGGCTGCTTGCCCCGGGTGGTTTGCACAGCGCCCAGCTCTCCGCCGTGCTTGAGGAAGTGGCCGAGGAACGACACAATCCGCTGGTCATTCGCAACCGCGCCGACTTTCAGCGGCTAGTCGATTACTGTTTCGTGCGGCCACCCTGGATACCCGGCCCGCTGGCCAGATTTCTTGCCGCCAGGACTGGTCGTACGGCGGTCCGGGCCCAGCGCATTTTCGATGCCATGCGCTACGACTCGCAGCCGCTGGAAACCCTGGCTGACGGCCTCGAAACGCCGGCGCTGATCGTCTGGGGCCAGGCCGATCAGGTGTTGCATCCCCAGGGCGTCTCGGTGCTGGAGCCGCTTATGCCCCGAAGCCGCAGCCTGGTGCTGCCAGCCTGTGGCCATCTACCCATGCTGGAGAAGCCGCGCGAAGTCGCCGAGACCTGGCTGAGCTTCACCGAGTCGTTGGCTCGCGGCGAATCACCATCGAGCAGGACCGACGACGGCTAGTGGTCCACGCGGAAAATCAGGTAACACTCAGAGCCACTGTGCCGGTGCGAATCAAGGCGCGTTTCGCCGGGAA
>REEQ01000212.1 GCA_007695005.1 Wenzhouxiangellaceae bacterium | reverse complement strand
AGGTTGATGCCCGATACCCGCCAGAAATACTCGGTGCCGGTCGCCAGCTCGTCGCCGGGAACAAAACTGGTCTCGTCCAGCACCTCGTCGACGAGGATGGTGTCGAAGCTTGAGTCGCTGGCCAGCTGAAAGCGGTATTCAACAGCGCCAGCCTGCGCACTCCAGGCAAAGCTCGGCGTCAGCGACACGTCCGTAGCTGCGTTGGCCGGGTTGGTCAGCCCCGGGCCATCGGCCAGGAAGGCATCCAGCAACAGGGCCAGGCCGGCTGATTTGCTTTCGTCGCCGTCGTCGCCGATCAGCTCGAGCAGATAGCTGCCGGCAGGCGCCGAATCGCTGATGGTCAGCGTCCAGGTGGCAGCACCAGGGGCGGCCACGCTGCTCGGATCAACGAGACTGCTGATGCCGGCAGGCTCGCCGGCGGTCGCCAGGGCGACCGTGCCGACGTAATCGGCCTGCGCCCCAACCGTGACGTCAATGACTTGCTCGTCGCTGCCGCTGTCCGGCAGGCAGACACCCAGCTGGCTCGGCGCCAGGCCCAGAGTGAAGGTGCTCTCACCCATCACGCAGTTGTAGCAGACCAGGGCAAAATCCTGCTGCGGGCTGTCTGGGCTGTGCGGATTCAGGGCATCGGCAACGATATTGGCGGCGTTGACGGTAACGTCGAACACGGCACCATTGTGCTGGTCAGCGCGCAGGAAAACCGCTTCCATGTTGTTGCGCGCATCCGGGGTGCCGCCGGTCTGCGAGAAACCGTCGCTGCCAATCTGGTTGCCAAGATACGTGCCGGTATCGGCCTCCACTGCCAGGTCAAGCAGGTTGACCCAGGCCGGCGTGCTGCCACCCAGGCCACTGCCGTGGGCGTCGGTCCAGACCAGCATGACACGGACCGGCTCGGTCGGATCATCGGCGACCAGACGCAGGGACCAGTCCTGGCCGACATCGGTGAAAACAGTTTCCTGATCAAAGTACATCACTGCATGGGGCGGATTGACTGCCGCATCAAGGTCGACGCGACCAAAGCCCTGGATGCCGGACGGGGTTTCGGTAATGGTCTGACCATTGGCACCCTGGTTGCCGTGCATGTTGATTGCCACGCCCATCATCGCGGCCTTCATCATGGCCGGGCTGGGATCGGCAGCGTGAAGATCCCGGTAGCGCTCGATGAACACGGCCAGGGCACCGGATACCACGGGCGACGCCATCGAGGTGCCGCAGAAGCCGGCCGAGTAGGCCGAATCGCTGCCGGCCGTGGGCGAGTCAGTAGCGCAACCGGGGGCAACGATATGCACACCTACCCGGCCGTCACAAGCGGGACCGTGAGCCGAGTTGTACGACACATTGAAGAAATTGGACGGGTTCGGAACAGAGCCGCCAACGAAGCTGCCGGGAATGAGCTGGGTTGAACCCACGGCAAAGAGGTTCTTCGCTTCATCAGGAGCACCCAGGGAATTGTTGTTGCAGGCACCGCTGACCGTACCGCCGCCGTTCATCACCGACCAGACCGGCAGCACCGGCTGGGCCCCGGGCAGGTCCGGGTTGGCGTCGCGGGTGACCACGTCGACCTGCTGGCTGGGCAGGTCGTAGCCGATCTTGATGCCGGTCGACCCCCAGGAATTGTTGGCCAGCAAGGCACCACTGAGCTGCGCTTCCCGGAACAGCACCAGCATGCCGGACGGCGTTGTGCAGTAGGGGCCGGTGGGGCTGGTGCAGGTTGATCCGAAGCTGTAGGTCAGCCCGTTGGACTGGTAGCGCTGCTGAACCATGCGGGCGCCGGGGGCCACGCCCTGGCCACGCAGAAAACCGCCAGCGTCGGTGACACCACTGGCACCGGATCCGGCCACGGCGCCGGCCACATGCGTGCCATGACTGTCATTGCCGGTGGTACAACTGGTCGGCGAACCCTGGATGACGCAGGGTGACATCTGGCCGACGATATCCTGGTGAGTGGTGCGAATGCCGCCATCGATGATGCTGACGATGACCCCGTCACCGTCATAGCCGGTATCTGCCAGCCAGGCGGCGTAGCCGGGCACGGTGTTCTGGTTGCTGGTGAAATTCGGGTTGACGATGGCCTGGTTGCTCATTTCGCCACGCGGCATCATCGGAATGGCCTGCTGGATGGTGTAGATGCCAGCCATGCGGCCTAGGTCCATGTAGCGGTCTCCAGGCGCTGATACTTCGAGGATCTGAAAATGCCCCAGGTAGGGCGTGACGTTGAGAATGCTGGCGCCCAGCGCACGCATATCGGACTGCAGGCTGCGCAGATTGACGTGGCGGCTGACCAGGATATTGGTCGGCTCGTTGCCCGAACCCAGACCGCGCTGCTCGGGAATGACCCGGAACTCGGGCAGGAAATCACCCACCCAGCGCACGCTCGACAGGTTGCGCGCGCTACTCAGGCTCAAGGCATCGGCCCAGACCACGTAGGTAAAAGGATGAATGTACTGAACCATCTCCATGCCGCCGGCGCTGGCCTGAGCCAGCCATTCGGCCCGGACCGGGCCCTGGAACTGGATGAGGTGAAAGTCACCGCGCGGGTCGGCCTGGTAGGGCTGGAAGCGCGCATTGAAAGCGGCCTGATCGAGCGGGTCAAAGGTTTCGCCGCCCAGGGTCAGCAGGAAAGGATTGGCCGAGGCGGTCACCGACATGCCGGCGCGCTGCATTGCCTCGAGCTCGGCCGATGTCACCTGGCCCCACTGGAAAGCACCATAGTCGCTCAGCGTTGGCGCCAGCCCACGTTGCACTGCATCCTCTGCCGTGTGGTGAACGCGCACCCAGACCGAATCGGATGCCTGCGCCATGCCGGCCAGAAGCAAGGCCATGATCAGAAAGGGGGAAAGTCCGAATCGCTTCGGCAAGTAGCTGCTTAGTGTCATTATTTTTAACCTGTCAAGCGTGCAATGATGTTGGGATGCCCGGCCTGGTCGCAGCCTGCGGCCGCAACCGGACACTGGTGGCACTGGCTGAACCCGGTCTGCTTCCCCCTGCATGGGCAGACCAACTTGATGGGGCGTTTTTGTCCCTGGGTCAGCACACAGCGCTGATACGGGTGCCGTTGACCATCGCTGGGCAATCGCGACGGCACACGAGACCATAGCCCACGGTCGGGCAGCTGTCAAATCCCGCGGCGAGCATCCGCGCGCTGCAAGCCCGGACGGCGACCCCCAATGCGGCAGCCTGCCGCGATCCTTGCGGAGGCCGCCAGGTCATCGGGACAAAAAAGGCCTCCGGATTCGGAGGCCTCTTCGTTGAGTTACCGGCTCCCGGCTTCAGCCCTCGGGTTCCGGATCTCCCTCGAAACGGTCGTGGAAGATGTTGGCATCCAGCACCTGCATCTCGACCGGCAC
>REEQ01000077.1 GCA_007695005.1 Wenzhouxiangellaceae bacterium | reverse complement strand
TGCGAGCGACGCCTTGATTCGGGGCCTGCTTGGCACCCTGAATGTGATCTACATACCTGCCGGGTTAACTAACGGAATCGATCGAGATGACAACCATCCCGCCTTTGATGCCACACAGGCTTGTCGTGACGCTGACCATGCTGGGTCTGCTTCAGGCCTGTGCCACTCTCGGTGACTGGCCCGGCGAAGTGACGGGCTCAGGCTCTGACGCGCGCATCGAGGCGGGCCTCAAGGAGGCGCTTGAGCTGGGCAGTCAGCGCGCCGTCACTCGCCTCGGGCGCGTTGACGGCTACTTTGCCGACCCGGAAATCAGAATTCCCCTGCCGGAAGCCATCGAGCCGGCAGCAAGCCAGCTGCGCCGCATCGGTTTTTCGCGCCAGATTGATGAGCTGGAACTGGCAATGAACCGAGCCGCCGAGAAGGCAGCGACCGAAGCTGCCGCAGTCTTCATCCAGGTCATACGCGGCCTGCGCCCCAGCGATGCCAGGGCGATTCTCAACGGCGGCGATGACGCGGCAACCCGCTTCCTGCGCCAGGCTGCCGGCCCGACCTTGCGCGACCGCTACCGGCCCGTCGTCGCCAATGCGCTCGACCAGGTCCAGGCCTATCAACACTACCGAGAGCTGGCCCAACGCTGGAATCGCCTGCCAGCGGTGCGGCCGCTGGACTTCGACCTTGAGGACTACGTCACCGAGCGCGCCCTTGATGGCTTGTTTCAGGCCCTGGCCGATGAAGAGCGGCGGATTCGTCGCGACCCGGTGGCCCGTACCACTGCGCTGCTGCGGGAAGTGTTTGGCGGTGCCTGAACGAAGCCGGGCTGATCCTCCGGAGAGTCGCAGGGAAAGCGCCGCCGGCGTTGTTCTGGCCGGCCTGCTGCCCATCTTCGGCATCCTCCTGCTGGCATGGGATCCGCTTGCGGTAATGCTTGTCCTGTGGCTGGAGGGTTTGGTGATTGGGCTCTTTCTGGCGCTGCGAATTTACTGGCGCCCTCCCTGGAGCCCGGGAGCCATGCTCGCTCGCCTGTACCCCATGCTGTTGGTCATGCTGGCATGGTTTTCTTTCGTCGCCTCCCAGCTGATGGGGATCATGGTCATTTCCAGCATGCCTGCCAACGGTGCTGAAGAGAACTGGGCCGAACTCTGGGAGCAACTGCTAAGCCAGGCCAGCGGTCAGTGGCTGTGGTTGCCGGCCATCGTCTTGCTGCTGGACCAGGGCTGGCGTTTCTGGCGCGAGTGGCTGCTCCCCTGTCGCTGGCTGAAAATCACCATCTGGCCGCTGCTGGGCGCCTTGTTTGGTCGGGTCGTGCTGGTCCAGCTGCTGTTCATGCTTGGGCTTGCAGTACTATTCCTGATGGGGGCACCGCAGATGATGGCCATCTTTCTGGTCATGGCAAAAACAGGTCTGGAGCTGATCCTCCTGCGGCGACGAAACCCGCGCGCCTGAGCCGGACAGTTACTCCTCATCCAGCTGCAGATACAGCGGCAGATCATGGTTGCGAGTGTGCTGGAAGATCAGCTGGGTTTCGATATGGGCGACCTCCGGACGCTCGGTGAAGGCAGACAAGGCCAGCTCGCGCAGGTGCGAGGCGTCTCGGACCGCGACATGGACCAGGTAATCGTTGGCGCCGGCGACATGAAAAATGGTCACGACTTCCGGCAAGGCCTCAAGGTGGCGCTGGAAGGACTCGACCTCGCCACGCGAGTGGCGAGTCAGCCGCACCGCAACCATGGCCTGCAGACCAATCCCGATGGCGTCGGGATCAACATCGGCATGGAAGCCGGTCAGGACCCGGGCCAGGCGCAGTCGCCGGACCCGCTCCAGGCAAGATGACTGGGCAAGACCGATCTTGTCAGCCAACTCCTTGTTTGAAATCCGAGCATTCTTCCGGAGCAGCCGGAGGATCTGAATATCCATCGAATCCAGCGAGGGAAATGCCTTCATGGCCGAATTTAATTCACTCTTTATCTAGCAGAGGAAACATCATTCTAAAATAAAACCATACAACCGAACAGGATGATGCGATGACTCTCTGCCATACCGACCTCGTTCATGCTGGCCGCGAACAGCTGCGCGAACTGGGCGTTCATGCCCTGCCGGTCGACCTTTCGACCACTTATCCGCTCGATGGACTGGAAAGCGGCACGGCCAGCCTCGATCGTCTGGTTGCAGGCCACGGTTCGGCCGACAACCCGGTCTATGCACGCCTGTTCAATCCCACCGTGGATCGCTGGGAACGAGCCATCGCCCAGGTCGAGGGCGCCGAAGCGGCAGTGGCCTTCAGCTCCGGCATGGCGGCGCTGACCGCCTGCCTGCTGGCCGTCAGCAAAAGGGGCAAGCACATCGTGGCCGTACGCCCGGTCTACGGCACCAGCGACCACTTGCTTTGCTCGGGCCTGTTGGGCAATGAGGTCAGCTGGGTGGCAGCGGACGAGGTGGCCGCAGTGATCCGCGAGGACACGGCGTTGGTCATGATCGAAACGCCTGCCAACCCGACCCTGCAACTGGTCGACATCGCCGCGGTAGTCAAGCAGGCCGGAGCAGTACCGGTTCTGGTCGATTCCACCTTTGCCACGCCAGTGCTGCAGCAGCCACTACGCCACGGTGCATCCATCGTGCTGCATTCAGCCACCAAGTTTCTGGGCGGCCACGGTGATGTCATCGCCGGCGTCATCGCCTGTTCGGAAAATCTGGCCAGGGATCTGCGCCAGGTACGGGTCGCGACAGGCGCCCTGCTGCATCCCTGGGCGGCCTATCTGCTGCACCGTTCACTGCCAACCCTCAAGCTCAGAGTCGAACGCGCGCAGCAGGTCGCAGGCGCACTGGCCGCACGCCTGGCCGCCGATTCCCGGATTGCAGCCGTGCACTATCCCGGCCTGCCCGGCCAGGCCGGTGCTGACATCTTGCAACGCCAGATGGCGGGCCCTGGCAGCCTGCTGGCCTTCGAGGTGCATGGCGGGCACGCGGCCGCCGCGCAAGTACTGGAAGCGCTGCGCCTGATTACGCCTGCAGTGAGCCTTGGCTCGGTAGATACCCTGATACAACACCCGGCCGGCCTCACTCACCGGGTCGTCGAGGCCGACAACCGCGAGCGTTTTGGCATTGGCGGCGGCCTGCTGCGCCTGTCTGCCGGACTGGAAGACCCGGACTTGCTGTGGAACGATCTTGACCAGGCGCTGGCCAGTGTCAAGGCAGCGGCCAGGGCCGCCTGAGCAATGACCCGCTCAGGCGAAGCCGGGCGGGTTCCACTGATCCATCATCTTGCGCTGGGCAGCTTCCAGTCGCTGCCCCATCAGCGCTGAGAAACGCTTGAACAAGGCGTAGCCAAATGCAGGATCCTGTTCGCAGCGGGCGAGAATGGCGCGGCCATCAAACTCCAGCAGGCGACTGGAACCGACCGTGCGGGCACTGAAATGCCAGCGATATGGCTCGATCAGCCAGGACCAGCCGAAAATCTGGCCGACACCGAGCCGGGTTACCTCCAGCGTCGGCCCGGCAATGGCCGGAACATGAACGCTGACCTCACCTTCCAGAACCAGATAAAAGCGATCGGCCGCCTCGCCGTGCCGACTCAGCACATGCCCATCTTCAAAGCTCGACTCAGCTGCCTGGCTGACCAGGAAGTCCAGCTGGGCTTCTTCCAGATCGGCAAACAGCGGCTGAGCAGCAAGAAATTCCCGGATCTTTTCAGCGTTCATTGATCCACTCCAAAATGAGGATTCACAAAAACAAAACGATAGCATGTTCCAGTTCAACGGCGCTTGTCGCGACCGTGACAAAAGCCGCGCACCGAGTCGGTGGGCAGCCGACTGCGTCGCCGAGGCCGGTATACTGGGCGACAGCGCCGAACGGCGCCTGTTGCCGATCAACCGAGGGAGTCTTTCTGGCATGTCCAGCCGTTTTCGCGTTCCCCACACCCTGGTCCTGATGTTTGCCATGATGGTCGTGGCGCTGATCCTGACCTGGGTACTGCCGGCTGGAGAGTTTCAATCCGAGCCTAATGAGGCTGGGAGAGAAATGGTTGTGCCCGACACCTATGCCGTCATCGAAGAAGCTCCGCGCCTGCCACCCTGGGCCTTGCTGACCGTGATTCCGCGGGCGCTGGCCGATGCCCAGGGCATCATCTTCTTTGTCCTGATCATTGGCGGCGCGCTGGCCGTTATCAGGCAGACTGGCGCGATTGATGCCCTGCTGGGACGGGTCATCGAACGTTTTTCCCATGCCCCGGGGCTGTTGATTTTCATCGGCATGGCGTCTTTTGGTGTCGCCTCGGCGACCCTGGGCATGGCCGAGGAATACATACCTTTTGCCGCCATCCTGATTGCCTTGTGCGTGGCGATGCGGATGGACACCGTGACCGCCATCGGCATCATGGTGGTCGGCTACGGGATTGGTTACGGAGTCGCCGTGATCAACCCTTTTACCCTGCTGGTCGCTCAGGAAGTGGCTGAGCTGCAGCCTGGCTCGGGCATGGGCTACCGTCTTTTGCTCTGGGCACCATTCTTCGCGGTCGGTTTTCACCACGTTTGGGCTTATTCAAGGCGGGTACGGAAAGACCCTGCTGCCAGCCTGGTTGCCGATGTGCCTGCCGCACAGCCGCCGCAAGCGACCACGCCGCCACCGCTGGATCTGCGCCGATCGCTGGTACTGCTGGCGACCCTGCTCGCCCTGGTGGTACTGGTCGTCGGTATAGCCCGCTACGAGTGGTACCTGGTTGAGCTGGGCGCGGTATTTCTGGGCCTGAGCATCGTTGCCGGCCTGCTGGGTGGCTTGCGCCTGGACATGCTTGCCGAAACCTTCACCCGCGGTGCTGCCGAACTGGCCGGAACGGCCATACTGATCGGCTTTGCACGCTCCATCGCCCTGCTGCTGGAGGATGGACTGGTTCTGCATACCATTGTCAACGCCATGGCCACGCCGCTGTCGTTGGTACCCGCCTGGCTGTCTGCGGTTGGCATGTTGTTCATTCAGAGCGTACTGAACCTGTTCATCCCCTCAGGCAGTGGTCAGGCCTTCGTTACCATGCCTCTGATGGCTCCGATTGGCGATCTGGTCGGCGTCAGCCGCCAGGTGGCCGTGCTCGCATTTCAGTTCGGCGACGGCTTCATGAACATGATTGTGCCGACCAATCCGGTACTGATGGGCATCATCGGGCTGGCCGGGATCCCATACGACCGCTGGTTTCGATTCATCTTCCCGCTGATACTGAAACTGCTCGCCGTCGGCGCCCTGGCCCTGATGGTCGCGGTATGGACTGGCTATTCTTGAGGGGACAAGGGAAAGTAAGGAAAGAAAGAAAAAAAGACAGCCGAGCCCTATAGCCCTCTACCTCTCTGCCCTTCTTTTCCTCTCCCCGTCGATTGAAGCCGGGACTTCAATCGACATACAGAGAACTCACCGACTCCCCCTCCGACATCCGTCGGATTGTTTCGGCCAGCAACTGGGCAACCGACAGCTGCCGGATGCGGCCGCAGTCGAGGGCGGCCTGGCTCAGGGGGATGGTGTCGGTCACCACGATCTCGTCGAGCTGAGACTTGCTGATGTTGTTAATCGCTGGCCCTGAAAGGACCGGGTGGACGCAATAGGCGACGACGCGTCGTGCGCCTTTTTCCTTCAGCGCGGCAGCAGCGGCACAGAGGGTGCCGGCAGTGTCGATCATGTCGTCTACCAGGACGCAGATCTTGTCTTCGACATCTCCGATCAGGTTCATCACCGTCGCTTCGTTGGCCCGCGGCCGGCGCTTGTCGATGATGGCCAGGTCGGCATCCAGGCGCTTGGCAATGGCCCGGGCGCGGACCACGCCGCCGACATCGGGCGACACCACGATGATTTCGTCGGAGGTGTAATGCTTCCAGATGTCGGCCAGGGTCAGCGGCGATGCGTAGACATTGTCTACCGGCACATCGAAGAAACCCTGGATCTGATCAGCATGCAGGTCAACGGTGACAACCCTGTCCGTGCCGATTACGCTGATCATCCGCGCCGCCACCTTGGCGGTAATCGGAACGCGCGAGGAACGCGGCCGCCGGTCCTGCCTGGCATAGCCGAAATAGGGAATGATGGCAGTCACGCGTGATGCGGAGGCCCGTTTCAGGGCATCAATCATGACCAGCAGCTCCATGAAGTTTTCTGCCGCTGGCTGGCAGGTCGGCTGCACCAGGTAGACGTCGCGACCGCGCACGTTTTCCATGATTTCGACCATGACTTCGCCGTCGCTGAAGCGCCCGACGTTGGCCCGTCCCATGGGGACTCCAAGCGTTTCTGCGATTGACTGGGCGAGATCCGGATTGGCGGTTCCGGAAAAAACCATCAGGGATGACTGGGTCAACTGGGCACCTGATCCGCTTGCTCTGGCTTGGGCTTGGGAAAATGGCAGGGACGGCAGGACTCGAACCTGCGAATGCGGGGATCAAAACCCCGTGCCTTAACCAACTTGGCGACGTCCCTGCGGAAAGCTTTTACCTGACTCCGGGCCGATGCCGGCCCCCAGCCGCTGGTTTCAGGTCGGCATTATAACGAGTTTGAAACGCGATGGGACTCGATCGGCTCAAGTAGCCAGTCACGCAACACCACGCGCACACGGTAACGACCACTCTCGGCCTGCAGGCGCGACGGCATCAGGGCCTGCCCGGTAATGTCGAAACGCTGGTATTCCATGGTCCATGGCGCGCTGTCAACCCTGGCCAGCGAACCGTCGGCGGCAAAGAACATGCCCGCCTCTGCCGCTGGTGGTGGCAACCCCCTGATCCACCAGGCCATGTCGCGCACCGGCACCGGCCAGCCCACCGCCGCTTCGACCAGCGGATCCGGATCCGGCGCCCACATTCGCTCGATTCCGCTACCCTCCAGGATCGCACCGTCGGGTCCGAATGCCAGACGCCACTGTCGTCCGCCAGCAACGGTGCGCAAGCTGAGCTCGTGGACATCGCCGCTGGCCTGCCAGTCAAAAGCCAGCGAGCCGCCGCGAACGCCGTCGGACAGGCCCATTCGACCGCTCACCGACCAAACTGGGTGAGCCGCGAACAAGGCTTCCCGTTCGCTCAACCAGGCGCCAGCCGGGCGCTGTTCACGAGCCGCGCAGGCGGCCAGGGAAACCGCCATCAGGCCAAGCACGAGAAGCCGACCAGGCTTCATTCGATCAGCCCCAGTCGGCCCATGGTGTCTCGCAGGTAGTCATCGTCCGGAAAGCGCTCGAAAACCCCGAGCAACACTTCCCGGGCTTCGTCTTCGCGGCCGAGATACCAGAGCACCTCGCCCAGGTGGGCTGCAATTTCTGGATTGTCCTCGCCTTGCAGCGCCTGCTCCAGGTAAGGCAGCGCCTTTTCAGGTTGGCCCAGGCGAAAGTACACCCAGCCCATGGAGTCCTGAATTGCCGGTGAGTCTGGCTCCAGCTCCAAGGCCCTGCGAATGAGACGATAGGCTTCCTCGTGCCGGTCGGTACGGTCAGTCAGGGTGTAGCCCAGCGCGTTCAGCGCCATCGCGTTGTCGTCGTCAATCTGGAGAATGCGGCGGAAATCCTGCTCGGCCAACTCCAGATCGTCAATGGCAATCGCGCATATGGCCCGGGTGTACAGCAAGGCAATGCTGTCAGGATTCTGGCGCAGGGCGCCGCTGAGCAAGGCGATTGCTTCACTGGCGCGACCAGCCTCACGCAGAATATCGCCTTCAATTAGCCAGGCCTGCTCAACCAGCTCTCGATTACCGGCCAGCCTTACAGCCTGGAGCAGTTCCCGAGCTTGTTCCAATTCACCACGATGGGATTCCAGCGCCGCGCGACGCAGCCGCGCCCGGTCAAGCTGTGCGCCTGAATCGATGCGCCGGTACCAGTCCAGCGCTTCATCATTCATATCGAGCAACTCCGCCAAGAAGCCGGTCAGAAAGGCATGGTGCATGGGATCATCCACCGCATCCAGGGCCGCCAGACGGCGCCAGGTGACTTCCGCATCTTCCAGCTCGCCGGCCTGAAACTGGTAACTGCCGAGCAGATAAAGCAACTCACTGCCCGGCGGGAGCTCGGCAAGCACCGCAATCGCTTCGTCCAGTTGATCGAGCTGTCGCAGCGTCTCGGCCTCGGACAGGGCCAGGGCCTGATCTTCCGGATCCAGCGCGCGCGCGCGACGATAATTGGCCAACGCCCGCTCCAGGTCATCGGCCGCGCCGGCCAGCTGAGCAGCCCATAGCCAGGCCTCGACATCGTCGGCCGCCTCTGCTGCAGCAACCGCCAGCGACATGGCCGCCTCTTCACGTCCGAGCTGCCACTCAAGCAGGCTTTGATGACGCAGGGCTTCGCCGCTGTCAGAATCTAGTCCGACTCGGTGCATGAGCACACTCATTGCCTGCTCGGCATTGCGCTCACTGGCGGCTGCGGCAAGCAACATGACTGCATCACGCCAGGCTGCCCGCTCGCCGCCGGCCAGCTCGATCTGCTCGGCGAGTACATCCGCCGCACTTTCGATCTCATCAAGGTTGAGCAGGCCTAGCGCCAGAAAGCGGGCCGGGGCCCGTTCGGCCGGCGCCAGCTCCTGCCAACGTACGGCGCCATCGACCAGTGCCGACCAGTCTTCGAGACTCAGTGCCAGACTGACCACCTGACGAGCCAGGTCGGGATCATCTCCCAGCCGGGCTGCTTCCAGGAAGTGCTCCATCGCGGCTTCAAAATCACCGACCGCGGCCAGGCGCTCTGCCGCGAGCACATGAAACAGCAGATCGGCATCTAGATCGCCAATGGCATCATCCGCCGCGCTGGCAACCGGTTCCGCTGCCGGTGTCACCCGGGCCTCCGGATCCCCTTCGCTCGTCCGAGAACCCGGCTGAATTTCCGGGCCTGCCGCACAGCCGATCAGACAAATTGCGAACATAAGTCCGGCAGCGAGCTTGCAGAGATCACGCTTGCGTAAGAAAATGGGGAGTTTGTCCTTCAATTTTTCCTGCATGTCACTTTTCGCCTTGGGAATCAGCCACCAGACCGCGCCGATCGGAATTCGGGAGCGGCTGGCTTTTGCCGCTGAATCCTTGCCTGAGGCCCTGACCAGCCTCGCCGCGGTGCCCGGGATAGACGGCTGCACCATCGTCAGCACATGCAACCGAACCGAGCTCTATCTATCCGGCCGACAGCCTATCATGCGAGCTGCATCGGAATGGCTGCACGCTTGGCACAAACTGGCGCCGGGGCAGTTCCACGAACACCTCTACCAGCTGGAGCAATCGGCCTGCATGTTTCATCTGGTCAAGGTCATCTCCGGCGCCGACTCGATGATCATCGGCGAGCCGCAGGTAGCCGGCCAGGTCAAGCAGTCCTGGCAGATGGCACACGATCAGAATGTGCTGGACAGCCGCCTTGACCGAATGTTCCAGCATGCCTTTGCCGGTGCCAAGCGGGTTCGCTCGCAGACCGGCATTGGTCGCGATCCGGTAACCCTGCCATTTGCCGCTCTGCGTCTGGCTCACCAGATCTTCGGCTCGCTGACCAACCTGCGTGCCCTGCTCATCGGCGCCGGCGAGATGATTGAGGACTGCGCCGTGCATTTCAGCGAATCACAGCTGGCCGGGATCAGCATTGCCAACCGCAACCCCGACCGCGCGCGCGAGCTGGCTGGACGCTTTGGCGCCAGCGGTCACGGCCTCGATCAGCTCCGCGAGCTGCTGCCGCAGCACGACCTGGTCATTGCCTGCACCGCCAGCCCGCGTGCCATCATCGACCAGCACGCTTTCAAACAGGCCCTGTCTCGACGCCGGCGGCGACCGATGTTCGCGCTTGATCTGTCAGTACCGCGCAACATCGATCCAGCCAGCGGGAGCCTGGAGGATCTGTTTCTCTACACCATCGACGATTTGCATGCCATCGTTGAAAACAACCAGCAAAAGCGTGCCGAGGCAATGCAGCAGGCGATAGATATCATCGAGGCCGAAGTGCGCAGTTTCGAGCGCTGGCTGCGCCTGCAGGACACCTCGACAACCCTGCGCGGTCTGCGCCGGCGCGCCCAGAGCGAGCGCGATGAGCTGCTCGAGCAGGCACGCACCCAGCTTGCCGCAGGTCACGACCCCGAAGCCGTCATGCAACGACTCGGCCACCGCCTCGTCAACCGCCTCCTCCACGGTCCCAGCATACGCCTTCGCCAGGCTGCCGAAAGCGCCGACGAAGCCTTGCTGGAGGCGGCCCGCTACTATTTTCTGGACGAACCGAAGTGAATTCCGGACTACGCACCCGCCTGGCTCAGGCCGAAGAGCGCTTCGAAGAGCTGGCTCGTCTGCTGGCCGACCCGGATGTGATTGGCAAGCGCGACCATTTCCAGTCACTGTCACGCGAGTATGCCGATCTGGACCCCCTGATCAGGCTCTGGCATGCCCAGCAAGCCGCGGAACGGGGACTGACGGAAGCACGCGACCTTTATCGGGACGGCGATGCCGAAATGCGCGCCATGGCAGCGGAAGAAGTGGAACGACTGGAGCTGCAGATCGAATCCCTGCAGCGTGACCTGCAGCGCCTGCTGCTGCCGCGCGACCCCAACGACGAGCGCAATATCTTCCTCGAGGTCCGTGCCGGAACCGGTGGCCAGGAAGCCGGTATTTTTGCCGGCGACCTGCTTCGCATGTATAGCCGCTACGCAGACAGGCGCGGCTGGCAGGTGGAAGTCATGTCCGCTCACGAGAACGATGCCGGCGGCTTTCGCGAGGTCATCGCCCGGATCATCGGACGGGGCGCCTACTCGCGGCTCAAGTTCGAGTCGGGCGCCCATCGCGTGCAGCGCATTCCGGCCACCGAGTCCCAAGGCCGCATCCACACCTCGGCCTGTACCGTGGCCATCCTTCCCGAGCTCGAGACGGTCGACGAGGTTGCGATCGATCCCAATGACTTGCGTATCGACACCTACCGATCTTCTGGCGCTGGCGGGCAGCACGTCAACACCACCGACTCGGCGATTCGCATTACCC
The DNA here is from genome assembly GCA_007695005.1 of Wenzhouxiangellaceae bacterium. Lineage (GTDB taxonomy): Bacteria > Pseudomonadota > Gammaproteobacteria > Xanthomonadales > Wenzhouxiangellaceae > Wenzhouxiangella. The sequence goes on along the minus strand of REEQ01000077.1, from coordinate 46,465 downwards.
ACCTGCCTACCGGAATCGTGGTTGAGTGCCAGGATGAGCGTTCCCAGCACAAGAACAAGGCACGGGCAATGAGCCTGCTTGGAGCGCGCCTGCTCGAAGCGGAGCAGGAGGCACAGCGCAGCCAGCGAGCCAGCGAGCGCAAGCTTCAGGTCGGCTCTGGTGACCGCTCCGAGCGCATACGCACCTACAATTTTCCGCAGGGTCGGGTAACCGACCACCGCATCGGTCTGACCCTGTATGAGCTGGACGGCATCATGGACGGGGCCCTGGACGCGGTCATCGACCCCCTGCTGGAAGCCCACCAGGCAGAGCTGCTGGCCGAGATGAGCCGATGAGCCAGACCGAGATCATTGTTGAAACCCCGGGACGACGGCTGGTCGACATAACCCGTCAGATCGCTGGAGTGATCGCCGAGTCGGGCATGGACCAGGGGCTTTGCCATGTTTTCCTGCTGCACACCTCGGCCTCGCTGCTGATCAGCGAAAACGCCGACCCCGACGTACTGACCGACCTGGAGACATTCTTCTCCGACCTGGTTCCGGATGGCGATCGGCGCTACCGGCACAGCGCCGAAGGACCGGATGACATGCCGGCGCACGTCAGAAGCGCGCTGACCCAGAGCAGCCTCGGTATCCCGGTGCGGAACGGCCGCCTTGCCCTGGGCACCTGGCAGGCGCTGTACCTGTGGGAACATCGCCACCGAGCACATCGCAGGCGCCTGGTCGTGACCCTCATTCCAGCCTGATTCCGACCTGCCTCCGAACAGAGACCTTCACCCGTAGCGCACAGATTAGATTGATACAATATTGCACATCGACAGCCGAACAAGGTGTGCAAAATGGAACTCGATCCCCTGCTGCTCTCGCGCATCCAGTTTGCCTTTGTCGTTTCTTTCCATGCCATCTTTCCGGTCTTCACGATCGGGCTGGCCGCTTATATCGCGGTGCTGGAAGGCCTGTACTATCGGACCGACAATCCAGTCTACGAAAAACTGTCGAAGTTCTGGATCAAGATTTTTGCCATCGTGTTCGGCATGGGGGTCGTGTCGGGCATCGTCATGGCCTTCCAGTTCGGCACCAACTGGAGCGTTTTTTCCTACTCCGCAGCAAATTTCCTCGGGCCCATCCTGAGCTATGAGGTGGTAACGGCATTCTTCCTCGAAGCTACTTTCCTGGGGGTACTGCTGTTTGGACGCGACAAGGTGCCGCGCGGGGTGCATTTGTTTGCCGCCTGCATGGTTGCCGTCGGCACCTTCATTTCCTCCTTCTGGATCCTGTCGGCGAACAGCTGGATGCATACGCCGGCCGGCGTCGAGTTCGTCGACGGCATGGTCCAGATGACGTCGTGGACCCAGGCCATCTTCAACCCATCCATGCCGTACCGCTTCGGCCACATGGCGCTTGCCTCCTTCATTACCGGCGGCTTCGTGGTCGCCGGCGTCAGCGCCTGGTACCTGCTCAAGGGCCGCAACCCGCAGACCAGCCGCAAAGCCCTGAAAATGTGCGTGATCATGCTGGCCGTGGCAACCCCGGCCCAGCTGATCATGGGCGACCTGCATGGCTTGAACACCTTCGAGCATCAGCCGATGAAGGTCGCGGCGATGGAAGGCGCCTGGGAGACGAAGAGCCGCGCGCCGCTGATCCTGTTCGCCATCCCCGATGCCGCCAATGAAACCAATCACTTCGAGATCGCGATCCCCGGCCTGGCCAGCCTGATCCTGACCCACAGCCTGGACGGCGAAGTGCCGGGGCTGCTCGAGGTCGCCGCCGAGGACCGTCCGCCGGTCGGTATCGTTTTCTGGAGTTTCCGGATCATGGTTGGCCTGGGGCTTGTGTTCATCCTGATCTCGCTGGCGTCTGCCTGGCAGCTGTGGCGGGGTCGCCTGTACGATTCGCCGCGCCTGCTCAAGGGTCTGACCTGGATGATTCCGCTGCCCTTTGTCGCCGTACTCGCCGGCTGGTTCGTCACCGAAGTCGGCCGTCAGCCCTGGATCATCCAGGATGTAATGCGCCTGAGCGATGCGATCACACCATCCAATGACGGCTGGATGGTTCTGGTCAGCCTGATCGGCTACATCACCGTCTATGCGGTGGTGTTCACGGCCGGCGTCATTTACCTGCGGCGCGTGATCATTGCCGGACCTGACCCGATCGAACGCGCGCCGGATGACCAGACAGCACGCCCGAAGCGGCCCTGGTCGGCAGTTCCGCTTCAGGTTGAGCAGGCCGCCCGGGCGGCAGGGAGCTAAGCATGGACCTGATTGATCTGACCCTGATCTGGGTTGTCATCATTGGCATCGGCATTTTCATGTACGTGCTGATGGACGGCTTCGACCTGGGTGTGGGCATCCTGTTTCCGTTCGCGCCCAGCGATGCGTCACGCGATGAACTGATGAGTTCAGTTGCTCCGGTCTGGGACGGCAACGAAACCTGGCTGATCCTGGGCGGTGCCGGCCTGCTGGCCGCCTTCCCGATGATCTACGCGGTGTTCCTGCCGGCCCTGTACTTGGGCGTATTCCTGTTGCTGGCCGGGCTGATCTTTCGCGGCGTTGCCTTCGAATTCCGGTTCAAGGCCCAGGCTCGCAAATACTGGTGGGACCGATCCTTCTTCGGCGGCTCGACGGTGGCCGCCTTCGCCCAGGGGGCAGTCGTCGGCGCCTACATTCAGGGCTTCGAAACCGAAGGGTTTCGCTACGTCGGCGGCCCGCTGGACTGGCTGACGCCGTTTACCGTGATGACCGGGCTGGGCGTGGTCACCGGCTATGCCTTGCTCGGCGTGACCTGGGCAATACTCAAGACCGAGGGCGAGACCCAGCGCTGGGCCTATCGACTCGCACCCTGGCTGCTGGCTGCAGTCATGGGTTTCTTCGTTATCGTCAGCCTGTGGACACCACTGGCGCATGAGCGCGTCATGACCCGCTGGTTCGATCACTTGAGCTGGCTGTGGCTGTTCCCGACCCTGACGATGGCCGTTGCCGCCTGGGTATTCTGGCGTATGCGGCAGCGCGCTGAAGCAGCCCCTTTCATCGGCTCAATGCTGCTCTTCGGATTGTTCTACCTGGGTCTGCTGGTTACCCAGTGGCCTTATGCGGTGCCGCCGAATTACACCTTCTGGGATGCCTCCTCCGACCCCGGCAGCCAGCTGTTCCTGCTGATCGGCATGCTGTTCCTGATCCCCATCATCCTGGGCTACACGGCCTGGACCTACTGGGTGTTCCGCGGCAAGGTCAAGTCCGGCGAGGGCTACGCTGGCCACTGACAGCAGGCCTGCAGCCAGGCGTTGGCTGGCCGCGCGAGTACCGGGCTGGTTGAATGCTGCCACCCCGCCCATTGCCTTGCTCGAGGCGCTGGCCATTCTGTCCCAGGCCGGTTTGATGGCCTGGCTGGTGCACGCTGCCATCATCGACTCAAAGGCTTTTTCCGAGCTGGGTCCGGCCCTGCTTGCCTTGCTTGCGGCGGTCGTACTGAGAGCCACCGTGCTGGGCGCACGCGGCATGCTCAGCGCCCGAGCCTCCAGCGCGATCCGCAATCAGCTGCGGCTGGATCTCTATCGACGCCTCGCCGCCGCCGGCCCGCAAGCCGGGCAGGACAGCGGTCATTTGCTCAGCCGCCTGGTCGAACAGGTCGAAGCACTGGACCCCTACTACGCCCGCTATCGACCGCAAGCCCATACCGCGCTGATCGTTCCCTTGCTGATCGTGATCGCCGTCTTTTACGTTGACTGGCTGGCCGGCCTGCTGCTGGCCCTCACCGCCCCATTGATCCCCCTGTTCATGGTCCTGGTCGGCTGGGGCGCCGAGCGCGAGAGCCTGCGGCAACAGCAGGCCCTGGGTCGACTGGCGGGCCTGTTTCATGACCGCCTGCGCGGTCTGGCCCAACTGCGCCGGCTCGGTGCCGCGACCAGCGAGCTGGCGCGCTTGAGCGAACGGGCCGAGGCCTTTCGCGAGCGTACGTTTCGGGTACTGAAACTGGCCTTTCTGTCATCGGCTGTGCTCGAATTCTTCGCCGCGGTTGCCATAGCAGCACTGGCCATCTACATCGGTCTGGGACTGCTCGGCTTTATCGACTTTGGCCCGGCGCCGGCCTTGACCCTGGCCAGCGGCCTTTTCATCCTGCTGCTGGCGCCGGAATTCTTCAATCCGCTGCGCCAGCTCGCCCAGCACTGGCACGACCGCGCAGATGCGCTGGCCGCCGCTACCGACCTGGCCCCACTGCTGGCCCTGCCGCCGGCACGACCGGAGCCCGCTGAAGTCAAGGAAGGACTGCCGACCAGCGCCTGCGCCGTCGAAGTCCGCCAGCTGGCCTTTGCCTGGCCCGGCCGCGATCGTCTTTTTCAAGAACTCGATTTGCGCGCAAGTGCCGGCGAACGGCTGCTGATTCAGGGGCCCAGCGGCGGCGGCAAGTCCAGCCTGCTGCGCCTGCTGGCCGGATTCGTCGCCCCGACCAACGGCTGCATCACCTACGACGACATCGACCTGTCGCAACTCAACCAGGCCGCGCTGGCGCAATGCCGGGCCTGGCTTGGACAACACCCGGTGTTGTTTCCCGGGAGCCTGCGCGACAACCTGTTGCTGGCCCGGCCAACGGCTGATGCCGCCGAGATAGAACGCGCCTGCAGGCTGGCCGGCGTCAGCGAGTTTCTGGCAAAGCTGACCGATGGCCTTGATACCCGCCTTGGCGAGCAGGGACTCGGGCTGTCCAGTGGCCAGGCCCAGCGCCTGGCCCTGGCCCGCGCCCTGCTCTCCCCTCGTCCCATACTGTTTCTGGACGAACCCACGGCCAGCCTGGATCCGGCCAATGAGCAGCGATTCTGGCAAGCCCTTAGCGCTGCCGGCGAGGACCGCGCCATGACGGTGATGTGCGCAAGCCACGCGCCGGCGGCCCGACGCTGGGCCGATCGGGTGCTGATCCTGGATCAGGGTAAATTGTTTGAGGCTGCTTGCTGATGCGCTGGGCCCGATATGGGCAACTGCTAGGCCGGCATCGCGGCTGGCTGCTGCTGGCCTTGATGCTGATGCTGCTCAGCCTGCTGGCCAGCACCGTCCTGCTTGCCCTGTCAGGCTGGTTCATCAGCGCCAGCGCGCTGGCCGGGCTGGGTCTGCTGGTCGGCCTGAACATCTTTACCCCCGGCGCCGGCATTCGGCTCGCCGCGATCAGCCGAACGCTGGCCCGCTATGGCGAGCGCCTGGCCAGTCATGCAGCGACCCTGCGCCTGCTGACCGAGCTGCGCCTGGATCTTTTCCGGCGCCTGCTGAGGTTAGATGCCGCCCAGCTTGATCGGCTCGGTCGCAGCGACACGCTCAACCGCCTGACCAGCGATGTCGACGCGCTCAACCCACTGTTTGCCGGCTTGATCGGACCGACCCTGGCCGCGCTTCTGCTGAGCCTGGCGCTGGTTCTGGCAGTCAGCCTGCTGGCACCTTTGAACAACCTGATCGTCCTGGCCGTTGCCCTGGGCAGCCTGCTGGCCCTGCCCTTGCTCACCGGCATGCTCTATCGGCTGGGAAAGCGCCCGGGCAGGGAGCTGGTCGCCACCCTGCCGCGCCTGCGCGAAACGGCCGCAGCCGGTATCGAAGGCCTGGATGAGCTGCGCGCCTTCGACCGCACCGAACAGCAGGCGCAGGGAATCGCCACTGCATCAGGGCGACTCGGCCGCCTGCAGCAGCAACTGGGCGATCTTGACGCCATCGGACAGGCCGCTGCCCTGCTGCTGGTCTGGCTGATCACCTTAAGCGTGCTGCTGGGCGGACTGCAGCTGCATGAAAGCGGCCAGCTAAGCGGGCCGTTACTGGTACTTGCCGTACTGGCCACGCTGGGCCTTGCCGAGGCCTGGCAAGGCATTCCCGGCGCCTGGCGCCGCCTGGGCCAGATCCTGGCCTCAGCCCGGCGGGTAGACGAACTGGCCGATCAATCCCCAAGCCTCAGTCAGGCGGAGACAGCCGCAGCCTGGCCGGTTCGACATCAACTGTCCCTGTCAGGTGTCAGCTTTCGCTACCACCCCCTTGCCCCGCTGGTGCTTGATCGACTCGATCTGGAGATCGCCCATGGCGAGCAGCTGCTGTTGTCCGGCGCCAGCGGCATCGGCAAGACCAGCATTGCCCTGCTGCTGATGCGCCAGCACGACCCCGAATCGGGTCAGGTGATGGTGGGCGGCATCGATTTGAAGCAGCTTTGTCGCCAGGACCTTGAGCGACGCATGGCCTGGCTGCCGCAGCGCGTGGCTATATTCAGCGACTGCCTCGCGGCCAATCTGCGCATGGGCAATCCGGAAGCCAGTGATGAACATCTGGTTGAGGTACTGAGCGCGGTCGGATTGATCAACTGGCTTTCCGAATTGCCCGATGGCCTGGAAAGCTGGGTGGACGAAGACGGGGCCAACCTCTCCGGTGGCCAGCGGCGGCGCCTCGCCCTGGCCCGCCTGCTGCTGACCGACCCCGACATCGCGCTCCTGGATGAGCCGCTGGCCGGCCTGGATCCGGCCTCGACGGTCCTGGTCAGCAGCGCGTTGGATAGATGGCTGAGCGGACGCACGGCTGTGATCATCAGTCATGATCCAAAGCCGTTGGGAAGTGGTCGCCGCCATCTTAAACTGCAACGCCCCGACCCAGATGGCCCCTTGCAGCTGGCATTGAGCCAAACCTCATTGCGGTCTGAAACACAAACGTAAGACATTTGTATTGCATTGGTGATTGATCCGTGATAAGCTTTGGTTTCACTGTCAAGGAGACAGCTGTTTCATGGCCAAACAAACCGTCACCCTGCGCCTGGATGAGGATGACCTCACCTTCCTCGCCCAGGTCGAGATCAGCGGCGCCGCCAATCTCAGTGAAAAGATTCGCACCCTGATCGCAGAAGCTCGCGCCCAGCGTGAGGGCATGCATGATCCCGCCGCAGCGCATGATTTTGCGCGCAGATTGTATGCCCGGGTCGATCGCCAGGTGCACACGGCCGAAATGGCATTGAATGTTCGCTCAGAGCTGGTCCATCGCGTCCTGGCCTGGTTGCCCGACATCACTGCCTTCGCCCTGTCGGCCTGTCACGATGAGGCAGAGGGCAAGGCCACCCAGGCCTGCCTTGAGCGACTGGAGGAAGGACTGGCTGAACGAAGCCTCAGCATGAGCGAATCAATAGCCCAGCTTGGCCGGTCTGGATTTCGTGGCTGTTATCAGCCGCAAAAGCTGGCCAAGCGGGCCGGACTAGGTTAAAAAGTGACGCGGGGGAGGATTGCCCGTGTCGCCTGAATGCAGCAGCAATTTTTCGGCAATCGGTTATCAAATGGAGGATTAAGGACATGAGCGAGTCTTTGAGACAGCGGGTTGGTCGCCTGGTCGCTGGCGGCTTCAATGCCCTGGTAGACGCAGTGGAAAATGCCGCCCCGGAAGCGGTCATGGAACAGGCCATTCGCGAAATCGAAGCGGCCGCCACGGACGTTCGCAAGGAGCTGGGCGTGGTCGAGGCGCAGCGTCATCTGACCGCCAAGCGCCTGGCCGAGGACAACAAGCGTCATGACGAACTCGGCGACAAGGCCCGTCTGGCGATGAAGGAAGGTCGCGAGGACCTGGCTGAAACTGCCGTATCGCGACAAATGGACCTGGAGGCGCAGATTCCGGTGCTGGAAGCTCGCCTGGCCGACCTGGCCGACGAAAAGGCGCGCCTGGAGGGCTACATCAACGCGCTCAAGGGCAAGCAGCGGGAGATGCGTGAGGCCTTGGACAGCTATCGCCAGGCGCAGCGCCAGGCCGCGCAAAGCGCCGGCTCAGCCGATGGTGGCGCGGCCGCCACGGATGATCGCGCAGCGCGCGCTTCGGCCGCTTTCGACCGCGTGTTCAGCCGCCAGACCGGCCTGGCCGGCGGCAGCGGCGGTGGCACCCAGGAAGAGGCCCGCCTGGCCGAGCTCGAGGAACTGTCGCGCCGCAACCGCATCCAGGAGCGGCTCGCCCGTCTGAAGACCGACGAATCGTGAGCGAGTACTTCCTCGCCCCGGGCAGTACGCCGTTCACCGCGGCCCTGCTGATCATGGCTGGCCTGTTCGTGTTCGAACTGCTGGCCCTGTTCAAGGGCTTGGGCATCAACGAGGCGATTGACGACTTTGTCGTTTCCAGCGTCGACCTGCCGGATGATGTCTTCGATGTCGGCGAATTGACCACCGCTGAAACCGCCAGCGGCATCGAGGGCAGCAGCACACCGGAAGGCGGCAGCCTGATCGGCCGCCTGCTGGCCTGGCTGTATGTCGGCCGCGTGCCTGTGCTGATGGTGCTGGTCGTTTTCCTGACCATCTTCGGCCTGGCCGGGCTGATCATCCAGTCAATGCTGCGCCAGAGCATCGGCATGGCCGTGCCCGGCGTCATCGCAGCACCGGCGGTGTTCTTTTTGACCCTGCCGATGGTGCGCTGGTGCACCGGCGGCCTGGCCCGCGTGCTGCCCAAGGAAGAGACCAGCGCTGTTTCCACCGCCACCTTCATCGGCAAAACAGCCGTGGTCGTCGGGGGCAACGCGCGCCGAGGCCTGCCGGCCCAGGCCCGACTCATCGACCGCTTCCGGACGACCCACTATGTGCTGGTCGAGCCGGAAGATGAAAACGATGTGCTTGAACAGGGCAGTCTGGTACTGCTTGTACGCCGGATCAACGGCAAGTTCAGTGCCATCCCCAATCCGAATGCGGCACTGGTGGCGGACACGACGGACTGAATCCGAGTATAGAAGCTGGAAGCCGCTGCACCGGCAGCCTGAGTTTTGGCGTTGATTACATCCGAGCCATCACCAATCATCCATCATCAACCACAGGGAGTTTGCAAGCGACATGGACATGAATATCACGGCACTGGCGGTGCCAGTCATTGGCGTACTGGTCGGCCTGTTCGTGCTGGGCATGATCTTCGCCCGCCTCTACCACCGCGCGAGCAAGGAAGTGGCCTTTGTTCGAACCGGCATGGGCGGCGAGAAGGTGGTCCGCGACGGCGGCGCGCTGGTTTTCCCGGTGCTTCACGACATCATCCCGGTGAACATGAACACCTTGAAGCTGGAGGTGGTTCGCCAACGCGAGGGCGCGCTGATCACCCGCGACCGGATGCGCGTTGACGTTCAGGCCGAGTTTTACGTCCGGGTCAAGCCAGATGCCGAAGCCATTTCGACCGCCGCCCAGACCCTTGGCCGCCGGACGATGGAACCAACCCTGCTCAAGGAACTGGTTGAAGGCAAGTTCGTTGACGCCCTGCGCGCCGTGGCTGCAGGCATGAGCATGGAGGAACTGCACGAAAACCGGGTCGATTTTGCCCAGAAGGTCCAGGTCGCGGTGGCAGAGGATTTGCACAAGAATGGCCTTGAGCTGGAGTCTGTCTCGCTGACGGGCCTGGACCAGACCCCGTCGGACTTCTTCAATCCGCAGAACGCCTTTGACGCCCAGGGCCTGACCAAGCTGACCCAGGAAATCGAGCGCCGCCGCAAGGAGCGCAACGATATCGAGCGCGACACCAAGATCCAGATCGAACAGAAGGACCTGGAGACCGAGCAGCAGTCGCTGCAGATTGCTCGCGATCAGGAATATGCCCGCCTGATGCAAGACCAGGAAGTCAAGGTGCGCGCTGCCGAAACCCATGCCACCGTGGCGCGCGAGGAGTCCGAACGCCGTCGTGAGGCCGAGCAGGCCCGCATCGAGGCTGATCGCGCCATTCGCGAGGCCGAAATCGAGAAGGAGCGTCAGGTCGAACAGCGAGAAATCGAGCGTCGACGGGTGGTCCAGATCGCCGAACAGGAGCGCGAAATTGCAATCTCGGAGAAGTCGCGCGAAGAGTCGGCGGCCCGAGGCCAGGCCGATCTGGCCCGAGCCAAGGCGGTCGAGGCAGAAGAGCAGGTCAAGACCGTGCGCGATACCGCGACCGCAGAGCGCGCCAAGCAGGTGCGCCTGGTCCAGGCCCGCGAGCAGGCCGAACAGGAGGCGATCGGCATCACCGTGGCTGCCGAGGCCGAGAAGCGCGCCTCGCAGGATCGCGCCGAAGCCATGCGGGTGGCCGCCACCGGTGAAGCCGAGGCCATCCGCATTCGTGCCCAGGCCGACGAAGAGCGCTACCGGGTCGACGCCGAAGGTCAGCGCGCCATCAATGAGGCCCGCAACGCCCTGAGCCCGGAGCAGATTGCGCTGGAAATCAAGCTGGAGCTGCTGAAGAACCTGCCCGACATCATCGAGCAATCCGTCAAGCCGATGGAGCGCATCGACGGCATCAAGATCATCGATGTACGTGGTATGCACCAGGGCGGTTCAAGCGGCGATGGCGCCGGCAACAGCGGCGGCAATGGCGGCAATGGTGGCGATGGCAACCTGGCCCGTTCCGTGGTCGACCAGGCCCTGCGCTACCGCGCCCAGCGTCCGCTGGTCGATTCTCTGCTCAATGAAGTCGGCCTTGGCGACCTGGCCGATTTGAGTGGCCTGGTCGCCCCGCAGCAGGGCACGGCGAAGAAAACCGCATCGGGTAAAGCATCAGGCAACGCAAAACCGGAGAGGCCCGCCCGAGGCAACCGCAGCGCTGACAAGTCAAGCGGCGATCAGGATCAGGCGCCCGAATAAGGCAAACAGAATAAACGGACCTTGAGCGCGGAAGGCACGGAACTGATGCAAAAAAATTCCGTGTCTTCCGTGGTTCAAGCGGTTTTCAGGACCACCTTGGCACCGCGCCAGGCAATGGCCAGGGACAGGAAGAAAGGCACCAGGCGCTCGATGGCATTGCCCGGTGCCTGCGGGACGAAGCTGATCAGTATCGTCAGCAACGCGCCGCACAGCATCGCAGCCAGCCGGTAGCGTCCTGCCACCGGCCCAACAAACAGCAGCACGATCAACAACGGCCCGAAGGCATTGCCGAGCACCTGCCAGGCAAACAGCACGCGGTCGAAGATCGTTGCGGGAAAGTACAGCGCAAGCCCCAGGGCCATCAGTCCGAGAATGACGATCACTGCGCGGTCGACCTGCAGGGATATCCGCCCGCGGCGGAGGTCATGGCTGACCGCACTGCCGGCAACCAGCAGCTGACTGTCCGATGTGGACATGATCGCGGCCAGAACACCGCCGGTGATCAAACCGCCCAGCACTGCCGGCAACAAATCAACCGACAGCTGCAGCAGCACTGACTCGGCGTCGGTCAATGCCGGCAGCAATACCCTGCCCGACCAACCCAGCACTACCATCCCGATATAGATCAGCACTGCCCAGCCCAGCGCTACGTTACGCGCAAAGCGAACCTGCTTAACGGACTTCAGCGCCATGAAGCGGTTGACCACATGCGGCTGTCCTGGGTAGCCCAGCCCGATTCCGAACAGACCGGCCACGAAAACCATAGCCAGCAGCAGACCCGGCTGGTCGACCAGACGCAAAAGCGAGGGGTCATCGAGCGCAACCAGCCCCTGCCAAAGCGACACCGGGCCGCCGACCGCGATCAAAGCGGCAGTTGGCAGCACCAGGGCGACCGCGAGCATCATCAGACCTTGCAGGGCATCAGTGACGCTGGCTGCCCAGAACCCACCGAGAAAAACGTAGACAATGACGATGACGGCACCTATCACCATCGCAAGGGTCGAGGTAATAGGCAATGCGGTGCTGATTGCGGTACCAGCAGCCTGAAACTGGGAAGCAACATACAGTGTGAAACAGAACAGGATGATCAGCGCACCCCAGACACGCAGAATGCCCTCACTGCCGGGATCCGCGCCCTTGCCAAGAAACTCGACCAGGGTCAGCGCCTGATTGCGGTGACTGGCCGGCTGCAGCCGCGGCGCAATGAACACCCAGTTGATGAAAAAGCCGGAAACCACAGCAGGAATCAGCCAGATCGCCTGCAGGCCCCAGGCATAGGCCGCACCGCTCATGCCCAACAGCGTCCAGGCCGAGGAAGAGCTCGCCGAGGCACTAAGCGCGGCCACGACTGGCCCCATGCGACGTCCGGCCAGATGAAAGTCCTCGCTGTCGCCAACCCGCCCGTTGGCCCAGATACCGATTCCAACCAGAACGACCAGGTACAGAATGAGGGTGAAGGCAAGCATGTGCTGATCAATTCCTGCTTGGAGTGCCCGCGAGGTTACCGCAACAGGCACGCTTCGCCAAATTTCACCGCAAGCGCGTTAGTCTAGGCGGCAGGCCCAAACCGGATCATCCCCATGATCAAGCGCCATACTGCCTTCTCGCTGGCCGGCCTGACCGTAGTCCTCGCCTGCGGCATGTTGCTCTCCCTCAGCGGTCGTGGACCGGTAGTCGAAGCTCGCCAGCTGGCCGTGCCCGTGGATGAACTAGTCCCGGTCGAGCTGGCCACGGTCGGCATCGTTCCGTTTACCGGTTCGCCGGTCGTGCTTCTGCGCGAACCGCAAAGCGGAGCGATTGTCCCGATTTTCATCGGCCCGAATGAAGCGCGCGCCATTGTCATGGCCCAGCGCGGCGTCGAAACAGAACGACCCATGACCCATGACCTCCTGGTCAACCTGCTCACCCAGCTCGGCGGCAGCCTGGAGCGGGTCGTCGTTGACGAGCTGCGCGACGGCACCTACCACGGCGCGCTGGAGGTGAGGATGACGGGAAGCAATGAGGTCAAGCGAATAGACACCCGGCCCAGCGATGGGCTCGCCATGGCCGTTCGCACCGGCGCCGCCATCCTGGTTGCTCCGGCCATTCTGGAAGCCGGCGAGGACATTCCGTTCGAGGGCCTCGGTGATGACGATGTCGTCACCGCGCTGGGGATTACAGTAATGGCTGCAAGTCGCGATCTGCGCGAGGCACTGCAACTTCCCGATGAAGCCGGCGTCCTGGTAAGCGCCTCGCAGGGAGAAGCGGCCGCAGCCGGGATCCACCCTGGCGCATTGATCGTCGAGGTCAATGGCCGCGCGCCACTGACCCCGATGGCTTTTCTGGAGCTGGTCAGTGCGACAGCTGCCGGCGAAAAAACACGCTTGCGCCTGTTGCACGGCGGCGAGGAGCGGAAAGTGGAACTCGATACCGGACTCGGACTGACCGAACGCAGCCGCAGCCACGGGCCGACGCTGTAGCAGCTTGGGCTGACGCTACCGAAGCAGACTGGCAATTGCAAAAGACGCGAATCTGATCAACAATTAAGCCCACGGTGGTGCAGCAGGGAGTCATCGTCGGTCACCGGATTTGACTGGTGATCAATTAATCAGTTGTGGCCGCTGCGTGCGGCCGACTGACAACAGGTTGCACGTCTGCCACCCGTGGTGGGAAACGTTGCTGATGTCATCGGATCGTGGACCGGGGATGGAGCCATGAACGTATCACCGACCTTGCGTCTGGGCGTCATCATGATCGCCTGTCTGACTCTGGGTACAACGGCGGCGGCCGAGCCGAATGGTGATACAGATGGCAACAACTGGCCACTTCGCACGGTCATGGCTACCGCGTCGGACAGCATCGAACTGCGCTTCAGCGATCCAGGCGCAACGGGCCGCTGGCAAAGCACCTGGCTGGACTTCACCGGCAACGGCCACGATGATCTGGTCATCACCCTGCCCTCGGCAAGTCCCGGTGGACGGAGCGAGGCAGGTCTGGCCTACATCGTCTTCGGGGGACAGATCCGTCCAGGAACGACGCTGGACCTGGACCGCATGCAACCCGGACAAGGTTTGCGGCTGGAAGGCCAGCGTCCCGGAGCACGCCTGGGTTGGTCAGTGGCATCGGCGGGCCATTTTCTTTCCCAATCCCATGCTGACCTTGCCCTCGGCGCCCCTGGCGCACTGCCCGGCGGACAGGTCCACCTGGTGGCCGGCAGGCCGCTCGATGACTGGCTGGAGTTGGGCCGAGTCGATTTTGTTCCGGGCGAACTGGGGCCTACCTTGAGTGGCGGTCGTGATTCAGCAGCCTTCGGCCTGAGCCTGGTAGGGATCGGGGACTTCAACGGCAACGGTTTTCACGATCTGGCGATCGGCGATCCAGCCGCGAGCCGTCACGGGCGTCGGGCAGCGGGCAGCGTCACCGTCCTGTTCGGCGGCAATCGCCCGGCACAGCGGATCGCTGTCCATCAATTGCCTACTTCCGATGCCCTGCATATTCACGGCAGCCACAGTCATCAACAGCTTGGACTAAGCCTGGCCGCCGCCGGGAAATTCGACGGCGATGCGCGCTCGGATCTGGTCATCGGTGCCGGCACAGCGGATCGCGGTGAGGTATACCTGGTCTTTGGCCATGGCGATGTCGTGGGACATCAGCCGGTGGTTCGTTTTCGCGAAGCCCCCTACGGCCACAGGCTTGCAGCACCGGTCGGAGCCCGGGGCTTTGGCAACACAATGGCGGCGATCGGGCACGGCACCGCCGGGCGTGCCGCCGCCGGCGTACTGATTGCTGCTCCCTACAGCGACGGCCCTGATCGCCTGCAGAACGGCAGCATCTATCGCTTGCTGCCCGGAATGAATGGCAGCTTTCCGAAACTGGAGCAGGTGCTTACCGGCAGCACAAGCAACCAGCGGCTTGGATCGAACATGCACGCCGACGGGCATGGTGGCATCGTGCTCAACACCCGGGCGTATTCCTCGGACCACCAGGCTGCACCGCTCGTGCTGCGCAGCTTCCTGGGCGGTGAACCCGATTCTGCTGGCCGACAAGCGCTCCTTGGCGAGCAGCTGAATCTCGCCGGCCAGACTCACGGCGGCGGCAACCAGACAGAACCATCAAAGACAGTTCGGGTCCTGCCGGCCGGCGCTTTTCATCGCACCGGCGCGCAAGGCCTGATCGTCGGTCCAGAGACGCTTTCGGGCGACAGCGCGCGCACGCTCGAGCTGATCAGGGGCAGCGGCCCGCCGGTCATCACGCCGCCGGAATTCCCCGATCAAATCGCCGTACCGGGCGACTCCCTGCAAATCAGCTTCCAGGTCTCCCAGGACGGTTTTCCGCCGGGTGTGCTGGATGTCAGCGCTTTTCAGATGACCGGGCCTGACCCTGTTTTTCTGGATATCGATGTCAATGGCGACGATGACGGAAACTGGGACATAAACATCGTTGTGCTTACCGATTCGCAGTCAGGCATTGCTTCGGTGCTTGTTTCTGTGTTCAACCCCCAGACCGAGGACTCAACCACCACTTCCTTTGACATCGCGGTCTTCGATGCGTTAGCGCCTGTGATCTCAACCAACTTTTTTCCTTTCCAGGAGATCAACGCCGGGGATTTCCTCAGTCTCGAGATCGAAGTCAGTGACCCGCAGTTTCCTGCCGAAGACATCCTCGTCGCAGCCACGCCCTCTGCCTCAACCCCGGAGCTGGGTGACATCCAGTTGATCGGCGGCGGCGCAAGCCGACAGCTGCAGATCAGCACACTGCCGGGCGAGACAGGACTGGTGGATATCATCATCAGCGCCCTGAATCCACTCGGACTCTCGGACCAGACCAGCTTTCAGCTGGATATCCAGGAACCACCACCCAACCCGACCATTTCTCCGATTCCGGACCAGATAGCTGCCAGCGGAGACCGTCTCGAAATCGATTTCCAGGTCGACGATGCCAGCACCGGCCCGGAGTTCGTGGCCGTGTCCACGATCGTTGAAAGCGGCAGCAGCATCAGTCCGGATGACGTCTCGATCGAAGAGGTTTCCTTTCCCGAGGGTCAGTACCGGCTGGTGATCGAGATACCGGCAGCGGCACCGATCGGCTCAGCGCTGATCGGCATAGAAGCGTTCAACAAATTTACCGGCGGCTTTGCCTTTGAAGACTTCAACCTGGATGTCTTTCTGCCGCAACAGCCGATTCTGAATGGTGGCCAGCCCCTGCCCGCCCGCACCGTATCCCCCGGGGAAGTCCTGATCGTGGACTTCACCATCGACGATCCTCAGTTCGACCCTGACGCGCTGGATATCGAGGTTCTTTCGAGTAATCCGGACGTGATCCTCGGGCCGGTCAATATCAGCGGGAGCGGCACTGATCGACAGCTGGCTATCGACACCCTGGCCGGCAGTAACGGCCTGACGCAGATTCTGATCATCATTCGCAACCCCATCGGCCGGATCGACAGTACCCAGTTCGATCTCGACATCCCGCTCGGCAGTCAGGGACCGCTGATCAACGCCGGTTCCGGCATCGCCGACCGAAGCGCAGTCGCCGGCGAAACCCTGATCGTACCGTTCTCGATCAGCGATGCTGCCGACCCGCCCAGCGCACTGGTGGTGAGCGCCCTGTCGCTGACCCCGAACCTGTTGCCGGATGCCGGGCTCAGCCTGAACGGCTTCGCGGAGAACCGCAGCCTGAGCATCCAGACGCTTGCCGGCTCCAGTGGCAACGCCCAGGTGCTGGTGACAGTCGCAAATACCAGCGGTCAAACTGGCAACGCTGTTTTTGCCATCGATATCTTCCCTGGCAGTGCTGAACCGCCTCCGCCCAACGGCCCGCGCATCAACGATGGCCAGGGCATTCCTGACCAGCAGATGCGGGCCGGCGAAACCATCGTCGTCGACTTCAGCGTGGACGATGAATTCGATCCTCCGGAAGCCATCACAGTCGACGTAGTCAGCCTGGACGAAGGTCTGTTGTCAGCGGATGACCTGGCAATCAGCGGCGCCGGTCGTCAGAGAACACTGGTCATTACCGCGCCAGGGGATGCGCTCGGTCAGGCCACCCTTGAGTTGACGGCCCGCAACAGCCAGCAGCTCAGCTCCACTGCCGTTTTCGGCGTTGAGATCCAGGCAGCCGATGATCCCGGACCACCACGGCAGCCGCCGTCAATCAACAATGGCAACGGTTTGCCCGACCAGACCGTTCGCGCAGGTCAGATCCTTGCACTCGAGTTCAGCGCCAGCGATCCCATTGACCCAGCCGATGCGCTGATCGTAAGCGCCGTCGCCGAACCGGAACTGCTGCTGCCGGCCAACGCCCTGAACCTGACGCGCAGCGATGAAGGCTGGCTGCTGGAAATCGATGCGCCACCAGAGATCGAGGGCCTGGCGATGATCACCATCACCGTCACCAATACCGCTGGACTGAGCGACCAGGCCAGCTTTGACCTGGTCATCCTGCCCGCACTGCAACGAACGATGCTGGCCCTGGCCGCCAGCGCAATCGAGGCGCCCGACGACCTGGGTCAGATCATTCAGCTGGATGTCGTCAACAGCGGGGCTCATGATGCCATCAACCCCATCGTTCTGGTAGGTGCTACCGGCAGCACTACCCTGCTGGATGGCTTGCGAATTGCGACCGACTGCCGATTTGAAAACCGCTCGCTGCGCTGTCGTCCCGAAGGGGTCAGTCCCTGGCAATGCGAATTGCTAGATTCAGACCTGGTCTGCGAGGCAGCCAGTCTTGCTGCGGGAATCACTGCACCCCTCGTGCTTCGCTTTCAGCAAGGCGAAGTGCCGACTTTCATCGCTCTGACCGAGGCGGATAACGCCGACTCCGTGGAACTCAACCGGGAGCAACACCCATGAAAACCATTTCCGTATACCTGTCGGCTCTGTTCATCGTGAGCTTTCTGCCCACTGCCGAAGCCGCCGTTCGCTCCGGAGTCGTGATGAAAAGCGGCGAGATTCGGATGATGTCCGCCTCACGCCTCCAATCCGGGCACGGCGACATCGACTGCGAGACTGACGGCAACCTGGCCTTCCGATTCACCGAAGAAGTCAGCCCGGACAGCGTCCGGCTGGTCAGCGGACGGGCCGAGCAGGGCCGGATAGAAATCCGGGTTCGGATCGATGCAAGCTGCGGGGCAGGCACGGCCTCCTTCGAATACGGACACCAGCGCAGCCAGGGTGATGAGCCCGGTTCGGCGGTCAGCCTGAGCCCGCGCAACCCGATGCTTTCGGTGCCACTCTCGGCCGGCGCGACGGCGACGGTAGCGGTCGATTACGGAATTATCAGCGGCGACTTCCAGACCGCGGCCTACACCCTGTTCGGTGATCGCATCACCTTCATCATCGACAGCACCTTCGGGCAAGCCAGCGAGCGTCGCAACCTGGCCACCATCAACTTTCTCGGCCAGGTGGTCGATCCCGATCGCTTCGATCCGGAAATGGACCGCCGCATCCGAGAAGCCAGCGACGCTCTGAACGAAGCCTGCGCCCAGGCCGAGATGGGCACGATGCTGGACCAGACCTGCGAGGAAATCCGCGCCAACGCCACCACCACGGTGCTGATGCGGAGGGCCGCCAATGCCTTTGATGCCAACGCGCTGACCAGCGTGCCCCGTGCATCAGGCCAGGGCGCCCTGATTCAAACCCAGAATGTCGGCGATCGCCTGGAAACCATTCGCGCCGGCGGTGGCTCGCCCGGCATGCTCAGCATCAACGGACTGAGTTTCAATCTGAATGGTCAGCGCTTTGATGCCCACTGGATTCCAGGCTTGTTCCAGTTCGAGGACGAGGATCGCAGCGCCACCCTTTTCGGCCAGCGCTGGGGTGCCTTCGTCAACGGCAACATCTCGATCGGATCGCGCAAGTCGCGTGGCAAGGAGTCCGGTTTCGATTTTGACAGCTGGGGCCTGACCAGCGGCGTCGACTATCGCTTCGACAATGGTGCCGTGGCCGGGGCATCGGTCGGCTTCAGCCGCTACCAGTCCGATCTGGACGAGGACGGAGGATCGCTGGATGGAGATACCTGGTCATTCCAGTTGTTCGGGAGCGTCAATATCGGCGAGGACTTCTACATCGACCTGACCGCCGGCTACGCCAGAACGGACTTTGACCAGTCCAGGGTCGTGGACTTGTCCGGTATCGGCTCGTTGACTCGCCAGGTCGCCGAAGGCTCCACCAAGACCGATGAATGGTCAGCCAGCATTGCCGCCAATTACCGCATCAGCCTCAACAACGGCCTGACGATCACGCCTTACGGCCAGTTCTACTACGCCGACATTGACATCGGCAGCTTCTCCGAAATGGGCAGCGTCTTCTCCTTCACCTACCCCAGCCAGAACGTGACATCGAACCTCTGGACTGCCGGCGTGCGTGCCAGCCGCGCCTTCAGCATGGACCGGGGCATTCTGCTGCCCTTCGCAGACATCTCCTGGCAATATGAAAGTGGCCTGGACGGATATACCGTGATCCCCCGCCTGATGGGCTCGAATGCTGACGGCGCCTCAATCGAGATCAACAACCCGGATCGCAGCTTCGGGCGCCTGGACACGGGCTTGTCATGGGTCCTGCACAGCGGCAACCAGTTCTTCGTCAGTTACAGTGCGCTGCTGTTCGACCGCGACACGACTCGTCACAGCCTGTTTGTCGGCGCGCGCTGGGAGTTCTGAGTCAGGGCAAGTAGTTTTTTTGCCAGGCCAACCAGATCAGAAAACCTGCCAGCCCACCACCCAGGTGGGCTAGCGCCGATACCCGTCCATCCATGAACAGTTGCTCATAGAGTATGAACAGCTGAAAGCCGCCATAGACGAGCAGGTAGATCGTTACCGGGAAGCCCTTGCTGAGGAACTGGCGCGCCCAGATCAGCATCGCGGCTCGGGCAACAAAACCAAACGGCAACCAGATCACCCTGGCTTGAGGATAGCGGCAGACATAAAACACAAGGACGCCAAAGACCCCGCCGCTGGCCCCAATCAAACCAGTGCCGCTCACCGCACCGTGCAAGAGACCGCCCAGCATGGCCGAAATCATGAAAAGGCCGAACAGGCGCCGCCGGCCAAAGCAGCACTCGATGTTGCGACCGAACAGGATCAGGAAGTACAGGTTGCCGACCATGTGCAGCCAGCTGCCATGGACAAAGGGATGCCCAAGCAATCCCGACCACCATTGAACACCGGAAGTTTCAGGACGGTACACCAGCCAGGCGACCAGCTGCGAGCTGTCCGGCAGATACCAGACCAGGCAACTGATCACGGCGATCAGCGAGGCCAGACTCCATGTCAGCCATGGGGTCGTGTGAATCACGCTCTGGCGAGCCTTGACCGGCATGCCAACCAGAAACAGCAGAAACTGCGGGAAATTCAGCCGTTCCTGCGGCTGGTACTCGATGGGCTCATGTTTGCCGGGTTTGCGACTCACAGCGGGAACAACCAGGGGACAACCAGCAGCGTTGCTGCCAGCAAGACCAGCTGCAAGGGTATGCCGACCCTCGCGAAATCGGTAAAGCGATAGCCGCCTGCGCCCAGCACCAAAGTATTGACCGGAGAAGCTACCGGGGTGGCAAAGGCGCTGGAGGCAGCAATTGCCACCGTGATCAGCACCGCCTGGGGATTGACCCCCAGCGAAAGCGCGGCCTGAATGGCAATCGGCGCCACCAGCACGGTGGTTGCCGTGTTCGAGACAATCTGACTCAAACCGGCCGTAAACAAAAACAAGGCCGCCATCAGCAGCAATGGGCCGGCCTGGCCGGTCAGCATCATCAAGCCCTCGGCCGCCATGCCCATGGCACCGGTCTTGTCCAGGGCCGTGGCCATGGGCAAAATGGCGGCGATCAGGATCACGCTTTCGAAATTGATCGAGCGATAGGCCTGTTCCATGTTCAGACAGCGCGTCAGCACCAGCAATGCAGCAGCCAGCAAGACGGCACTGACGTTGGCCATCCAGCCGAAGGTCATGGTCAGCATCATCGCCAGCAGGATCGCCACGGCAATGGGCGCCTTGCCCCAATCGAGATCATGCTCGCGCTCCGGATCACCCAGCAGGACCAGGCGGCCACGCGCGCTGGACAGGCGCTGAAGACCGCGGCTGGAGCCCGTCAGAAGCAGCGCATCACCGACCTGCAGCGGGCGGTCGAGATCAACTGGCTGACCGTGATGCCCGGCACTGCGCTGGGCCAGGGCGGTGACGCCGAGACCACTTCGCAAACGCAGCTCGCGAAGACTTCTACCGATGAATTCCGAGCGCGGCGGGACGATGGCGTCAACCAGCCCCAGGGATTGCGGCAGTTCGGTTTGCTTGTCAAGTCGCTGCAAGCCAAAGCGACTGCTGGCCTCGTCCAGGCCCTGCTCGCTGCCGATGACGACCAGTTCGTCATCGGCATGGATGACGCTGTCCGGACCGGCGCGATGGATGAAGCCGCCGCGCTCAGTATGCGAGATGATCGCCATCACGGTCACACCGTGGCGAGATCTGAGCTCGCTGGCAGTCAGGTTGGAACAGACCAGCTCGGAGCTGTGCGGAACGCGCAGGCTGGCCAGACGATCCTTCAGACCGTATTGCTCAAAGAGCTCTGCGGAGGCCGGCAACTCATCCCCGGACGCATTGCCCTGGCGCTCAGGCACCAGTCTGGGCGCCATGATCAGCATGCATGTCGTGCCCAGTGCCAGCATGACCAGCCCCGGCAAAGTGAATGAAAAAAAACCCAGCGGGTCCAGCCCGGCCTGCTCCAGCTGGCCGCTGACTATCAGGTTTGGCGGCGTCCCGATCAGGGTCAGCATGCCTCCGAGCAGCGCTGCAAAGGCCAATGGCATCAGCAGCCGGGAGGGACTGATGCGCTGACGCCTGGCAATGGCGAGAACCACCGGCAGCATCACGGCTACAGTTCCCGTCGAGCTGAGAAAGGCAGACAAAAATGCAGTGACCAGCATGATCGCCAGGGTCAGCCGGTGAATACCATCTCCGGCCAGACGTTCGACCTGACGCCCCAGGGCATCGGCAACCCCGGTGCGAAACAGGCCGGCCCCGACCACGAACAAGCCAGCAATCATGAGCACCACCGGGTCGCTGAAGCCGGCAAGTGCCTCGGGAACGGACAGAACGCCGGACAGGATCAGGGCCAGCAAGCCCAGCACGGCGATCAGATCCAGGCGCAAGCGGTTGCTGACGAACAGTGCCAGCATGATTGCCAGCACCGCCAGGGCGATGTGGAAATCGCTCACTGCCGCTCAGTCGTCCGGGAGCGCGGCCAGTGCTGCTTCCACTTTGAGCAGCTCCTGTTCGGCCACGCGGGCAATCTCCATCAGGGTATCGTAGTTCTCGAGTTGCTGGGCCTGCTCATCCAGGTCATGCTCCAGGCCGCCGCGCAAGTCTTTCCGTATCGCCGCTATCCGGCCGCGCAACTCATCGCGCCGTTTGATCAATTCATCTCTTTTCATCGCTTGTCCGCCTGCTTAACCGTCATGAACTCTCCGGCAGGTAAACCATCTTCCCAGCCCAGGCCTGCCCAGACAGCTGCAGGAAATGTCTTGCAGCGGGGAACGACGGGTACGCCTTTGCCGTTTGAATGCTGATCACAGTACATCGCCGCGGCGGAGCACGACCGGAAAAACTCAGCCCTGTCGCGACAGATCGAAGGGGTCCGGCATGTCGTCGCTGATACGTGGTTCGGAATCGACAGCCACCGGAGACGGATCGGAGTCGGATCGGCCAGGCAATGCACCCTGCCTAACGAGCTTCTCGATCCTGGAGAAGACTTCCGCCCTACCAAAGGGTTTTTTCATGAAGTCATCGGCGCCAATGCGCTCAAGGTAGAAGCGCTCAGCGGCCTGGGGGTTTCCACTGATCATGATCACCGGAATATTCTGGGTGCGCTCGTCCTTGCGCAGACGTCGCAAGGCGGCAAAGCCATTCAGTCCCGGCAGAACGATATCCAGAAAGATGAGATGCGGCTTTTCGCTGATGGCAAGCTCCAGCCCCCGCTCGCCGTCTCCTGCACCGATGGGCTGGTAACCGCTTTGTCTCAGCATGTGACTGAGCGCGGCAACCACGGTACGAGAGTCATCAATGATCAGAACGCGCGTGCCTTCAGCCGCATCGAGCCGGTTGGCCTGGCGGCGCTCATCCGGCTTGCTTAGACCGAGCAACCTGCGAAAGCGGTCCAGCTGACTCACGAATCATGACCCTGTGGTATCCCAAGCGCCCATTCTACTGCAACGAGAGACCCTGCGCATCAGACCTTCCGTTCGATCGGCCACAATCTGTAGCGATCGGCAGCAATCGGCAGCCATCGGGTCAAACAAAGCTGGCTATTAGATCGCGGGCATCGACACCCTCGGCACCATCTGGCAAGACTTCACTGATCCGCAGCAGCGCATTGCCGCTCGCCGAGCCCTGACTGGCCAGATCAATCACCTCGGCGAGGCGATAGCGACCATCAACGGCAACGACGCGCCGGACCAGCGGCCGCAGGCCACGCCCCGACTTGCTTTCCAGGACCATGGCCATGTCGCCGTTGCTGAGCCGTACCAGCGTGCCCGGAGAAACCCAGCCCATCAAGCGAATGAATGCTTCGACCATTTCAGCGTCGAATTGGCGACCACGCTCCTTCCAGAGAATGCCCAGCGCCTGGTGGTGGGACCGGGGCGGATCATAGACTCTGTGCGAAGTGATTGCGTCATAAGCATCAACAATGGCAACCAGACGGGCCAGGGGCTTGATGCTCGCCGCTTCCTTGCCGGCCGGATAGCCCTTGCCATCGGGCCGCTCGTGATGGCTGAGCACGGCATCAGCCACCGCCAGTGGTACATTCGGATCCTCACGAATCATCTCGAAGCCGAGTACGGTATGCTGTTTGACATGCTCGAACTCCTCGGGCGTCAGCCGTCCGGGCTTGTTCAGAACCTCGGGATCCACCAGCGCCTTGCCAAGATCATGCAACATGCCGGCCAGGCCGGCCAGTTCGGCATCTTCGCGCGACCAGCCAAGACCGTGCGCAAGACCAATGGCCAGCACCGAGGTGTTGATGCAGTGCTGCGCCGTATAGCGGTCCTGCTGCTTGATCCGGGTCAACCAGACCAGCGCAGCAAGATTGGACTCCAGCGAATGCACCACCTCGGATACCACCGCCCGAACCGAACCAGCGTCGAAGGCGGCACCCTGCTGCATGGTCTCGATCAGCCGGTCCACGCCCGCTTCCAGGGCCAGATACTGGATCCGGGCCGCCTGCAAGGTCGGCGGGTCGATCGTCGCCTGCCGAATGACATCCAGTCTTTGCGAGCGGGCTGACTGGCCTGACTTCGACTTGCTCGGACCCAGCCGCTGCAGCCCTCTTGCTCCCGGACTGCGCTCGAGGTCAATCACCACCCACTGACAGTGTTCCTGCAACCAGGCTTTGGTTTCGGCCGAGCCGATGCGCACACCCTCAAGGGGAAAACTGGTGTCCCGCCATGGAATATCGAGGCGGATGACGAAGTGGCCGAGCTCGAGCTGATCCGGGTGGATCTTCAGTTCATATTCCGACAAGGTGCTCATGCTTTCGGCAAACCCCCGACAAAGACTACCCGGATCAGCGCCCTCACAAGTGGATCCCGACCGGGAATCAGGATCATAACATCATGTCGGCGCAGCTCGAACAGTTGCAAACACAGAACCTTTTGTAACGTCGACAGTCCGATGTATCTTGGTGGTGCTGCGCTCCTGGCACGCTGACCGCACGAATCAGAATACAACATAAGGCTAACCCATGACGAAATCCGCTTTTTCGGGCCTGGCGCTGCTGCTTGCCGCCATGCCGCCCAGCCTGGATGCTGACCAGGCCCGTCTCGGCTCCTGGGGCATTGAGACCCAGCACCTGAGCGATTCCATTGCCCCCGGGGACGACTTCTTCGAGTTTGTCAACGAAGGATGGTTGCAGTCTGCCACCATGCCGCCCGGCTTTTCCCGATTCGGCGCTTTCGCCGAGCTGGCGTTAGAAGCTGAGGAGCGCGTTGAAGCGATCATTGCCGATGTTGGCGGCGACGGCTCGGAATCGCAGATCGCCAATCTCCATGCCAGCTATATGGATATCGATCGCATCGAACAGCTCGGGCTTGAGCCAGTCCAGGGGACGCTAGATAAACTCCTGGCCCTGGACTCTCACGAATCTGTTGCCCGCTGGATGGGCCGACGCGGCACACGCTCGCTGGTGGCGGTTCGAATCGCTCAGGATGCGGGCGACCCACAACGTCACCTGGTGCACCTGGCGCAAGGCGGTCTGGGCTTGCCCAATCGCGACTACTATGACCGCGAGGATGCTCCCTTCCCCGCTCATCGCGAAGCTTACCTGGCCTATATCGCAGCCACCCTGGGGCGCGCGGGGGTGGATCGGGCAGACGAACGCGCCGCCGAGATCCTGGCGCTGGAGACGGCGATTGCCGCCAATCATCTGACCCGCGTCGAGCAGCGGGACCGCGAAGCCAACTACAATCTGATCAGCCGCGCGCAGCTCGAGGAGCTGGCACCAGGCTTCCCCTGGCACGCCCTGCTGGGCGAGCGCAAGGTCGGCCATGTCGAAGAGCTGGTTCTGACCAACAAGGCCGCCGTGCTGGCCAATGCCCGCGTCTTCGCAGACACCCCGGCTGAACATTGGGCATCCTGGCACGCCTTTCACTGGTTGAACAATCACGCTACCCTGCTGCCTGACGCGTTTGCGCAGGCACATTTTGAATTCTTCCAGCAACGCCTCGGTGGGGTCGAGGAACGCCGGGCACGTGACCGTCGGGCCATCAACCTGGTCAGCAGTCGTCTCGGCGAACTGATTGGTCAAGTCTATGTCGAGCGACACTTCCCGCCCGAGCACAGAGCGCAGATGGAGACCCTGGTTGAATATCTGCGTCGGGCCTTCAGCGAGCGTCTGGCCACTCTGGATTGGATGGATGCCGAAACCCGTGCCGAGGCGCAGCGCAAACTGGCCGCATTTCTGCCCAAGATCGGCTACCCGGACCGCTGGCGCGACTACTCCGACATTGCGATCCACAGCGATGATCTGATCGGCAACCTGGACCGTCTCAACGAATGGTTCTGGAACGACTCACTGGCCCGCCTGAATGAGCCGGTTCGCGAGTGGGAGTGGTTCATGACACCCCAGACGGTCAATGCCTATTATTCCTCAACCCGCAACGAGATCGTCTTTCCCGCAGCCATCCTGCAGCCACCGTTTTTCGATCCGAATGCCGATGCGGCGGTGAACTTCGGCGCCATCGGCGGCGTGATCGGCCACGAAATGGGTCATGGCTTCGATGACCAGGGCTCACGCTCAGATGCCGATGGCGTTCTTCGCAACTGGTGGACGGATGCTTCGCGCGCCCAGTTCGAGGAGCGCACCGCAGCGCTGGTCGCACAGTACGACGCCTTCGAGCCATTGCCCGGGATGAACGTCAATGGTCGCCTGTCGCTGGGAGAAAATATCGGTGATCTCGGTGGGCTGTCGATCGCTCATCACGCCTATCAGCTCTACCTGGCCGATCACCATGACGGCGTGGCGCCCGTGCTGGATGGCCTGACTGGAGACCAGCGCTTCTTCATGGCCTGGGCACAGGTATGGCGAACCATCGAGACCGAGGAGTCGCTGCGTGCCCGCCTGATTACCGGTCCCCACAGCCCTGCCCGCTACCGAGTCAACGGTGTTGTCCGCAATATCGATGCCTGGTACGAAGCTTTCGGCGTCGAACCGGAGCACGCCCTGTTCCTGGCACCGGAACAGCGGGTAAGTATCTGGTAGTCCGGATGAGCAGGCCCCATGGCTAGACCCATGCTGCTGCTGGCCGCGCTGGCTGTGCTAACGGCACAGCCAGCGTACGGGGATGAGCGAGCCGCCTCGATCTGGATTGTCGAGTACGAAAACGACATATTTGCCGGCGAGGATCGCTACTACACCAGTGGAGTTCGTCTGACCCGGGTGGCAGAAGCAAGACAGGCGCCCGCCTGGCTGGAATCCGTAGCCCGGCGCTTTCCAGGCTTTGATCGAGCCGAAGCGCTGCCCTACAGCCTTGCCATCGGCCACAACATCTACACTCCAGCCGATATCGTCAACCCCAGCTTCCCACCCGATGATCGACCCTATGCGGCCTGGCTGCATGTCAAATTCGCCACCGGCACAATTCATCCAGGCGGCGCCGACAGGGTCCGGGTTGGCCTTGGTATTGTCGGGCCGGCAGCGCTGGGCAAGCAGATCCAGAAGACCGTGCATCGAGCCATCGACACCGACATGCCGCGAGGCTGGGATACCCAGCTGCGCAACGAACCAACGCTGCTGCTCGGATATGACCGCTTTCGACGCATCCTTGACCGAGCGGAGCCGTACAGATTCGGACTTGACCTCAGCCTGTTGGGAGGCATCACTCTGGGCAATGCCCATACCCATGCCAGCGCGGGCAGTTTTCTGCGCGTTGGCCACAACCTCCCGGATGACTTTGGTCCACCCCGCATTACCCCGGCAGTATCAGGCTCGGGGTATTTCCGCCCGGAGCCCAGACGCCACTGGTATCTGTATATCGGCAGCGAAGGCCGTCTGGTTGGCAGGGACCTGTTTATCGAAGGCAACAGCTTTGGCGGACGAAAGGGCGTCGATGCCCGGCGCATGGTCGGCGAATTGTTTGGCGGGCTGGTTTACACCCAGGGGAGATTCCGGGCAGCCTATACCCACGTCTGGCGCAGCCGGGAGTTTGAAGGTCAGCTCGAAGCCCAGGACTATGGTGCGTTGTCGGTCTCGTTGTGGTGGTGACTCTGCCGGCGAACCAGACCCGGCCTTGAGAAGTGGAAGCCTTGCAGCAGATCGATCCCGATCTCGCGACACAGGCGGGCGCCGAGCTCGGACTCAATGCCCTCGGCAAGGGTACGTATGCCCAGATCACTGATCAACCCATTGAGCGTGGCCAGCAGACGATACTTTGGTGAATCCCGGCCGTCGAGACCGCGGATCAGTGAGATATCGAATTTCAGGTAATCTGGGGGCACCTCGATCAACTCCAGCAAGCGGGCCTGGCCGGCCCCGAAGTCATCGTAGGCCAGGGCTATGTTCATACGCTTGAGCGACTCCCGAACCGAGGCCATCACGGCAAGATCGGTTACCGCGGCTTCATGCACTTCGAATACCAGGCGCAGGTTCGGGTACAGGCTGCGTAATTCCGACAGTTCGGACAACAGCGCGTCGAAATCCTCGCACTCGGCCGGATGGTTATTGAAGAACAGTGGTTGCCGCAGACCACCACGTTCAGCCGCTTCAAAGCAATGGCGGCGCAATAGACGACTCAAGCGGACTTCGGCATTCAGGGCATTGGCCAGACTGAACAGCTGCCCCGGCCCCTCTGTCAGCTCCGGGTGGGTACTGCGGCCGAGCAATTCCCAGCCATACAGGCTGCCATCGGCACGATAAATGCCCTGATGGTAGGCGCAGACCCGCTCATGCTCCAACAGATCGAAAAAAGCACCCATCTGCAGCGGGAAATGACTGGGCAATGCACTGACCCCAACCACCGTGTCTGCCGAGGACACCGGGCGTTGCGGAAAGGTACGATCGCTGTCATCACGCATCAGGCGAAACTCATGGTCGGCCAGGTGCAGGACATCCCCGGCGGCGACCACGGTCGGTCCATGAATGGCCTGGTGATTGACGAAAGTGCCGTTGGTGCTGCCAAGATCTTCAACCCGGAGTTCGCCATCGACCTGATCAAAGCGGGCATGCAGGCGTGAAATTCGATCAACATTGAGCTGCAAGGTGCAGTCCGGATGCCGCCCCACGGTCGCCGGAAAGCTTGCGATATCGAGACGACGGGGCAGCTGATCCTGGCCCGACGAACTCTCAAGGTAGTAGCGCTCCCTCATCAAATCCAGCTCCGTGCTATTCAGCCCCGCACCCGCTCAGTATCCAGCCTGGGCAAGCGAACCGCAAGCCTGAACTTTCCTTGGTCCGTCCAACTGATCTAAAGGGCTCAGGACCTTCTGCCGGCCTCTGCCCGCTTGACACCACGCATCAACATCCGGAAATAGAACTCGGGAAACCAGCGCCGAATGCGCCAGGCCCAGCGGGTATTGCCGTGGGTCAGCAACATGAAGCGCGGGCGCTCGATGGCCTTGTACACCACCTCAGCCACATGCTCGGCCTTGACCCCGGATCGCTCCATCCAACGCTCGACGCGTTTGTTATAGCTCTCATCGGGAGCGCGCATGGTTTCGGTCAGCCGGGTGGGCACAAAGGCCGGGCAAAGCGCGGAAACGGCCACACCCGACTCATGCAACTCGGCCCTGAGCATTTCCGACATCGCAATCACGGCCGCCTTGGCGGTACCGTACGCGTTGATGCCGGGGGCGGCGGCAAAACCGGCAAACGAGGCCACGTTGACGATGTGCCCCCTGCCCCGCTGCCGCATCAGCGGTGCGAAGGCTTTGCAACCGAGGACGACGCCGATCAGGTCAATATCCATTACCCAGCGCCAGTCTTCGATAGAGGTTTCCTCCAGCGTGCCACCGACCGCCACGCCGGCGTTGTTGATCAGGACTTCCAGGCTGCCGAAGCGCTCTGATACGAATTCAGCGGCCTCGGTCCAGGCCTGCTCGTCAGTTACGTCCATAACCAGGGCATGACCACGCTCGCCCAGGCTGTCGGCGACACTGCGCGCTCGATCTTCAGCCATATCAGCAACGATCACCTGCCAGCCGGCGGCGGCAAAACGCCGCGCCATGGCCTCACCCAGGCCAGCGCCGGCGCCGGAGATCAGTACGGTGCCCGGGTTGTCACTGCCCGGTTGGAGGTTGTTTTTCATGATACGAACAGGTCCTTATTCAAAGCCCAGCCAGACTGCGCCAACCAGCACCAGGGCCGCGGCGATGAACAGCTTCAGCATCAGCGGCCAGGCAAACTTCAGCCACTTGGCATAGGAAATCCCGGCCATGCCCAAAATGCCCATCAGAATGGCGTTGGTTGGAATGATCATGTTGGTAAAGCCGTCACCGAGCTGGTAGGCCAGCACCGCCACCTGGCGACTGACGCCGACCAGATCACCCAGCGGTGCCATCAGCGGCATGGTGACAAAGGCCTGGCCGCTGCCCGAGGGAATGAACAGATTCAGGATCGACTGAATGATCAGCATGCCCACCGCCGACAGCTCGGCCCCGACCAGGTCCAGTGGCAGCGACAGATAGTGAACAATGGTGTGCAGGATCTGCCCATCCTCCATGATCAGGGCAATGCCGCGGGCGATGCCGACCAGCAGCGCGGTTTCGGTCAGCTGACGAGCGCCAATGATGAATTTCTCGGCGGTCAGGCTGGGCGAAAGACGGCCGATGACGGCGGCGAACAAACCCAGGATCAGGAAGGCAGCGCCCAGCTCGTTCAGATACCAGCCGCGGGTGGCAATGCCCCAGATCGCAATCGCCAGCGCGAGCAGGAAGCCAACCACGATGGCGACATGGCCCCAGTTCATCTGCGGGTAGTCGCGCGGTGGCTCGGCAGCCTCGATCAGCTCCGAGTCATTGACCATACTCGCAGCCGGGTCGCGCCGGACCCGGTCGGCGTAGGACCAGACATGGTGCACGGCAATGAGCACAAAAGGCACCAGCAGCCCCAGGCGCACCTGCCAGCCGGAGTAAATCGGCAGTTCGGCAACACCTTGAGCCACGACCACGGTGTATTGGTTGAAAGCCGCCACACCGTAGCCAACACCGTAGCCGGATATCACCATCGCCACGGCCGTCATCGGGTCCATGCGCATGGCCCGACAAAGCGCCACCAGGATCAACACGAAGGGGATGTACTCGCCCGATGAGCCGACCGCGCTGGAGGCCAGGGCGAAGACGAATATCACCACGAAAATCAGCATCGCCGGGCGATCACTGAAACGCTCCAGCAAGCGCCCCAGCAGGGCATCAATAGTGCCGGTGGCGCGAATGATGGCGAGGACGCCACCGATGATGAACAAAAAGAAAATAATGTCCGAGGCTGCGGCAAAGGCTCTCGGCACCGCCGTGAACAGCTCGAGTGGCCCGATCCGATGGCGCTCTTCGACCACCTCGTAGGATCCGGGCACGACCATTGCCCGGCCAGCTTCATTGAGCTCGGTCTGGAAATGGCCCTGCGGGATGATCCAGGTAGCAATCAGGGCTGCCACCATCAGGAAAAACAGCAGCGCCAGGGTGTTGGGGACTTTGAAGGTCATCGGCTTTTGGCCAGGCATGGTGAAAAGGCAGCCGCTGATTGTATCGGCTGACCCTTGTCGCGGCCAGCACTGCTTTGTTTGCCCAGGCCGGGTGCGATAATGTAGCCCTGACTGCCACGAAAACGAGACATGTCCGATTTCCGCGCCCTGATCAAGTCCAGAATCGCCGAGTTGGAGGATATTGCCGATTCCAGCCGCGAAGCAACGGCAACCGTCGAGCTGGACCAGACCCGCCAGGGACGGCTGAGCCGCATGGACGCGCTTCAGGGTCAGGCCATGGCCCAGGCCGCCGAACAGCGCCGGGTGCATACCCTCAGCCGCTTGCAATCAGCACTTGCACGGATTGAGTCGGGGCGCTTTGGAGAATGTCCGGAATGTGGTGAGGAGATAGCGACCGCCCGGCTGCTCGCCGACCCGGCCACCCTGCTCTGCCTCGACTGCGCCAGCGCGCGCGAAATGCGTCACTGATCATGGTGACCCGCAAGCGCGCCCCGGCCCGCGAGATCTTCGGCTGGGCGATGTTCGACTTTGCCAACCAGGCCTACACCCTGCTGATCATCACGGTCGTCTTCGGCGACCTGTTCACCCGCGTCATCGTCGGCGATGGGCCGGACTACCGCCTCGGCAACCTGCTCTGGAGCGTGGCCCTGGCGGTCAGCTACCTGCTGGTGGTGGTGGCCAATCCGATCTGCGGCGCGGTGATGGATCACTCGCGCCTGCGCAAGCGCTTTCTGCTGATCAGCTATCTGGCCACCGTGGTCACCACGGCACTGCTGTGGCTGGTCGAGCCGGGCTGGATCGTGCTGGCCATGCTCCTGATCATTCTGTCCAACTTTTCCTACGCCATCGGCGAGGCTTTCATTGCCAGCTTTCTGCCGGGCCTGGGACCGCGCAAGGATCTGGGCTGGATTTCGGGCCTGGGCTGGAGCCTGGGCTATGTCGGCGGCATGGTCTCGACCATCTTTGCCCTGGCCTTCCTCGGAGAAGTCAGCGCCGAGAACTATGATCGGGTGCGCTGGGTCGGGCCGTTCGCGGCCGGTTTTTTCCTGCTCGCCGCCATTCCGACCTTTGTCTGGCTGCGCGAGCGCGGCCGCCGCCGTCCGCTGCCCAAGGGGCAATCCATGGTCAGCGCCGGCTTTGCCCGCCTGCGCAACACCCTGACCCACCTGGCGGAATTCAGGGACCTGCGCAGCCTGCTGATCTCGGTGTTTTTCATGATGGCCGGAATCTACATCATCATCAGCTTTTCGTTCATTTATGGTGCGCAAGTGATTGGCTGGGATGAAGAAGTGCGCGTGATCATGTTCGTGACCGTGCAGATCACGGCCGCCATCGGCGCCCTGGCGTTCGGTTTCATCCAGAGCCGCATCGGTGCCCGCCGCACCTACCTGATCACGCTGGTGCTGTGGCTGGCCGCCATCCTCGCCATCTGGCAGACCCCGCTGCTAACCACGCTCGCCCATTCCTTGCTGGGCGTGGATTGGGAAGCGCAGTATGTCTTTCTGTTCGCCGGCACTCTGGCGGGCTTGAGCCTGGGCTCATCGCAGTCGGCCGGCCGCGCCCTGGTCGGCGTGCTCACACCCAACGGCAAGGCGGCCGAGTTCTTTGGCTTCTGGGGCACGGCATCCAAGCTCGCTGCCGTGTTCGGCATTCTCGGCCTGGGCCTGCTGCAGGCCTGGCTGGGCCTGGCGACCGCCATCCTGTTCTGCCTGGTCTTGTTCATCATTGCCATGATCACCGTGCTGCCGGTCGACGAGCAGCGCGGCGCCGAGGTGGCGGATCGCTGGCGCGAACCACGGAGCACCTGAAAAGCCCTCCATGCGCATCGTCACCCATACATGCTCGAACACCGAAATCGTCTGCGCATTGGGGCGAGGCGACTGGCTGATCGGCGTTGACGATCATTCCGACCATCCACCCGAAGTCGTCGCGCAGCTGCCCAAGGTCGGCCCCGATCTGGACATCGATATCCAGAAAATCATCAGCTTGCAGCCCGATCTTGTCATTACCTCGCTGACCGTACCGGGCCACGAGCGTTGCCTGGCCAGGCTGGAAGCCGCCGGGCTGCCGCTGCTGGTTACCCAGCCCCACTCGCTGGCCGATGTCGCATCCGATATTCGTCGGATCGGAGATGCTGTTGATGCACCTGCGGCGGCCGACCGCCTGTCCGGGCGCATCGATGAGCTGCTCGATCAGGGTCCGGCACCGGGCAATCCCGTACCGATTCTGGTCGAATGGTGGCCCAAGCCGGTCATCGTCCCGGGGCGAAAATCCTGGGTCAACGAGATGCTGGCCCTGGCCGGTGGCGTCAATCCCTTCGCAGGTGAAGATGTCGAATCGCTGGAAATCGATACCGACCAGGTCCGGGCTGCTGCACCTGAGGCCATCGTCATGAGCTGGTGCGGTGTGCAGGAAGAAAAATACCGGCCGCATGTCGTCGCTCGCCGCGACGGCTGGCAAGACATTCCGGCCATTCGCCTTGGCCGCATCATCCCGATCAGCGAGGCCTGGCTGGGGCGCCCCGGCCCCAGACTGCTGGACGGCATCGAAAAACTGCGAACGGTCGTTGATCTCTGCCGCTGACCGCGAACGAAGACCATCGACTGCCCACGCCCTCCGCCCCTTTACAATACTGCCATGAGCACTCCCACTGCCAAAACACCAACCGTCGGCCTGATTTCCCTGGGCTGCCCCAAGGCCCTGGTCGACTCCGAACAAATCGTGTCGCGCCTTAGAGCCGAGGGCTACGAGCTGGTGCCGGAATATGCGCAGGCCGACCTGGTCGTGGTCAATACCTGTGGTTTCATCGACTCGGCCAAGGCCGAATCGCTGGAAACCATCGGCGAGGCACTGGCCGAAAATGGCAAGGTGCTGGTGACCGGCTGCATGGGCGCGAAGCCGGAAGAGATCACGGCCATTCACCCCAAGGTTCTGGGTGTCACCGGCCCCCACCAGGCCGAAGCCGTTCTGAACTCGGTCCATCAGCACCTGCCGCGACCACATGATCCGAAGATCGACCTGGTCCCACCCGGCGGCCTGAAACTGACACCGCAGCACTATGCTTACTTAAAGATTTCAGAGGGTTGCAACCACAAATGCAGCTTCTGCATCATCCCCGATATGCGCGGCAGGCTGCGCTCGCGGCCGATGGGCATGGTCATGCGCGAGGCTGAGCAGCTGGTCGAGCGCGGCGTCTCGGAACTGCTGGTGATCTCGCAGGACACCAGCGCCTACGGGGTGGACCTGAAATATCAGCAGGACTTCTGGGCCGGGCAAGCCTGGGAGACGCGCATTCATGACCTGGCCCGCGCCCTGGGCCAGCTTGATGCCTGGGTGCGCCTGCACTACGTCTATCCGTATCCGCACGTGGACCGGCTGATCGGGCTGATGAACGAGGGTCTGATCCTGCCCTACCTCGACATTCCCTTCCAGCACGGCAGTCAGAAGATACTCAAGTCCATGCGTCGCCCGGCAGCGGCCGAGAACACCCTGGAGCGGATCCAGAACTGGCGTCGCGAATGCCCGGAGCTGATCATCCGCTCGACCTTCATCGTCGGCTTTCCCGGCGAGACCGAGGCCGATTTCGAGGAATTGCTGGACTGGCTGAACGAAGCTCAGCTCGACCGCGTCGGCTGCTTCAAGTACTCAGCCGTCGACGGCGCCCGCGCCAATGCTCTGCCCGATCCGGTACCCGAAGACGTCAAGGAAGAACGCTGGCATCGCTTCATGCAGGTCCAGGCGGAAATCAGCAGCGAGCGCCTGAAGCGGCGCATTGGCGGCCAGGAACCGGTGGTGGTCGACCGACTTGAAGGCACGACCGCGATTGCCCGATCCTATGGCGATGCCCCCGAAATCGATGGCGTGGTCATCGTCGAAAACCCCGGAGATGTTGCCATCGGCGACTTCATCGAGGTCGAAATCACCGGCGCCGACCAGTACGACCTATTCGCCCGCCGACTGGACTGTGTTCGAGTGCTCGAAAGATGACTAACCGCGAAGACGCGAAAAATCTTTTTCTCTGCGCCCTTTGCGTCTTCGCGGTTAGTCCGTTTTTCAGTGCCGGCAGTGCCAGCCCAGGTCGTGGCCCATTTGGTGGAAGTACTGCATGGTGGCCGGTTGCCAGGCATCGCCGCCTTCTTTTTCGAAGAAGAATGGCGCACGCTCGATCTGCTCCGGGGCGAGCTGGTTCATGTTGCTGGCATCGTAAAGGCGGCCGTTGAGCATCGTGTAGGCCACATTCTCGCTTAGACGAATGTTTTCCAGCACATCGCCGTCAACCACGAACAGGTCGGCCAGTTTGCCGACCTCGATGGAACCAAGATCAGCCTCCATGCCAAAGTACCGGGCCCCATCGATGGTGGCACCTCGAAGCGCTTCCCAGGGCGTGAAACCGCCCTGCTCCATCATCCACATTTCCCAGTGCGCGGCCAGGCCGGCGAGCTGGCCGTGAGCGCCGATCACAACGGGTACGCCGAGCTCGTTCATCTGCTTGGTCATTTCGGCCACGGCAATATGGTTGTACAGTTCATCCGGCGCGGTCGGACGACGAATCGAGCGTGGGTAAACCACCGATCGCGGCACGAAGTTCAGCAGACGCTCGTTTCTCCACACCTCGGTGCGGTCGTACCAGTACTCTTCGCCCATCATGCCGCCGTAGGCAACTCCGAAGGTCGGCGACCAGACCACGTCGGTCTGGCTCCAGAGCTGCTTCAGATCATCGTATGCGGTATGGATCGACAAGCTATGCTCAATGCCGGTATGGCCGTCGACGATCTGGCTCATATTCTGCTCGAAGCGCATGCCGCCCTCCGGCACCACCATCACATCGAGCTTGCGACCGGCTTCGAGCACCTGCTGGCGCTGGTCGCGGCGCAGATAGTTGTAACTCTTTACCGAGATCGCACCCAGCTCCATCTGCCGGCGGACGTGGAATTCGGCATCGTCATAGCTGTTGATTTGGGCGGTAACGCCCGGGAAGATCGCACCATAAAGAATCCGGCCGGTGGAGTAGATGCGCGGTGCCAGGATGTCACCGGCGCGCTGCAGCTCGGCCATTGAAAAAATGCCGGCGTTGTCATTCGAGGGGTCGTGGATCGTGGTCACGCCGAATGCCAGGTTGGCAATCTGGGCCCAGTTCTGCCGGGGCTGCAGCTGCTGGTTGCTCATCGGGCCGTGGGCATGAGCATCGAACAGACCGGGCAGGATGGTCTTGCCACTCATGTCGAACTGCTGGAAGCCGCGTGGAATCTCGATCTCATCCCGGCTGCCGACAGCGCTGATCCTGTGACCGTCGATCAGCACGACGCCATCTTCGATGACCTCCTGCTCCTCAGTGGCGTTGCGCATGGTCACCACGCGACCACCGACCAGGGCGATACGTCCATTGTGACGGTCGGTCTCGAACTGGATGGACAGATCGCGTCCTTCGGTCAACGGTTCCGGTAACTCCTCCGGGGCACCGTCAAGAAAAGCGAAGGCGTCACTGAGCGCGCGCGTGTAGAGGGTAGCCCCGTGCGACCAGCCCAGCCTGGCGCTGTCGGCCGAAAAATGCAGGTTGTCACCGGCCCGGGCAGAGACCTGGCGCACCGGGAAAGCGCGGCTATTGGCGCCCAGGCTGACCGCCTTGCCGGCAGCAAAGAAAGGGGCGATATAGGCGTTGTAGTGCTCGGTAAAAGCCACCCAGCGACCGTCAGGCGAAACCTTGTACTCGGTAATCCAGTCACCGACCAGGTGCTGGCGCTGGTCATGGCCGGCCAGGTTGACGCTGTTGAGCAAAAGCTGATTGCCATCGCGCTGGCTGAACAGAATGCGCTGCCCATCGGCGGAAAACTGCGGGTTGCTGCCTTGCTCGGTCACCAGCACCGGCTCGCCGCCGTCAACCGGGACCCGATACAGCCCGGTGCGATCGGACCAGGCCGGCGAACTCAAAAAGCCGCCGCTGGTTCGGCGAAACACGACATGGCGCCCGTCCGGAGAAAACGAGGGTTCGAGGTAGTAACCGGGTTCGGAAGTCAGGACCCGGCCGCGGCCGCGGCCGATGGGTTGCACGCGCACCGTGCCCAAAGCTTCGTCATCAAAGGTGGTGTAAACCACCGAGCGGCCGTCGGGAGAAAAGGCCGGATAGAACTCCCAGTGCTCGTTCTGACTGGTCAGGCGGCGATGGCTGCCCTGCTCCAGGTCATGCAGCCACAGGAAGCCCAGCGCCTGGTAGATAGCATGGCGACCGTCCGGGCTTTGCTGGGTCCAGCGCGCCATCCGCACCGGAAAGGTGTCGGGCGAGACCTCAACCGTGCGCTGCAGGGCCGGGTGAACCTGCTTTTCAACCCGCAGGTGCAGCGGGATTTCACTGTGCGAACCGTCAAGACCAATGCGGTGAAAGCCGCCGCCGGACCAGATCACGATCGACTGGCCGTTCGGGTGCCAGGCAAAGGCGGGATAATTGCCCATATCGCCGGAGGTTTCCTGCTTGTCCCGATCCAGCCGATCGTAAAGGGTACGCTCGATACCCGAGGTCAGATCACGCACCATCAAGCGCGAAGACAGTTCTGTCGGGTTGCGGCGAATGAAGGCAAGCTTGCTGCCATCAGGCGAAAGCACCGGACGGATGGCCCCGCCCGGGCCACCGGTCACGGTTTCGGTCTGGCCGGTCTCCAGGTTCAGACGTCTGACCGCGAAGATGCCGGTATTGGCATCGCGGTTGTACTGCCAGACCGAACCGGGGGTGATGTCCTGGCTGAAGTAGACATGCTTGCCGTCCGGGGAGAAAAACGGCTCGGCAATGTTTTTTTGCGACTGCTGGCCGTGCAGGCGTTCGACCAGCTCAACCCCGCCACCGCCACCGCGGTGATACATCCAGATTGAGCCTGCCGGAATCGAGCGACGGGAGACATAGCCCTTGCGCGCGGCAATATAGTCACCATCCGGCGACCAGGCCGGATTATGCAGCAGATGCTCACGCTCGTTGCTGACCTGGACCAGGTTGTTGCCATCGGCATCCATGATCCAGATATTTTCCGCGCCACCGCGATCAGAGATGAAAGCGATCGAACGACCATCCGGGCTGAAGCGAGGCTGGAAGTTCCAGGCGATATCATCGGTCAGGGCTTCTGCCTCACCGCCTTCGATCGGCAGCCGGTAAATGTCGCCCAGAGCGTGAAAGATAAGGGTCCGGCCGTCCGGGCTGACATCGACATCGGCCCAGGTCACCGAGCGGGTATCAATGCTGATCGACTGCCAGTCTCCCGGCGGCTCCAGCACCGACCACTCGCGATTGTCGGCGACTTCATCGTTACCGTTGTCGTCTACCGCCTCTTCATCGGCCAGCACAGCTGTACCCGCAAGCACCAGCCCGAAGAACAAAGAAACCACCCAGAAACCCAAATTTTTCATATGTTTGTACTTTCCATCAAAAAACTGCTTGAACACTTCGGCCGCCCATCAAGTCTTCAGACAAGCAGCAAAACCCAAAAAACCAATCCCGTTCCCTTTCCTTATCTTCCCTCCCTCACCGCTCATTCGCCACCCCATGCGGCACATGTCCCGTCGCCACTTCCCTGCTGGCCGTCGAGCAATGTATCTGCTGATCATCAAAGAAGATATCTGCACCAAAGGCGCGCAGAAATGGCGCCTTGTCACGTCCACCCAGAAACAGGGCCTCATCGACGCGAATGCCCCAGGCCCGCAGGGTCAGGATAACGCGCTTGTGCGCCGGTGCCGAGCGTGCCGTAATCAGAGCAGTCCGAATCGGGTTTTCTTCCAGTGGATAGGCTGACTGAATACGCTGGATGCCTTCGAGCACGCGTTTGAATGGCCCGGCCGCCAGCGGGTTTTCCGCCGAGCGCTTTTCGCTGTCGGAAAAGGCTGCCAGCCCCTGCTCCTTGTAGACCCGCTCGGCCTCATCGGAAAAGATCACGGCGTCGCCGTCGAAGGCCAGGCGCAACTGACCGGAACGGTTTTCGCGCGTAGCCGACGGCAGAATGGTTGCGGCCGCATAGCCGGCCATCAGAACCCGGCGCACATCGTCATCATTGGCCGAAAGAAACAGCTGCACGCCCGCCGGTTCGATGTACTGAGAAGGGCTGGCACCATTGGTGAATACGGCGCGCTGGACATCAAGCCCGTAGTGCTCGATGGAATTGAAAATGCGCAAGCCCGTGTCAGCGCTGTTGCGCGACATCAGGATGACCTCGACCCCGGGATGATCCATGCCGTCACCGTTCAAGGCCAGCAACTTTTGAGCCAGGTTGTAGGCAACACCCGGCTGAAGCACCTCATTCTCACGCTCGCGCTGGTAATCCATGTAGGCCTCCAGACCACCCTCCTCGTAGACCTTGTGACTGGCATCAAGATCAAACAGGGCGCGGGAGGATATCCCGATCATCAGGGGGCCGGGGTTGAACTCTCGATTACTCATTTCATTCATCCGCGCCAAGGATCAAGGTTCAAGGAACAAGGGAACAGGATCAAGGTGCAAGGTGCAAGGAAAACCTTGATCCTCGAGCCTTGATCCTTTTTCCTTGTTCCTGCTCTTCACGACAGAAACTGCTCGTTCAGAATCCGCTCTTCCAGCGAATGCTCGGGATCGAACAACAAGCGATGGCGGATACTCTCGTGCTGACGAATTTCCACCCAGACGACATCGCGGAACTCATCATAGTCAGCAGTGGCGCTGACCGGACGCCGATCAGCCTGCAGGATCTCGAAGCGAATTACCGCACTGGCCGGCAGGATGGCGCCCTGCCAGCGCCGCGGTCGGAACGGGCTGATCGGTGTCAGCACCACGGCCTCGGTGCCCAAGGGAAGAATCGGGCCGTGCGCCGACAGGTTGTAGGCTGTCGACCCGGCGGCCGTAGCCACCAGGGCGCCATCGGCAACCAGGCGCCCAACCCGCTCACGGCCATTGACCAGGATGCGAAGCTGGGCCGCCTGGCTGGTCTGGCGCAACAGCGAAACCTCGTTGATCGCCACCGCCGAGTATTCCCGCCCCGCACGATCCACTGCGTTCATGCGCAGTGGATTGAGCTCGACCATTCGGGCCGCAGCGATTCTTGCCGACAGATCCTCCGGGACATAGCGGTTCATGAGAAAGCCGACATCGCCCAGGCGCATGCCGAATACCGGCAAACCCAGGTCGGCATGCTCATGCAGAATGTGCAGCATGAAACCATCGCCCCCCAGCACAACCAGCACGTCCGCTTCACGCGGCGACACGCTACCATACTGCCCCTCCAGCCACGCCAGGGCCTCTGCCGAACCTTCATGCTCGCTGGCAAGGAAGGCCATGGCTGGCGGGCGCTGCATCAGGCGGTCGCGTTGAGCAGTTGGGCCAGGCCTTTGATCGCCACCTGCATGGATGGGTAATCCGACGCGTTGGTGTTTCGCATTTCTTCAAGCATCATCGCCACCCGGTCAGACTCTGCCTGGTAACGCTCGAACCAGGTCGACACCGGACGCTTTTCCGATCCGACCTCGGTCAGCACCCGTCTGGTCAGCTGGCGATGGTAGCTGAACAGCTCGTCGCGCAGATTGCCGCGCGCATGGGCGTGCCATTGACGCTCTACCGGCAGGCTTTCCACCTGCCCACGCAACCACTTCAGACACAGCCGATCAAGCAGATCAAAATAAATCCGGGCCACCTGCTCGACAGGCAGATCGTGGTTACGGGCCTCATCGACGATGTCCAGCGCCGAATGCATGTAACGCAGGCTGGCTGCACGGCGAGCCAATGCCTCCGGGAATCCGGCATCGACCAGTTCCCTGCTGCGTTCGCGCAGGCGTTGCAGCAGCTCATCACCCAGCACAGATTCAAGGCACTCGGCATAGGCCTCAATCCCCGGCAGAAAGTGCTCGACCTTGCTCGAAATATCAATGCCATAGCCGCCAGGCAAGGCGATCATGCGCCGGGTCATCTGACGCAGCAGATTCCACATCTCGAGCACGACTTCAGTCTGTCTTCGGGCCGGCACTTTGGTATCCAGTGCTTCGACATCGCCCCAGAATTCGCGCGCCTTGAAGATTTCACGGGCCACGGTATAGGCCTTGGCCACAGTAGCTGAGTTGGCACCGGTATCCTCGCGAATTCGCATCGCAAAGTGGGCACCCATCCGGTTGACAATGGAGTTGGTGACCTTGGTAGCAATGATCTCTCGCCACAGGCGATGCTCCGGCATCAGCTCGCTGAAGCGCTTGCGCAGTGGCGCGGGGAAATAGTCCTCAAGCTCTCGCGACAGGTAAGGATCCTCAGGCACATCGGAATCCAGCAACTCCTTGTACAGCGTGATCTTGGCGTAGGACAACAACAGCGACAGCTCCGGCCGGGTCAGCCCCTGGCCGCGGGCAACGCGCTCACGCAGCGCTTCCTCGTCCGGCAACTGCTCGAGATCCCGATCGATGACACCCTGGCGCTCCAGCATGGCGATGAAATGGGCCTCGGAACCCAATCGAGCGCTGGTGAGATTCTCCATCATGCTCAGCGCCTGGGTTTGCAGGTAGTTGCTGCGCAGGACCAGTGAAGCAACCTCATCAGTCATCTCCTTCAGCAGGCTGTTTCGTCCGGCACCATCCAGCAAACCGCGCTCCACGGCGAGGTTGAGCAAGATTTTGATGTTGACCTCATGGTCGGAACAATCAACGCCCGCCGAGTTATCGATGAAATCGGTATTGATGCGACCACCGCCCAGGGCAAACTCGATCCGTCCGAGCTGGGTGAAACCCAGATTGCCGCCTTCGCCCACGACGCGACAACGCAGCTCGCTGCCGTTCACTCTGACCAGGTTGTTGGCCAGGTCACCGACATCCGCATTGCTCTGCGATCGTCCCTTGACATAGGTTCCAATGCCGCCATTCCAGAGCAGGTCCACCGGCGACTTGAGCAGTTCTCGGATCAGCTCGTGGGGCGCCAGACTGTCGGCTTCCAGCCCCAGCCACTCACGCACCTGCGGCGAAATCGGAATGGACTTGGCCTGACGCGAGTAAATACCACCACCTTCGGAAATCAGTGCCTCGTCATAGTCGGCCCAGGTCGAACGCGGCAGCTCGAACAGGCGTTTGCGCTCGGCGAAGCTGCGCGCTGCGTCAGGCTCGGGGTCCAGGAAAATGTGCATGTGGTTGAAGGCCGCCTTCAGGCGAATATGCTCCGACAGCAGCATGCCATTACCAAATACATCACCGGCCATGTCGCCGATGCCGACCACGCTGAAATCCTCACTCTGGGTGTCCAGACCCAGTTCGCGGAAGTGACGCTTGACCGACTCCCAGGCACCCTTGGCGGTAATGCCCATCTTTTTGTGGTCATAACCGTTGGAGCCGCCCGAGGCGAAGGCATCGTCCAGCCAGAACCCGTACTCGCTGGAAATGGCGTTGGCGATATCGGAAAAGGTCGCCGTACCCTTGTCCGCAGCGACGACCAGGTAGGGATCGTCCTCGTCATCCTTGCGCAGCACCTGGAGCGGCGGAATCACCGTCTCCCCGTCAAGATTGTCGGTGATGTCGAGCAAACCGCTGATGAAGCTGCGATAGCAATACACCACCTCGGCCATCAGCTTGTCCCGGCCCTCGTCCTCGGGCGGCTGCTTGACCACGAAGCCACCCTTGGCACCAACGGGCACGATCATTGTGTTCTTGACGCTTTGGGCCCGCATCAGGCCCAGAACTTCGGTGCGAAAATCCTCGCGGCGATCCGACCAGCGCAGACCGCCCCGGGCGACCTTGCCGCCGCGCAGGTGAATGCCTTCTACGCGGGGCGAATAGACGAAAATTTCGCGGAACGGGCGCGGTGGCGGCAAATCGGGCACGACCGAAGAATCCAGTTTGAAGCTCAGGTACCCACGGAATTCGCCACGATCATCCTGCTGGTAAACGTTGGTCCGCAGCATGGCGCGGATCAAGTCATAGAAGGCACGCAGG
This sequence comes from Wenzhouxiangellaceae bacterium, assembly GCA_007695005.1. Taxonomy (GTDB): domain Bacteria; phylum Pseudomonadota; class Gammaproteobacteria; order Xanthomonadales; family Wenzhouxiangellaceae; genus Wenzhouxiangella. The sequence continues at coordinate 3,846 of REEQ01000077.1, read as the reverse complement.
ATGCGATCCTGGTCTGCCGATGTCACGCTGTCGATCGCCCGCAGTATGGTGCGTCGAATGATCATGACATTCACCGCTTCGGCCGCGTTTTCACGCTGCCGATAGGTTTCGTCCAGCAATTCGCTCAAGACCTCGTCACTGTAGCCGGCAGCGAGCTGGCGACATTGATTCTCAAGGGCCTTGCGAGCAGCTACGCGCTGCGTCTTGCCGGCCTGCTCGCGGGCCGGATCGAAGCGAGCTTCAAAGAATTCGACCAACAGTCGCGCCACCAGCGGCCATGCCGCCAGGGTTTGCTCCATGTAGGACTGCGAAAACGGTATGCCGGTTTGCAGCAGGTACTTGCAACAGGCCCGCAGCATCGCCACCTGGCGCCAATCCAGGTTGGCGCGCAGGACCAGGCGATTGAAACCATCGTTCTCGCAGTGCCCGCGCCATGTCTGCTCGAATGCTGTCTGAAACTTGTCGCGGATCAGCTCCAGGCGCAGATCCTGGCCGTCCGGCAGGCGCATGTCAAAGTCCTGGATCCAGACCCGATGACCCTCGGCCAGCTTGAGCTCATAGGGCCGCTCGGAGACAATCCGCATGCCCAGGTTTTCCAGCATCGGCAGCACGTCGCTCAGCAGGATCGGCGCATCATGTTTGAACAGCTTGAAGCGGGCCATGCCCTGCCCTTTGAGACGGGGCTTGTACAGGCTCATGCGCAGATCATCGAAATCGCGCAGTCTGGACACATTGACCACGTCATACGCCGCCACGCTGGGAGACACTTCCTCCATGTAGGAGGCCGGAAAGGCCTTGCCGAAGCGACGTGCCAGCTCAAGCCCCTGCTCTTCGCCGTGCTCGCGTACCAGCAGCTCGGTCAGCTCATCGCTCCAGGAACGAATCGCCTGCTTGATCCGACTCTCGATCTCGGCAATGTCGAATTCCACGGTTTCACTGCCGCGTGTGCGCACGATCAGGTGGACCCTGGCGAGCTTGGACTCACCGACCTGAATCGCAAAATCCAGGCGCTCGCCCTTCAATGCGCGCTTCAGGATGGACTGAATGCGCTCCCGGTTTTCCGTATTGAAGCGATCACGCGGGATGAACACAAGGCAGGAAAAAAAACGTCCGAATCGCTCGCGGCGCACGAACAGGCGGATCTGGCTGCGTTCCTGGAGATCGAGAATGCCGAAGCACAGCTCCAGCAACTCTTCGCTGGAGGCCTGGAACAATTCATCACGTGGCAGCGTCTCGAGGATGTGAACCAGGGCCTTGCCGGCATGTGAACCCGGCCGCAAGCCCGAGTTGGCCAGCACATCACTGACCTTTCGACGCACCAGCGGCGTATCGGAACAGCGCCGGATGTAGGCGTTGGAGGTAAACAACCCGATAAGACGCTTTTCGCTGACCACCTTGCCGGCATCATCGAAATACAACACCGAGATGTAGTCCATGTAGCCACCGCGATGGACGGTGGACAGGGCATTGGTCTTGGTGATGATGATCGGATCGTCGATCGAAGGCGCTGATCCACCACGATTCAAGTCCTTGAGCTTACGCACCGGTGCGGGTCGATGCTCTGGATGCATGATGCCCAGACCGCTCTCGCTTAAAGGAGTCAGCACCCTGCCGTCCGCCCCTTCCTCGATCACGTACTCCCGGTAGCCGAGAAAAGTGAAGTGATCATTGGCCAGCCACTGGAAGAAATCCCGGGCCTCGGCAATCGCCGCTTCACCCATCGCTGCGTGCGTCTCGGCCAGCTCATCGGTGATCAGGCGAACCCGGTCAAGCATCGGCTGCCAGTCCTCGACGGCGCGGCGGACATCATTCAAGCCGGCCAGAATGCGCGACTCGATCCTGGCCAGGCTCTCAGGATAGGTCTGGCGGTCGATCTGCACATGCATCAACGATTCGGCGCGACCATCCGCGTCATCGTTATCGCACACTTCGAGCAAGTGGCCACCCGGATCGCGACGCATCCGCATCACCGGGTGGATGATCAGGTGGGCAGACAAGCCCAGCTCGGACAAGGCCAGAACCACCGAGTCAACCAGAAAGGGCTTGTCATCATTGATGATTTCGAGAACGGTATGACTACTTTCCCATCCATGACGCGCCGCGTCCGGGTTGAACACCCGGAACTTGACGTCGCCGGGCATGCGCTGGCGAGCAAATTCGTAGAAATCCCTGGCCAGGGCCGCATGGTCCGACGGTTCAACCTCGTCCAGCTCGGCGGCCGGCACCCGACGCAGCAGCTGGCGAGAAAAGATGACCGCCTGCTCACTACCCTTGCCCTGGCGAATCTTGTCTTCAACGGCCTCGAGATGGCGGCCGCCCTGTTTTTCTTCTGTCGTCATGACCCTGACCCTGAAAGCCGGACCCGATCCGGCGTAACCCCGTTAGAAAGGCTGGCGCCGACTTCAGCGCAACCCGGTCTCGGACCTGGCAATCACCATCCGCTGGATTTCGCTGGTCCCTTCGTATATCTCTGTAATCTTGGCATCCCGGAAATAGCGCTCCACAGGCATTTCCTTGCTGTAACCCATGCCGCCGTGGAGCTGCACCGCCTGGTGCGCAATCCACATCGCCGCTTCAGAAGCAAACAGCTTGGCCATAGAGCCATCGACGGTAATGCGAGCACCGGTCCTTTCCGATTCCATTTTTGCCCAGGCAGCACGCAAGGTCAGCAGGCGAGCCGCTTCCAGGCGCGTCTTCATGTCCGCAATCTTGGCCTGAATCATCTGGAAAGTGCCGATTTCGCGACCAAAGGCCTTGCGCTCTCGGGCGTAGGCAATGCTCGCCTCATAGGCAGCCTGGGCAATACCTACCGCCTGGGCGGCAATGCCGATGCGCCCGGCATCCAGCACCGACATGGCGATTTTGAAGCCCTCACCTTCCTTGCCCAGCCGATCCTCCACCGGGCAGCGATAGTCGGTCAACTCCACCTCACAGGTCGCCGAGGCACGAATGCCAAGCTTGGGTTCGGTCTTGCCGCGATGGAAACCATCGCGTTCGGTATCAATCAGGAAAGCGGTGATACCACGGGCGCCCGCTTCCGGATCGGTCGACGCGAACAGCACCAGATAGCGCGCATAAGGCCCCGAAGTAATCCAGGACTTGCGCGCATTGATCAGATAATGCGTGCCGTCGTCACTCAGCACGGCGCGCGACTTCATCGTTGACGCATCAGATCCCGACTGCGGCTCAGTCAGCGCATAGGCACCAATTTCGGCACCGGTGGCGATGGCTCGAACGTACTTCTGCTTTTGTTCCTCACTGCCATATTTGAGGATGCCATTGCAAAACAGTGAGTTATTGACAGACATGATGGTGCCATGGGCCGCATCGGCAGCACAGACCTCGATCATCGCAAGCACGTACCCGATCGTGTCCAGGCCGGCGCCGCCATAGCCATCCGGCACTTCGATCCCCATCAGGCCCAGCTCACCCATCTTGCGGATATTCTCCAGCGGAAACTCGCCAGAGGCATCGAACTCGGCGGCCACCGGCGCGATCGTCGAACGGGCGAAGTCCCGCGCCGTATCCTGGATCATTTGTTGCTCTTCGGTCAGTTTGAAATCCATAAACAGGAGATAGCCTTATGTGGAAAAACAAGCGGATTCTGGAAAGCCTTGAGGAAGCAAGACGCAGGCCGTAATTATAACGCCGGCCTGTGTTCATGTGCCGTCAGAGCCGCCGCGTTCCAGCCGAACATGACTGAAAATCGCCTTTTTTTGCGATCCCGATCACAAAAATCAAAATTCAATCTTGACTCTGCAGTTCGACTGTCTAGAATTGGACTTCCGGACCGGGGTTCCCCCCTTCCCCATCCGGATCGTGGCCGAGGTTCCCCCCTTGCCTCGG
>REEQ01000031.1 GCA_007695005.1 Wenzhouxiangellaceae bacterium | reverse complement strand
AGGGCACGATGATGTCGGAAATGCCGAGCAGAAAGATGACGATGGGCGCGAACGCGAACAGCATGATCAGGTCATTGACCGCCACCTGGACCAGGGTGTAGGCGGCATCGCCCCGGGTCAGGTAGGACCAGACAAAAACCATGGCCGTACACGGTGCCGCACCCAGCAGGATCGCGCCGGCCAGGTACTCGCGGGCCAGGTCTTCCGGGATGAAGGGCTTGAACAGGACGATCAGGAACAGGTAGGCAATCGCGAACATGGAAAACGGCTTGATCAGCCAGTTGACCGAGGTCGTGACAATCAGTCCCTTGGGTTGGCGACGCACGCCGACGATGGCACCGAAATCGATCTGCAGCATCATCGGGAAAATCATCGCCCAGATCAGTATCGCCACCGGAATCGAGACGTTGGCGTATTCAAAGCGCGCCAGTGTCTCCGGCACCGCCGGCAGGAACTGGCCGATGGCAATGCCGATCACGATGGCAATGGCGACCCAGATCGACAGGTAGCGCTCGAACAGGCCCATGCCCTCCTTGATATCCGGGGCATCATCGACCGGGCGCGGATTGACGTCAGTCACCGCTCCGCCCCAAACTCTTCGGCCAGCAGGGATTCAACGCGCTGGCGGATATCGTCGCGCACGGCCCGAAACTGGGCCGTGATCTCGTCTTCGCTGCCAGTGGCCTTGGCCGGGTCAGGCAATGGCCAGTGAACGCGGCGGGTACCGGGCGGCAGCACTGGACAGCGCTCGTCGGCGTGGCCACAAACCGTCACGACCAGGTCGGCCCGGGAGAGCATGTCATCGCTCAGTCGGGTCGATTCCTGACCACTGATATCGATGTCCAGCTCGGCCATCGCGGCAAGGGCGCGCGGGTCCTTGCCGTGGGCTTCGATGCCGGCGGAAAGAATGTCAGCGCGATCGCCGGCGATGGACCGGGCAAAGCCTTCGGCCATTTGCGAGCGGCAGGCGTTGCCGGTGCAGAGAAACAGGATGGTTGGCATTGGGCAAAGGGTTCAGGGTTCAGGGGTAGGCGAAATGGCTTGATCGCAGGCGACCGGGCGGTTGGGCATGGTTTTCAGGCGTTTGCGCCAGGTCCGGGTGTCGTCATGATCAGCGCGGCCAGCCAGTTCCAGGATCTGTCGGGCCCAGTCGGGCAAGTCGGGGTGCAGTCGGTAGTAGACCCAGGCGCCGTGGCGTTCGTCCAGGACGATGCCCTGGTCGCGCAACTGGGCCAGGTGGCGGGAGATGCGTGGCTGCGGCAAATCCAGCACGTGGACCAGCTCGCACACGCACAGCGAACGCTCCTGCAGCAGCAACTGCAGGCACGCCAGGCGGGTACGGTCGGCAAGCGCTCTGAAGAACTTTTCCGGCTGCATAATCATATCTGGATATCCGGATATTTGATTTTACTGCAGAACCGCCAGCCTGGGCCAGTCATTTCCGTATCCCGGTCAGGCCTGCGCTATCATCGGCTGCTACCTTTCCCGCCCTTGCTCGCTTCATGTTTCGACTTTCAATACTGCTGCTTACGCTCGTCCTGTCCGCGATGCCTACGGCCATGGCCGACGACCATGACCGGGCGCTGCCAACGCTGGATGCGGCACTGATCGCCACCGGGCAGTTCGACTACACCACCACGCTGGTGATTGGCGACACCAAGTTGGAAATCGAGTCCCGCCGGCACATCGGGCGCGATCTCGACGAGCAGGGTGAGACTATCCTGCTGGTCGAGACCGTCACTCGCTCCGGCATGGGTGACACCACAGAACGCCTGGAACTGGATGCAATCAGTCTGTTGCCGAAAAAGCAGCGCGTCGCCCAGGGCGACAGCACCATGAGCGCTGACTACTCCGAAAGCCAGGTCACCGGCCTGATCCGCGCCGCCGGCCAGGTCGTGCCCATTGATCTGAAACTGGACGCGCCCGCCTACGGCGGCGAAGCCGCCCTGGAAGCCGTGCTGACCGCTCTGCCGCTGGCCAGCGGCTATCGCACCCGGCTGCGGGCGATGGAGATCGATGTCGAGCAGCTAGTGCGGCGCTTCGCCGTCATAGTCGAGGAGCGCGAAACGATTGAAGTGCCAGCCGGCGAGTTCGACACCTGGCGCCTGCGCCTGGACGCGCTCGATGGCCTGGGCGGCAGCCAGGTGCTGTGGATCGGCGTCGAGGCGCCGCGTGTGCTGGTGCGGGCCCAGGGCTTTATTCCGGAAGAAGTGGGCCAGGGGAGTCTGATCACCGAGCTGACCAGCTGGGATCGCTGACCCAACCGCAACCGGCACCGTGACCTCTGGCCCATACCCGGCTCAGAGCCTGGATGTTACCTTGTTACACCTTTTCCGATCCCCGTCTTTCTCTAGGAGACGTCCCATGAACCTGCATCGATTCTCCGTAAACCTGCTGGCCGGCCTGATGCTGTGCCTGCCCTTGACCCTGAAGGCTGAGGCAGTATCGCCGCTGGCATACCTCGACGAGCTGCCGCCGCTGCTCGATCGCGAGCTGTTCTTCGGCGATGCCGAGATTTCCGGCGCCCAGATTTCACCGGACGGTCGCTACCTGGCCTTTATCCGCCCGCACCAGGGCGTACGCAATATCTGGGTCAAGGGCATTGATGCGCCCTTTGACGAAGCCCGGCCAATTACTGCCGATGACAAGCCCGTGCCCGGCTATTTCTGGAGCCAGGACAGCCGCTTTGTGCTGTATGTGCAGGACCGCGGCGGTGACGAGAACTTCCACGTCTGGGCGGTGGACCCGGCCGGTGAGACCGACGCCGACAGCGGCGTGCCCCAAGCCCGCAACCTGACCGACTTCGACGGCGTTCGTGCCATGCTGATTGCGGTGCCGCGCAACACCCCCGATCGCATCCTGGTCGGCCTTAACGACCGCGACCCGGCGCTGCACGATGTCTATGCAGTCAGCATTTCCAGTGGCGAGCGCGAGCTGCTGATCCAGAATGACCTGAACGTGGCCGGCTGGTCCGCTGACCTGGACGGAACCGTGCGCCTGGCCACGCGCCAGACCAGCGACGGCGGCACCGAGATCCTGGAGGTCAACAACGGCTCGCTGGGCGAGGTGATCTATGAGTGCAACTGGCTGGAGACCTGCGGCCCGATGCGCTTCCACCCCGACGGGCAGTCGGTCTGGTTCATGTCCAACCGGGGCGACGAGAACGATCTGATCGGCCTGTACCTGTTCAACCTCGAAACCCGCGAAAAAACCCTGTTTGAACGCGACCCCGAGGGCGAAGTTGACTTCGGCGGCGCCGTTTTCCATCCCGAAGACGACCGCCTGCAGGCCACGGTCTATGTTGGCGACCGCCCTCGCATCTATCCGCACGATGACGACTTCGCCGCCGATCTGGAATTCCTGCGCGGCGAGTTGCCCGAAGGCCAGATCGGCTTTCCCTCGCGCACCCGCGATGGCCGTGTCTCCCTGGTCAGCCTGTCGCGCGATGTCGACCCCGGCACCATCTTTGTGTTCGATCGCCAGCAGCGCAGCGTCGAGGAGCTTTATCGATCCCGCCCAGAGATCCCGGTCGAGCACATGGCCGAAATGCGCCCGATACGCTACACCGCCCGTGACGGCCTGGAAATTCCGGGTTACTTGAGCCTGCCGCACGGCGTTCCCGCCGAAAATCTGGCCGTGGTCGCCCTGATCCACGGCGGCCCCTGGGCGCGCGACACCTGGGGCTTCCGGTCCGAGGTGCAGTTCCTGACCAACCGCGGTTATGCCGTCTTCCAGCCCAACTTCCGCGCTTCGACCGGGTTCGGCCAGGCCTTCCTGAATGCCGGCAACCTGGAGTGGGGTGATGCCATGCAGGACGACATTACCGACGGCGTTCAATACCTGATCGAGCAGGGGATTGCCGATCCGGAGCGGGTCTGCATCATGGGCGGCTCTTACGGCGGCTACGCCACGCTGGCCGGGATGGTGTTCACGCCCGAGCTGTACGCCTGCGGGGTCAATATCGTCGGCGTGTCCAACCTGATTACCCTGATCAACTCCATCCCGGCCTACTGGGGGCCGATCCGGCAGCTGTTCGTGATGCGCATGGGTGATCCGGACACCGAAGAAGGACGGGCCCAGCTCGAGCGCCAGTCGCCGATCAACCATGTCGACAATATCCAGCGCCCGCTGCTGGTCATCCACGGCGCCAACGATCCGCGCGTGCGCCAGGCCGAGGCCGATCAGATCGTGGTCGCCATGCGCGAGGCCGGGCTGCCGGTGGAATACATTGTCGCCCCGGACGAAGGCCACGGCTTCCGCGGCCGCGAAAACCGCCTGGCCATGTATGCTCGCGTCGAACAGTTCCTGGCCACCCACCTGGGCGGTCGCTACCAGGCCGAAATGCCGGAAGAAATTGCCGAGCGCCTGGCCGCCATCACCGTCGATATCGATACGGTGGAAGTGGTTGACCTGGCCGACGAGCTGGCTGCCGCGCGCACCCGCCCGCTGCCTACGGTGGATGCCGAAAGGGTCGCGGCCGGCCAGCTCGGCTACCGCACCCGACTGGAAATGGGCGGCAGCGAAATGCTGATCGAGTCCGAGCGCCGCATACGCCGCGAGCACGACGACCAGCGACCGCTGCTGGTCATCGAGTCCTCAAGTTCGACCCCGATGGGCTCGGTCACCGATGAGTTCGTGGTCGACGGCCTGACTCTGCGCCCGATCCAGCGCACCACCCGCCAGGGCCCGGCCACGGTCGAGATCAGCTTCAGCAGCCGCGAAGTCAGCGGCCAGATCGACGCCGGCGCGGCACAAGTCCCTATCCAGATCAATCTTGATGCGCCGGTCTTCGGTGGCGACGCCGGCCTGGAAATTGCACTCACCGGGCTGCCCCTGGCCGAGGGTTTCCGCTCGCCGGTGCGCTTTGCCGAAGTCGGCATGCAGCAGCGCGTACGCTTCTTCCAGATCGAAGTCGGTGCCTTGGAAACCATCGAAGTCCCAGCCGGTGAATTTGCCGCCTGGCCAGTGCAGCTGTCGCCGCTGGACGGCGATGGCGGCTCCCAGACCCTGTGGATCAGCGACCAGACCCCGCGCCTGCTGCTGAAGGCCCGCGGCCGCCTGCCTGCCGAAATGGGCGGTGCTCCATTCACTTCAGAACTGACCAGCTTCGAACAACCCTGAAAAAAACATTGGGAACCACCGAAGACGCCGAATTCACCGAAATGGCTCAAGCCCTCTTTCGGTGAATTCGGTGGTTTCGCGGTTAGTCCAGGCTTGTTCGTTTGGCGGCAGCGGGCTCGTCGGCTCTGCGCGAGATCATTGCTATGCAAATAGGGGCCGGGCGACTGCAATCGGCAGCGTGGCCTTATACTCGGAAGCTGCTTACAACAGGTTCTGCCGAGGTTTGATTGATGCCGTCTTTTCGCGGTCTGTTTGCGCGCCTGGGCGCGGGCCTGGTGCTGGGTAGTGGTTTGAGCATGGCCCAGGCCGACTACCAGGCCCTGGTCGAGCTGTTCAACGACTGGCGCGCCTTCGAGCATCCCGGCCATGTCAACGGCGCGCCCGATTACCGCGCCGACAACCTGACACGCCAGCTCGAGGGCTTGAGCGGCTATCGGCAGCGCCTGGAAGCCATTGATGCCAGCGCCTGGAACAAGGATCAGCAGATCGACTACTACCTGGTCTGGGCCGAGATGAATGGCCTGGACTTTTACCTGCGCATCCTCAAGCCCTGGGCCAATGACCCTGGCTTCTATGCCTCGGTGCGCACCTATCAAAGTGATACCCCGGCCGAAGAAGGCCCGACCGTGCACGATGCCCTGCGCCTGTGGCAATACCCGATCTGGCCGCGCACGGCCTTGGCCGAACCGCGCCCATTGAACGCCGAAGAAGCCGCGCGTCTGGTCGCCGAGCTGCGCGTCATTCCAGCGCTGCTGGAGCAGGCGCAGGGTAATTTGACCGGCCAGGCCGGCGATCTGTGGGCGGCCGCCGTGGCCAGTTTCGATGGCCAGATCCGCGCCCTCGATCAACTGGCCGAACGACTGGGCCAGGAGCGACTGGAAGAACTGAACCAAGCCCTGGCCGCTGCCCGCCAGGCCAGCGTCGACTTCCGCGACTGGGTTGCCGCCGAGGCACCGAAGCGCAACGGGCAGGCAGGGGTCGGCCGCGACCATTACACCTGGCACTTGCGCCACGTGCTCCTGGTCAACTCCAGCTTTGAAGATGAATTCAGCATCTCCGAGCGCGAACTGGCCCGCGCCCACCGCTCACTGCGCCTGGCCGAACTGCGCCATCGCGATCTGCCCGAGCTGGAAGCCGCCAACTCGCCCGAAGCCTTTGCCCGCCTGCAGGCCGACAGCATCAGCGCCTACATCGAATTCATCGACTCAGCCGGCATGGTCACGATCCGGCCCTGGTACGACCGCGCCCTGCGCGAACGCGTCTTCGATTACGTAGCACCTGAAGACCGCAACTTCTTCCTGCGCGTTCATCATCTTTCGCCGAAACCGCTGTGGGCCCATTTCTACCATTACTGGGACCTTGAGCAGATGATCGAAGCCCCGCATGCCAGCCCGATTCGGCGCGGCGCGCTGCGCTTCAACATCTGGATGAGCCGGGCCGAAGGCGTGGCCACCGGCATGGAAGAGTGGACCCTTGAGGCCGGTCTGTACCAGGACAATCCGCGGGTGGAAGAAATTGTCTGGATCATGCTGGCCACCCGCGCCGCTCGCGGCCTGGCCTCGCTGAAAGTCCACGACCAGCGCTTCACCATGGCCGAGGCCAGCGATTTCCACGTCCGCCACACCCCGCGCGGCTGGATGCGCCGCGACAGCCTGCTTGGATTCGAGCAGCAGCTCTACCTGCAACAACCCGGCTACGGCACCAGCTACGTTACCGGCGCACGCATCATCGATGACCTGATCCGACAGCGGGCCGAACAGCGCGGCGAGGACTTCAGCCTGCGCAATTTCTTCGACGACATGAACGACGCCGGCATGATCCCGGTCTCGCTGTTGCGCTGGGCGCTCAACGACGACGACAGCGACCTGCGCGCCATCCTGACCAGCTACACGCCGCTGAACACAGCCGACCAGGAAACCTCTGCGGCAATAGAGCACTGATATGCTGATATGCAAAAATTTATTTGCGGCTGGCTGGTTAACCATCAATCTTCCTGATGAGTTGCATCAGGCCCTGAAAACCGCAGCCGCCAGGCGCAAAAAGACCATTGGCAATCTGGTTCAGGAGAGCCTTGAGGCCTACGGAATCAAAGCGGCAGGGGATGTCGAGGAGCTGGTACGGCGCGCCCGATTGCACTCTGGACTGAGCGAGGAAGAAGCGCTGGACCTGGCCGTTGCAGAAACTCGCGCTCACCGCGTCTAGGCCCTGCCCGCGGGCGATAGATTCATCCTGGTCGTCGACACCAATGTTTTGGTTGCCGGTATTTTGTCCTCGGCAGATAAAACGCCGACTCGCCGTATCGTTGACGGCATGCTTGGCGGCGAGCTGGCCTTCCTGTTGTCGTCCGAACTTCTTGGGAGGTACCGTGCGGTGATGGCCCGAGCGAAGATTCGGAGCCGTCTTGGCTTAAGCATAGAGGAAGTGGATCAACTGCTTTATCGGCTGGCAGAACACGGCAGGGTCATTGAACCACCTCCTGGCACGCAGCCCAGCCCTGACCGCGGCGACCAGCACCTTTGGTCCTTGCTGGAGGCCGTCGAACAGGCTTGCCTGGTAACCGGCGACCAACTATTGCTGGAAAATTGCCCTTGGCCAGAGCGAGTGATGTCGCCGCGCTAATGGCAGGATCAACAGTGATCCCAGTTTTCTTTGTCTGGCAAAAGCCGACCTGAGCCTCCCCATGGCCTCCGGCATAATGCCACCATGCCCGAGTTACCGGAAGTTGAAACCACTCGTCGCGGTCTGGCGCCGTTGGCCGAAGGCCTTGACATTGCCGCCATCACCATTCGTCAGACGCAGCTGCGCTGGCCGATTGATCACGGGGTTCAGCAGGCCATGGGGCAGCGCGTGGTCGCCCTGCGGCGGCGGGCCAAGTGGCTGATCTGGCAGCTGGAGCAGGGGCATCTGCTCTGGCACCTGGGCATGTCCGGTTCCTTTCGTGGCTGGCAGACTGCACCGTCGCCCGGGCCCCATGACCATGTCGATGTGCAGATGGCCGGCGGCTACCTGATTCGCTACACCGACCCGCGCCGCTTCGGCGCGCTGCTGTGGTGCCCGGGCGACCCGCTTGACCATCCCCGCCTTTCCAACCTGGGACCGGAACCCTTCGACCCGGTCTTCAACGGCCAGTACCTGTGGCGCCTGAGCCGCGGTCGCCGCGCCCCGGTCAAGAGCTTCATCATGGATGGCCGCATCGTCGTCGGGGTCGGCAACATCTACGCCTGCGAAGCGCTGTTCGAAGCCGGCATTCACCCCAAACGCCCGGCCGGCCGCATCAGCCAGGCCCGCTACCAGGTTCTGACTGAGGCCATCGTGCGCATCCTCGGCCAAGCCATCGAAGTCGGCGGCACCTCGCTCAGGGATTTCACCGTCGGCGACGGCACGCCGGGCTACTTCGGCCAGTCGCTGAAAGTCTACGGCCGGGAAGGCGAACCCTGCCCGGGCGACTGCGGCGGCACCGTGCGCCGAATCATCATCGGCCAGCGCAGCACCTTCTTCTGTCCAACCTGCCAGCGGTAAGTGCTTTTGTTGCCTGGTGAATTTTGCAGATGCCGAGTCCTTCTCAGGTAAGATTCAATAACACCTGCTATGGGAGCAAGGATATGAGTATCTGGAGATTGGTCGGTGTGGCCCTGCTGATTGTGGGGCTGGGTATGATGTACTTCGGCTGGCAGGCCAGCGAAAGTCTGGCCGAGCAAACCCGGGAAATGGTCACCGGCAGCTTCAGCGATCAAACCACCTGGCAGCTGATCGGCGGAGCTGCAGCCGCCATCGTCGGTCTGCTGCTCGCCTTGTTTGGTGGCAAGACTCGCTAGCCATCAGGCCCTCCCAGGCCGGCGTCCATCGAACCGACGTTGACATCCGGGGTCTTAAGATGCCCGGATAGTGCAAGAATCTGTGTTCATGAATCGAAGTCTCTGCCTTTTCTGGCTGGCCATGGCAAGCCTGATGGCCTCCACCGCCCTGGCCTGGGAGCGGGGCGTGGTCCACCGCGACCACATCGAAGTCGAGCTGGTTGCCGCCACCACATCGGTGCAGCCGGGCGGCACGGTCGAAATCGGCCTGCGCCTGGTGCCCGATCCGCACTGGCACACCTACTGGAAAAACCCCGGCGACTCAGGCTTGCCGACGCGGCTGAACTGGACCCTGCCTGAGGGCGCGAGCGTCAGCGATATTGCCTGGCCGTATCCCGAAGCCCTGGCCATGGGCCACCTGATCAACTACGGCTACGAAGGCGAGCACCTGCTGCCGGTCACCCTGACCGTGGGCGAGGATGTCGCACCGGGCGATGAGCTGACCCTGCGCGTGGCCGCCGATTGGCTGGTGTGCGAGGAAGTCTGTATTCCTGGCGATGCCCAACTGGAACTTGTCCTGCCGGTCAACAGCGACCGACCCAGCCCGCATCCCGACCACGCCGATCTGTTCGAACAATCGCGCCAGCAGCATCCCCGAACCGTGGCCTGGCCGGCCGGATTCAGCATCGAAGGTGGCCAGCTAAGCGTCCAGATCGAGCCGGACGTGGACCTGCCCATCGATACCCTGGAAGTCTTCGTCGCGGCCGATAACTTTGTCGAACATGCGGAATTCGCCAGCGTCACCGGCAGCAACGGCCAGGTATTGATCGCCCAGGCCCTGTCAGCCTTCCGTTCCGGCAGTCCCGACACCCTGCCTATCGTGCTGGTCGACCGGGAAGGCGAGCGCGCCTGGCGGCTGACTGCAGAGCCTGGTGCCCTGGTCAGTGATGGCAGCCTGTTGGCCGCCGGCAGCCAGACCGGCTGGCTGCTCGCCATCGTCCTGGCCCTGGTTGGCGGCATTCTGCTCAACCTGATGCCCTGCGTATTCCCGGTGCTGTCGATCAAGGCCATGAGTCTGGTGTCCGGCGCCGGCCACGACCAGCGCGGTCACGGCCTGGCCTATACCGCCGGGGTGCTGCTCAGCTTTGGCCTGCTGGCCGGTGTATTGCTGGCCCTGCGCGCCGGTGGTGAGGCGATCGGCTGGGGTTTCCAACTGCAGTCACCCTGGTTCGTCGGCATCCTGGTTTATGTGCTGTTCGCCCTGGGGCTGTCGCTATCCGGCCTGTTCGACTTCGGCACCCGCCTGATGGGCATGGGCCAGGGACTAACCGAAAAGAGCGGCCTGAGCGGCTCCTTCTTTACCGGCATCCTGGCCTGCGTGGTCGCCAGCCCCTGTACCGCGCCCTTCATGGGCACGGCCCTGGGCGTTGCCGTACTGATGCCCTGGCCCATGGCGATGGCGGTTTTCCTGGCCCTTGGCTTCGGCCTGGCCCTGCCAATGCTGGCCTTGAGCTTCAGCCCGGCCCTGGCCCGGCGGATGCCGCGACCCGGTCCCTGGATGGATACCTTCAAGCAGGCCATGGCCTTCCCGCTATACCTCGCCGTGGTCTGGCTGCTGTGGGTGCTGGCCCGCCAGACCGACGCCAACGGCATGGCCGCCGTGCTCACCGGCATGGTGGTGCTGGCCTTCGCCCTGTGGCTGGGTGCCAGGCGCGACAAGGGTCCGAGCCTGGCCATCGCCCGCCATGTAACCGTGGGCTTGAGCCTGGTCCTGGCTGTCGCCGCCCTGGGTACCGCCAACCGGTTCCAGCATGAGCCAGGCGAGGGGCCGGCGTCGGCCTGGTGGGAAAACTACAGCCCCGAACGCCTGAGCGAATTGCGCGCCGACCCGGAACAAGCCGTGCTGGTCAATATGACGGCTGACTGGTGCGTGACCTGCCTGGTCAACGAACGCGTGGCGCTCAACACCGACGCCGTGCGCCAGGCCATGGCTGACAATGGCGTGGTCTACGTCAAGGGCGACTGGACCCGACGCGACCCGGCCATCACCGAATACCTGGCCGAATACGGCCGCAACGGCGTGCCGCTGTACGTGCTCTACCCGCACAACGGCGACCAAGCGCGCGTATTACCGCAAGTGCTTACCCCCAGCCTGGTTGTCCAGGCCCTGGAACGTCTCTAAACCACTGAAATTAGGAGAACCGCAAAAATGAAATTCAAGGCTCTTGGTATTACAGCGGCGGCTGCCGCCTTCGCTCTGGCCAGCAGCGTATCCGCCGCCCCGGAGATCGGTCAGCCGGCCCCTGACTTCAGCGTGGTCGACACCGCCGGCCAGGTCCACTCCCTGTCCGACTTCGCTGGCCAGACTGTCGTCCTGGAATGGACCAATCACGACTGCCCGTTCGTCATCAAGCACTATGGCCCCGGCAACATGCAGGAACAACAGCGTATGGCCCGCAACGAACATGACGCCGTCTGGCTGACCGTGATTTCATCCCGGCCAGGTACTCAGGGCCACGTTTCGCCGGAACAGGCCGATGAGCTGACCCGCAGCCGCAACGCCTTCCCCACCGCTGTCCTGCTGGACGAATCCGGCGACATGGGCCGCGCCTATGACGCCCGGGTTACCCCCCACATGTACATCATCGACGGCGACGGTATCCTGCGCTATATGGGCGGCATCGACTCCAACCCCAGCGCCAACCCGGCTGACATACCGGGTGCCACGCAATATGTGGTTGCGGCGTTGACTGCCATGGCTAACGGGCAGGACATAGACCCGGCCGTGACCCGCCCCTACGGCTGTACGGTCAAATATTGATTTCGACGCGATCACCGCAACACCAGCAAGAAAGCGGGTCCAGGTGACCCGCTTTTTTTACCGAAGGCCTTGATCCGATAGAGCAGCCCGGCCGGCGCGTCGACGCGCCGGTCGGACCGCAGTTGATATCAAGGACTCTGGAAACGGTCAGCGAACAGGTCGTCGACGACGATCATCAAGGTCACGGGCACGGCAACAATGGGTTGCTCAATGTCATTGCTGCTGATGCAAAGGTAAGCCGCGTGCGTGCCGGGGGCCAGACCGGCCGGGTCAAGCGTCATGACCATCTCGACGAATCCTTCGTCGGTCACTGTGCCACCGCTGGTCTCCATTGACATCCACGACGCGCCACAGCTTGCCATTTCGCTCAACGTGAAAGCGGTGTCACTGAAGCTGACGCCAAGGCCGGACAGGCTGGTCCAGTTGCCGACACCGAATATGGCCGGTGAAACCAGGTGAGTCTGGGCACCGACCTGCGCAGCCTGGTACCAGTTCCAGCGCGCACCACCGGCACCGGTGACGTTGTAGGAAGGGAATACCGACAACCAGTAGCTGCCGGCCGGAAGGCTGAGCGCCTGGCCGGCACCCGCCAGGTTCAAGGTGATGTTGTTGTCGGTAACGTCAACGCCAGGCGCGTTCGGTGCAGCCGAATAAATCCACAGTGCCGAGCCGCCGCTGGTACCGTCTTCAGGGTGGCCCGCCGGTACCCCGGCATCGTCGGCATAAATATGCCAGCTGATCAAGGGCTGTGCGGACAGGGAGTTGGTGTTGTCGAAGCCGGCTGCGAAAATTTCCGACAGACTTGTGGTCCGTTGAAGCACGAAGTCCGAAGCCGCATAGGCACCGGCGTTGCTGCCAATGAAAAAGTCCGAGACGATACCGCTACCTCCGTTGACTGGCTGATGCCAGACCGTCGCCTGCACCGTAGCTGCATTGTCAACCTGCCAGACCAGGTCATTTCTTCCACGGTTGTGAATCTGCATGGCAAGACCAATGGGAGCGGAACCAAGAGCGACCCTTTCAGAAACAGCGTCTGGAACGATGTCGATGATGGGACGCGCTACCTTCGGAACGATGGCCACTGGCAGGCGCGCTGGAGCAGGCTGCAGGTCGGACCGTGAGACGACGACATCATCAACCCACCAGGAGTGGGCGAAGGTGCCGGAGTAGCGGAAGGCCAGGCAAACATCCTGGCCGGCATAGGCGGTCAGATTTATGGGCGGGACGTTGCGCCAGGTGGTATTGAGACTGTCATTGATTTCCTGCAGTTCAACAAAGTCGCCAATCGGCGTGCAACTGCCCGAAGATATGAGAACGCCGGAGTAGCCATAATCAGACATGAACTGCCCGCGATCAGCAAACCGAAGCGAGGTTTGCGTGCCTTCAGGTACCCGGAAGGATGGCGATATCAGCCAGTCGTCCTGAAAGCCGTCGGCGGTTTGGCTCCAGCGCCGCTGCGCCGAGGCCGGGGATGAATTGAACGTGTTCGTCACCCGTGACCACTGTTGCACGCCGCTGCCGATCAAGCGGATGCTGCTCCAGCCGGGCGGCGGAAAGCTGTTGCCAGAGAAATCCTCGCCGAGCAAGACCTGGGCGGGTGGTACCAGGCGGACCTCTCCGAAAAGCCAGTCCTCCAGTGCAGCCACGTCTTCATCAACGATCACCTCGATCAGCAGGTCGATATCGGCGCCCGGGTCGAGGGTGAAGCTGGCCGGGGTGACCTGAATGCTGATACCGGCTGGCGCCGAAGTCTCTACGGTATAGGGTATTGTCGATGCAAAGACACTCCTGAAGTTGCGCACGAAACTGCAATCCCCCCGGCAATTCTGATCGACCAGGTGGGGTATGTTCAGCGTGCGCGGATCGCCGCCCAGGAAAGGATCGGCGGCAGTGAAGTTTGCCCCGGTTTCATTCATGACCACCCCGGTTCTGCCGGCTGAGGCCAGATCGAGCAGGCCGGAGCCCTGGTCAAAGGGATCTGCCGGGGTCATGCCATCTTCCTTTTTCAGCACCCCAGGCGATGCCGTCAGTGCCAATGCTGAACGGATTTCAGCGGGCGACCAGTCTGGCCGCAAGGCCATGAGCAGGGCGGCAGCACCTGCTGCATGTGGCGAGGACATGGACGTGCCTTGCAGGAAAACATAGGCTTCCGGTCCATTGAAGCCTGCTGCCAGGATATTTACGCCGGGGGCGGTGAAGGTGGGCGCGAGCAGATTGTACTGACTGGGACCGCGTGAGCTGAAACCGCCGATCACATCTTCCCAGATCGTGTTCTCGATCAAGCTGGTCCCGGCGTTGATGCGCACTGTCGTGCCCGGGTTGGACTGCACGTAATTGCGCAGGGCGGTGCCACTGCTGTTGTCGATCATGACCGAAGCTGCCAACCCGCCGACGCCGCCCATCACCGTCGGCGGTCCGCCGACATGGTTGAAGACCACGACATGGCTTGCTCCGGCCGCCACGGCGTTGCCGATCTTGGTGGCGAAATTGCATTCGCCACGACTGATCAGGGCGATGGCGCTGCTGAAAAAGCCGGCCGGATGCGGCGAACAGCCCAGGGGGTTGGCGCTGTTGAAACGCAGTTCGCCGAGGATGTCGCTGGCAATCACGATGTCTTCACCGGGAACGGCCAATGCGTTTTGCAGTTCAACCGGTGTGGTGGGCCCGGTCACATCCAGCGTGTTGCCAATGGCGCGTCGATGCGTGCTGGCGGCAACCGAGGCGTTCCACGGCCCCGTTTTCGCCACGGTGCTGAAGCCAGGGCCAGTATTGCCTGCTGACGCGGCGACGAAGATACCGGCATTGAAAGCATCCAGGAAAGCCAGATCGACCGGGTCGTCCCAGGGGAAGTCGCCTCCCGAGATCGAGTAGTTGAGCACGTCGACCTGGTCATTGAGGATGGCGCTGTTGATGGCAGCTACGCTGGCCGTGGTGGGGCAGCTGGGCGCACAGACCCGGTAGGCAACGATGTTGGCCCGAGGCGCGACACCGCTGACTTCGAGCGCATAGTCATCGCCACCAACCGACAAGTTGGCAATGTGCCTGTTGCCGGCGGCCGTGGCCGCAACATGGCTGCCATGGTTGTTGTCGTCAACCGGGCTGCCGCCGACCGGATTGAAGCTGTAAGCGGCAATGACCTTGGCGTTGCAGTGGCCGGGGTTGCTTGCACACCAGCCACCGTAGACCCCGGCACCGTAGGGGTTGGTATGGACATACCCATCGCCATCGCTCGCGGCAAACGAGGGATGGGAAAAGTTGATCCCGGTATCGAGGACGCCGATGATGATGCCCTCGCCACGGGTCGCAATCGTGCCGCTGGTCAGCCCGTTCCAGATGGATGGCGCGCCGATGTGTTCGGGGCCGACATCGGTCTGGATGTCGCGTTCTTCATCCAGGTGAATGCCAACGACGAAATCAAGCTCGCGGACGCGGCGTGCTTCATCCAGTGTCAGGCGCACGGCGGCACCGTTCAAAACGCCCAGATACTGGTGTTCCAGTTCAAGCGCACGCTCAAGCAGGCGTGAGATATGGGTGATGTGGCCGGCCTGGCGTTGGGCCAGGTATTGCGTGTAGGCCACGGCGGCCGGAGAGCGTGCGTCGAGGCGCCTGGCGCCGGTGACCCGCGTCGAGGTGGCGGCCAGTCCGGGCAGGTTGCCATCGTAGCTGGCCAATGGCTGATCGATAAAACGCAGGATGGTCAGGTAACGCCCTGATGAATCCGGTGCTGCGGTTCTTGCACCAGGCGTCAGTCCATCTGTCGGCTGAACAGGCAGCACTCGCAAAGGCGGGCGGCTTTCCGAACTGGCGGCTAGCTGGGGCGTATCGCTTGCCGGCAGCTGGCCAGCTGACGCACCGATGGTGAACAACAGCGCCGCAACGGCGCCCCCGAACAGCGCGCGCGAGGCTGAATGCCCGCACACAGAACGAAGACCCGACATCGTTTTCTCCCGATCAAGCTGAACAAGCGCCTCTTGCGAAACGCGAATTGTTGACGAACAGTGTTCGCCTGCAGCTGACCGGGTTCAAGGCACCGCAGCGCGGCGATCATTGGCCATGGTGCGCCAGAGAAAAGCGCACTGGCGGAGCATACGACCGAAGCTGGATGCACGTCAATCAGTTTGTTGCTTGGGCCGCAATCGCGCTGGCCATCTCCTTGTCCAGTTGCCCGCTGCGCAGCAGCAGTGCCGGTCGGGGCGTTCGGGACAATGGTGCCGCGATCGTGGTCATGGGAGGTTTCCACAGTCGCAGCAAATGGCGCCGACCAGCAGGCTGTGCCGATCGCGGCTGACATCTTCGATGATCTCGATAAGCGTTGCCGCGGTATCCGGCGCACGCGCCGCGAACGCGGCCCATCCGCACAGGAACAGCACCCTGGGACGAGCGCCCTGGTCTTCAGCACCCATCAGTAAATCAGCCAGCGCATCCCAGTTGGCGCCGAACCAGTCGGGCCAATTCAGGTCGCGTTGAAAGGCCTGCATCATGTTGGCCTTGTCGTCGGCCACACCAAGCTTGACGGTAGCGGCGTCAATCCCGATCGCTGTCAACTCGGCAGCGATTGCGCCGGGATCGACCGGGCCGGGCAGGCAAAGCAGGGCTTCTTCATTGCTCAACCATGCTTTAAGCAGGGACTGCCATTGGGCGGAGTGAGTCATCGCAAGCGCTGGAAACTTCGGTAATGATCGGCAGTGTAGTAGATCTCACCATCAGCACCGATGACTACTCGCTGCGGCCCGGCGTGGCGAATACCGGGTGTGCGCACCACGTACTCGCGGTAGTGACCGCGGGGCCTTGCCGGCAGTCTGCCCTCGCGGTTTTGAAACACCGAACCGTCATTGCGGTGGGGGTCGCTCTTGCCGGCGCTGATCCTTGCCAGCACCGGATTCAGGTCGACGTCGCCGCGCCAGGCCACACGACCATCGAGATCCCTTACCTCAACCGAGGGCACCACCAGGGCTGAATCGGCAGCCGGGGCCATATCAGCGCTTGAGTACTCGTTGATCTGGCCCTGTTGCCACCACAGCGCGAGCGCTGCAAACAAAACCAGACCGATCCAGAAGATGCGCGACATGATCAATTCCGCCCGATTGAGCCAAGAAATTCAGCAGTCAAGATAACAGGCGGCGCATTTGGCTGACCGGCTTTATGAAGTGGACCCCATCCCCTGGACAGCATTTCTTTCCCGATAAGTGGCATTCTCTGCTTCATGAGGAGCTTCGGCTCTCAAGGAGCAGACGATGACAAGACGGAAGAGAAGGAACCACACACCGAGCTTCAAGGCCAAGGTCGCCCTGGCTGCTGTCAAAGGCGATAAGACTGTCACGGAGCTGGCCCAGCAGTTCGACGTCCACCCCAACCAGTTCCAGGACTGGAAGCGCAGGCTGCTCGACTAAGCGGACGCTGTCTTCGAGGTCAAGGAAGATGAAGTTGAAAAACTCCATGCCAAGATCGGCGAGTTGACCATGGTGAACGAATTTTTGTCCAAAGCGCTCGGTCGCGACCGATGAGCGAGCGCAAAGCCATGATCAA
>REEQ01000211.1 GCA_007695005.1 Wenzhouxiangellaceae bacterium | reverse complement strand
GCTTGTGCTGGCCTCGATGTGGTGTGGGCTCGGGATGGCCGTGTCTGCCTGGTTTTGGTCGGGCCAACCATGGCCCCGCCGGGATATGCGACGGCGGCGAATCCCGGAAGCGTTCATGCAGAGAGCGGAACCAGTGGGTGATAATCTGGTCCACCGCCGCGTTGATCCGACCGTCTGCTTAGTCGTGAAGTTGCCGATATTTGCCGCCACCGTCAGCGTCTTTCTGGTGCTGGCCACGAATTGTTCGTCAGCTGCCGTTGATGATGCTGATCTGGATCGCCTGCCCTGGCTACAAATGCTGGATTTCCTTCAGTCCGATGCCCTGGTGCCGGCAACGCCCCATGATGAGGCTGGTTCAGAGTCTGAGGGGGCTGCCGAGCAGGATCCGCGTTCGGAGCCGTTCCACCTGCTCGACGAGACGGTCTTGCCGGGTGAGTTCCGGCGCCTGTCCTGGTCTGATAACCAGAGTTTTGCCGGTCTGGAAGTGGCCGTACCGGTCCTGGTTGCCCATGGCCATCGACCTGGCCCCGTACTTTGCATTACCGCGGCCATTCATGGCGATGAGCTCAATGGCATCGAGATCGTGCGCAACGTCATGTTCGGCATCAACCTCGATGACCTCAACGGCACCGTGGTCGGCGTGCCCATCGTCAATATCCATGGCTTCCAGCGCAACTCCCGATACCTGCCGGACCGACGCGACCTCAATCGCTTCTTTCCGGGGAATCGCACCGGCAGCTCGGCTTCTCGGATTGCCTACTCCTTCTTCCATTCGATCGTCGTCCACTGCGATGCGCTGGTTGATCTGCATACCGGCTCTCTGCTCAGAACCAACCTTCCTCAGCTTCGGGCCGACCTCAATAATGAGCGTATTCGGCATCTGACCCGTGGTTTTGGCGCGACCGTGGTGCTGCACAGCGCAGGGGCGGAAGGCACACTGCGGCGCGCTGCCAGCGATATTGGCATTCCGGCCGTGACCCTGGAGGCCGGCGAGCCGATGCGGTTCCAACCGGACGAAGTCAGCCATGGCGTGCGCTCGATTCGCAGCCTGCTCAACCATCTGGGCATGGATGCCCGTGCCACGCTGTGGGAAGAACCGCGCCCGGTCTATTACCGCTCCAGCTGGGTCAGGGCCGATACCAGCGGCATTCTGTCCAATCGCGTGCAGTTGGGAAGTGCCGTGGAGGAGGGCGAGTTGCTTGGCAATATCACTGACCCGATCACGAACACGCGTACCGAGGTCGTGTCACCCTTCACCGGACGGATATTGGGCAAGGCCCTGGGCCAGGCGGTGATGCCGGGTTTTGCGATCTACCATATTGGCATCGAGACGCCGGAAGAAGTGATCGAGCCGATCGAAGCTTGCGAGCAGTTCGAGCAGCAACACGATGGCGACTGCCCCTGGCCTGCGCTGGATGAGCCTGATGAAGGGCTGGGACGTGAACCTGGAAGTGATCCCGAGCACGACGGCGAACTGGAAGCTCACTTCGAGTTCGAGGAAGAAGACGGCTGAGGCAGGTTGCCAGCGGCCAGCTAGATGAAGGCTGCTTTCATCGAGGCCCCTCCACGTCATCATGCGCGGCTGAGCCGAAACTCGGGCCTTCGAATCATGGCCTTTGGCACATGTGCTCTGTTACATCGCGAGCTAGCATGGTCGTCGTCGTTCGCTCAAGAACACGCGAAGAGGACGGGTGCCGATATGTCTACTTTTATTCGCTGCTTGCAGCTGTTTTTGCTCGCCGGCTTTGCCGTCTGTTGGTCGGGGAATGTGGCCGGACATACACTTGCCGAGTTGTTGGCAGAGTTCGATGAGTCGACGCCGGGTGTGCTGATCGGGGTCGTGCGCGACGGGGAGCTGGTTGAAACCGCAGCGGCCGGCATGGCTGACCTTCGCTTCGGCGTGCCGCTGACTGACGGCAGTCGGGCCAATATCGGGTCTACCGCCAAACAGTTCACCGGCATGGCGTTGGCGATGCTGCACGTGCGCGGCGAGCTGTCATTAGACGACGATATCAGGCAATACATTCCTGAACTACCCGAGTTCGAATATCCAGTCACGCTGCTGCATTTGCTCAACCATACCAGCGGCTATCGTGAATTCATCAATGCCGAGGCGCTGGCTGGCGTTCGTGTCGACAAGGGGGACTGGATGGATGTGGATGTCATTATTGCCACGGTCCAGCGACAGACGGCGTTGCAGAACAAGCCCGGTGGTGAGTGGAACTACAACAACACCGGCTACGGTCTGCTTGCCGAGGTCGTGACCAGAGTGACTGCCACTCCATTCCAGGATTGGGTGCGCCGGGAAATATTCGCCCCCCTTGCCATGAACGACACGCACTTTCGCCCCAATGTCGATGAAGTGTTGGTCGGCGCCAGCACCGGATATACAAAAAGCAATGGCCGTTACCTGGAATCACGCGACATTGGCGGTGCCCTGGGTGCCGGCGGTGTTTACACCACGCTTGCAGACATGGCGCGTTGGATGGCCCATCTGGGGCGTTTCGAATTGGGTGGTGACCCGGTACGCGAGCTGATGGTGACACCCTTCGGCGGTCAGGGCGGTCAGGTCACCGGCTACGGCTTGGGCATCGTTGTCGATCGTTTTCGTGGCCAAAAGCGCTGGCAACATGGCGGCGGCGATGTCGGCCACCTGTCGGTTTTTGACTATTACCCTGAACATGATGCCGGCTACATGATCTTCGCCAATCATCACGGTATCGATGAGGGCTTCATCAGTGCCGTGGCCGAGCTGGTTCTGGGCCAGCATCTTGAGCCAGTGGCGGCATCGGAAGATGATCAGGACAGGCCGGATCAGCACGTAGCGCTGACCGAATTCAGTGACGAGCTGTTCGATCGCTACCTGGGACGTTTCGAGCTGGAGGCCGTTCCAGGATTCATCATGCGTTTTTTCCGTGACAATGATCGATACATGATCCAGGCCAGCGGTCAGCCGGCTTTCGAGATCAAGCCGGTGGGGCCGAATGAATTCACCCAGGACCAGGTCGGCGCTCGGTTTGTCTTTCATGTTGACGAGGATGGCAACGTGCAGGAGCTGACCTTGCACCAGGGTGGCGAGCATCGGGCACTGCGAGTGGATGAGGACCATGAGGCGCCTGATTTCTCGATCTACGCGGGGCGTTACCTGAGTCACGAGCTGGAAACCATCTATACCATTGTCGTCGGCAAAGCCGGCGAGCTGGAGCTTCGCCACCGTCGCTTCGACCCGATCGTGCTCAAGCACAGCGGCGCAGATTCGTTCAATGGCGACTTTCCTGTCGTCAGTGTGGACTTTCTGCGCAATGAAGCCGGTGAAATCACCGCCTTGAAAGCCGGCAATGTGCGTGCCCGCGACATCGTTTTTGAGCGCATACAGTGACTCATCGCGGACGCCGATGATCGCAGGCCAAGTCTTGCAT
>REEQ01000123.1 GCA_007695005.1 Wenzhouxiangellaceae bacterium | reverse complement strand
TGGCAACATTTCATCAAGACAACGGGCCGCCTATGCTACCCGAGACCGAGAGCGTTCACCTGCAGCGCAGGCATCGTAGGTCTGGCGGCTTGCGGCGTCAGCCAAAAAAAAGCCTGGCCGGAGTGCCGTGGCGCGTGTTCTGTCTCTTGGCAAGGACGCTGCCATTCCCGGCGAGACAGGCCTTGCAGCTAAACGCTCTCCGACTCGCTATAAGTTACAGAGTGTGTGGCGGGGTACACTAGCACACCGTGGCTGGCATGGAAGACGGGCGCTTGCTGACTGGCCTGATCGAGGCCGTTCAGACCCATCCGGGTCTGATCCTCGCGCTGGCCTTTGGCTTCGCGCTGCTGGAGTCCCTGGCGATTGTCGGCATTTTTGTCCCGGGCATCGTCCTGTTGTTCCTGGTCGGGGCCGTGGTCGGCATGGACCCGGGCCTGTTCCTGGCCGCCTGGGCGGCAGCCAGCGCCGGTGCCCTGTTGGGCGATACCGTCAGTCATTGGCTGGGTTACCGCTACAGCGACCGCATCCCGAGGCTATGGCCGCTCAGCCGCCGCCCCGACATGATGGCTGCCGCCCAGGTCTTGTTCGCCCGGCACGGTGGCAAGGGTGTCTTTATCGGTCGCTTCATCGGCCCGATCCGTCCTGTCGTGCCGCTGCTTGCAGGCAGCATGGGCATGCGCCCGCTGGCCTTTCTGACCTGGGCGCTGCCAGCATCCATCCTGTGGGCACCGCTGTACCTGCTTCCCGGCATGGTGTTCGGTGCCTCGCTGGAGCTGGCTGCCGACTTTGCCGGTCGGCTCGTGATCGTGCTGATGATCATTGTGCTGGGCGGCTGGTTCGTCGCCTGGGTGACGCGGTTGATCTACGAGTACACTGCGCGGCGTTCAGGATGGTGGCTGCGTGGGATGATTCGCTGGAGCACCGAGCAACCGAAGATCGGACGTCTGCTGCGCCCCCTGTTCGAGCCGGGTGGCCGCGAGGTCCTGAGCGTGGCGCTGCTGGGCATGCTGCTGGTCATTTCCCTGGCCGTGTTGATTGCCGTGCTGGTGTCCACGCCATTCCTGGCGCCGGCCTGGGATGCGGAGTACCGACTCAGCGGTCTGGCCGCCAGCCTGCGCAATCACGTTGCCGATCCACTGTTTGCCTGGCTGTCCCTGGTCGCCGAAACGCCGGTGGCACTGACCATCGCCCTGCTCATGGGCCTGGTGCTGGCCGCCATCGGCCGCTGGATGACACTGGCTCACTGGCTATCGGCCACGCTGGGCGCCTATCTGCTGTCTCTGCTGCTGAGCCTGCTCACCGGGCTGATTTCCGAGGCGCCCGTCGGACTGACAGTGGGCCAGGTGCCGCATCGTGGGATGGCCCTGACGGCCACCGTGTTCGGTTTTTTCGCCGTGATGCTGGCCAAGGATTTGAGTGCGCGCCGACGCAAATGGCCCTACCTGTTCAGCTCGGTGCTGGTCGGTTTGTTCGCCTTCGCCCACTTTTACCTGGGCCTGGCCAGCGTCGCGGGCCTGTTGGCGGCTGTCGCCCTGGCCATGGGCTGGACTGCCCTGGTCGGTATCGCCTACCGGCAGCGTAGCCGGGTGCGGCGTCGTCCGATCTGGCTGGCGCTGGTGTTCTACCTGTCGATTCCGGTCGTGGCCCTGGTCCAGGGCGGCAACGAGCTGGATGCCCGGCTGGACGCGACCCGCCTGGCACAGCCGGATCGCAGCTACCCGTTCCTGCACTGGCAGGATGAGGGCTGGCAGGAACTGCCGGATCGTCTCAGCCGACTGGGCCGGTACCCCCGGACACGTTTCGATTTCCAGCTTGCCGCCAACCTTGATCTGGTGGCAGATCATCTTTCCGCTCGCGGCTGGCGCCGGGTCGAGGCCAGCAGCGCCGCCGCCCTGATGGCACTGATCCTGGGGCCGGCGGAAGATGCATCGCTGCCGCACTCCAGTCGCGACTTTGCCGGCCGGCCGGACGATCTGGTGATGAGGTACCAGGCGACCGATGGCTCGGTCTACCTGGTGCGTCTGTGGTCTTCGGGGGCGCGTCTTGAACCCGGAGCGGTGCCGGTCTGGCTCGGCCAGGTGCGCAAGGTCGAGCAAGTCAGGCAAGTGGCCGTCTTCCACCGCTGGTATGAGGTCGATCTGGCCTCGGGCGAGGCCCTCAGGCGCCTGGATGAAGACCTGCAGGACTGGCGTATCAGTGGTCAGCAGGCGCCGCCGCGGCTTTACGTGTCCATGTTCGACTGACCGCTGGCTACCACTTCAATCATGTCGATCAGCGCGTCCAGACGCGCGCTGGGGTCGGTCATTTCCAGCAGACTCTGCGCCCGCGGCAGATCGAGCGGCAGCAGCGAGGCCAGGGTAAAACCCAGGCTGGTGGCATCGTCGATGTCCACATCAATACGCTCGGCCAGTTCCTTGTGCTGAAGAACCTGGCGCATCAGTGTCTGCAGCACGGCATGTCGGGGTGAGACGGCAGCGGCTGCCTGTTCGCCCAGCCAGCTGACCTCACCGATCAGCAGACCGTTGTCGCGGGCGCGAGTGGCGCGGACGCGAAAGCGTCGGCCACCCTCGCAGTCGATGCCCAGCAAGCCGTCTTTCAGGGTAGTGAAATCCCGAATCCGCGCCTCGGTGCCGACTGCGGCATGACCGCCGCCGGCGCCGGGCTCGGTATCCATGCGCCACACAACCCCGAAGCCGGCGTCCTTGCGCAGGCATTCTCGCACCATGTCGATGTAGCGCGACTCGAAGATGCGCAGCGGCAGGTGAGCCCCTGGCAGCAGCACGACATTGAGCGGGAACAGGGGCAGGGATTCGGTCATGGGGAATGCCGGGCGAGAAGGGGTTGGAAGCTTGTCGAAGCCTGCATCAAGGGCGTGTCAAGCCAGGCGGGCCCGCAGCCTGTCGACGAAGCGCTGCGGTGCCCGGCCAAAGCCCTTGTTGCTCATGAAGACGACATGGTCGCCCGGACGCACCGCCTGGTCGAGATCATCGAGCAGATTGTCGACCTGGCGCCTGGCTCTGCCCTGACCTTCGAGCTTGCCAAGCACTTCGTGCGGATCCCAGTCCATCGCCTCGGAGGTGCGCAGCCAGACATGGTCGGCCGGCGTCAGGGCCGGCGCCAGCTCATGGACGTGATGTTCGCCGCGCATCGTGTTGCTGGCCGGCTCCAGGGCAACCAGAATGCGGGCATTGCCAACGCTGCGACGCAGGCCTTCCAGCGTCAGGCGGATCGCGGTCGGGTGATGGGCGAAGTCGTCGTAGACCCGGATCTGGTCGATCTCGGCGAGCAGCTCCATGCGCCGCTTCACCCCCTTGAACTGCCCCAGGGCGGTGATGGCATCGTCTGGTGCTACCCCGACCGCTGCGGCGGCACTGATGGCGGCCAGGGCATTGAGCGCGTTGTGGCGGCCGGTGTGCGTCCATTCGATGGTGCCGATCGGCTCGCCATTCCGGCTGATCGCCAGCTGGCGGCCACCGGGGTCAAGCAGCCTTACCTGCCAGTTCGCAGCCTCGTCCTCGGCCATGCCGATACCCTGAACCTGGCTCCAGCAGCCCCATTCCAGCACCTCGCGCAGGTTGCCATCGGCGACATTGCTGACGATGATGCCGTTGCCCGGGATGGTGCGAACCAGATGGTGGAACTGGGTCTGGATGGCCTTCAGGTCCGGGTAGATGTCGGCATGGTCGAACTCGAGATTGTTGAGGATGGCGACCTGCGGACGGTAATGGACAAACTTTGCCCGTTTGTCAAAAAAGGCGGTGTCGTACTCGTCGGCCTCGACCACGAACAGATCGCTGCCGGCCCGGGCCGATACGCCGAAGTTGTTTGGGATGCCGCCAATCAGAAAACCCGGGTTGCGTCCGGCATGCTCCAGTATCCAGGCCAGCATGCTGGCAGTGCTGGTCTTGCCATGGGTGCCGGCTACCGCCAGCACCCGGCGACCGGTCAGGTAGTTCTCGCCCAGCCAGCGCGGTCCCGAGGTAAAGGGGATGCGGGCGTTGAGCATGTGCTCGATGGCCGGATTGCCGCGGCTCATGGCATTGCCGACAAGAACCAGGTCCGGGGCCGGGTCAAGAGCTTCCGGGCCGTAGCCTTCGGTCAGCTCGATGCCCAGCGCTTCGAGCTGGGTGCTCATCGGCGGGTAGACATTGGCATCCGATCCGGTCACGCTGTGGCCGTCGGCGCGAGCCAGGGCTGCCAGCCCGCCCATGAAGGTGCCGCAAATACCGAGAATGTGAATTTTCAAATCGAGCCCGCCAGCGCGTTGATGATGAACAGATTGATTGCAAACATTAGCACGGCAATGGCCAGCCCGCCGCTGAAGGCGACCTCCAGCGCATGCCGCCAGACATGACCGTTCACCGCCAGCGACCAGAAGAACAAGGTCACCAGCAGCAGGCCGACCAGCGGCGTTGGTTGCTCCCCCGCCATCCATCCGAGCGGCAGGCTCAGCGCCGACAGGACGGCACTGCTGCCAAACAGGGCGCTGACGGTTTGCGGCCAGCGCGCTATCTTGTTCGCCAGGGTCAGGACCAGGCGCGACAGCAGCAGGGGGATTGCGAGTGCCAGGCCAAGTACCAGAACCGGCTGTTCCGGCTGCTGCGCCCCGGTCAGGCTGGCAGCGGTAGTCAGCACATACAAGGCCAGGCAGGTGAGCATGGTCGCCTGGCCGGGTGGCAGGTCCTGCGGTCCCTGACGGAGCAGGACGATGGCAAGCAGTTTCTGGAGTAAATCGATCATGTCAGACAGTAAACCCCGTCAAGCCATGGCGGCGCAAGCCCGCGGCGAAAAGCCCGACCGGCAGCTCGATGCGCGTGGTGATCTGTGTCCGATTCCGGCCACCCGAACGGCCAGGACGCTGAAGCTCATGTGCCCTGGCCAGGTGCTGGAGGTGCTAGCCGACGACCCCCTGGCCGAGCTTGACCTTGCCGTGCTCTGTGAACGGCTTGGGCATGAAGCGATCGGCGTCGAGCGCGACGGCGACGCGCTGCGCATGCTGATCCGGATCAGCTCAGCGCAGCCATCAGGCGCTGGTTGATCTCCTCGATCGAGCCCATACCGTCGACTTCAACCAGCAGACGCTTGTCGGCATAGTAGCCTGCCACCGGTGCGGTCTGTTCGCGGTAAACGGCCAGGCGATTGCGAACCACTTCCTCGGTATCGTCCGAGCGACCCTCTTCCTCGGCCCTTCGGGCCAGCCGGGTGACGATCTGCTCCTCATCCACGGTCAACGCCAGCGCCTTCTCTACCGGCAGATCCAGCCGCCCCAGCACATCATCCAGGGCCCTCGCCTGTGACAGGTTGCGGGGATAGCCGTCGAGCAGATAGCCCGACTGGACGTCGGCTGCGCCCATCCGTTCCTCGATCAGGCCCAGTACCAGTTCGTCCGACACCAGTTCGCCGGCATCCATGGCGGCCTTGGCCTTCATGCCCAGCGATGTCTGGTCGCGCACGGCGGCGCGCAGCAGTTCGCCGGTGGAAATGTGGGGGACGTCTAGACGTTCCTTGAGCAGGGCGGCCTGGGTGCCCTTGCCCGAGCCGGGAGGGCCAAGCAATACGATGCGCATGATGGTCTGTTAAGTGGCGATTCGAATGGTCAACAAGCCGCTAAAAGTACTTGGGAAGCGAACGGGTGTCAAATTGGTCTATGCTGTGGGCGCAGCCACTGAAAGCGAGACCCTGCCGCGTGAGCGCAAAGACCTTTCTGTATGCCCAGTCCGGCGGTGTGACGCCGGTGATCAACGCCACCGCGGCAGCCCTGATCCGCACCGCCCGCGCTGCCGGTCATCGGGTGCTGGCGGCGCGCGATGGCATTCTCGGCGTGCTTGAAGAGCGCCTGGTGGATACCGCCACTCTGTCGGATGCCATGCTCGACGGCCTGAATCATACGCCGGGCGGTGCCTTCGGCTCCTGCCGCTACAAGCTCAAGGGTCTGGAGGACAACCGCCGCGAGTACGAGCGGCTGGTTGAGGTGTTTCGCGCCCATCAGGTCAGTTGCTTCTTCTACAACGGCGGCAATGATTCAGCCGATACCGCCCTCAAGGTCAGCCGCCTTGCCGACGATCTGGACTATCCGCTTCAATGCATTGCCGTGCCCAAGACCATCGACAATGATCTGGCCGAGACCGACAACTGTCCAGGCTTTGGCTCGGTGGCAAAGTACGTGGCAGTGTCCATTCTTGAAGCCAGCCTGGATGTCATGTCGATGTCCTCGACCTCGACCAAGGTCTTTGTGCTTGAGGTGATGGGGCGCCATGCCGGCTGGATTGCCGCTGCCGGTGGTCTGGCCGCAAGGCAGCCCGGTGATGCGCCGCAAATCATCCTGTTCCCCGAGATCCCCTTCGATCAGGATCGCTTCTGTGCGGCCGTCAAGCAATCGGTGGAGCGGCATGGCTATTGCGCCATCGTTGCCTCGGAAGGCTTGCGCGACGCCAGCGGTGATTTTCTGTCCGCGGCCGGTTCGCGTGATGCCTTCGGTCATCAGCAGCTTGGCGGGGTGGCGCCAGCGGTGGCGGCTGTTGTCAAGCGCCAGCTTGGCTACAAGTACCACTGGGCAGTCAGTGACTACCTGCAACGCTCCGCCCGTCATATTGCCTCGGCCACGGACCTGGCCCATGCGCAGGCCGTTGGCGCGGCTGCCGTGGCTCTGGCAGAGCAGGGTTCCAGCGCCGTCATGCCGGTGATACGCCGGCTCTCCGACCAGCCGTATCGCTGGGAGATTGCCAGCGCGCCATTGGACCTGATTGCCAACCATGAAAAAAAGCTGCCGCGTGATTTCATCAGCGAAGACGGCTTTGGCATCACCGAGAAAGCCCGGCGCTACCTTCAGCCGCTGATTCTCGGGGAGAGTTTTCCGCCCTTTGGCGACGATGGCCTGCCGCGCTATGTGCGTCCGCAACTGGATCTGTTGCCCCGCAAGTTGCCCGAGTTTTCTGCCTGATGGCAGGCGCTTGCCCGCGCCGGTCCTGATTTCATGACCGGGGTGCTGCACGGATTGTTCGGCATCTCAGCCCTGCTCGGGCTGGCCTGGCTGCTGTCGGAGCGCCGTTCCGCCATTGCCTGGCGCACCATACTTGTCGGCCTGGCGCTGCAGTTCGCGCTGGCCGTGCTGGTGCTGTGGGTGCCGATGGGGCAGTGGATTTTCGAACGCCTGGCGAAGCTGTTTGTGACCCTCATCGGCTACACCCGGGCCGGTTCGGAGTTTGTTTTCGGGGCCCTGGTCGACAGCGAGCAGTTCGGTTTCGTCTTTGCCTTCCAGGTCCTCCCGACGATCATCTTCTTTGCCGCCCTGATGGCCTGTCTTTACCACTTGGGTTTGATGCAGCGCCTGGTCGAGGCCATGGCCTGGGTGATGAACCGGCTGATGGGTGTGTCGGGGAGCGAGTCGCTGGCAACAGCGGCCAATGTCTTTGTCGGCCAGACCGAGGCGCCGCTGGTGGTCAGGCCATTCATCGCCGGGATGACTCGCTCGGAGCTGTTTGCCCTGATGACCGGCGGTATGGCGACCATTGCCGGTGGCGTTCTGGCGGCCTATGTACTCCTGCTCGGCGGTGCCGATCCCGAGACCCAGACATTCTTTGCCCGCCACCTGATCTCGGCCTCGATCATGGCTGCCCCGGCAGCCCTGGTGATGGCCAAGCTGCTGGTCCCCGAAACCGGCCAGTCCGAGACTGCCGGTGCCGTGCGGGTGATGGTGGAGCGACCGCATGTCAACCTGATCGAGGCTGCGGCCGGCGGCGCTGGCGAAGGCCTGAAACTGGCCCTGAATGTCGGTGCCATGCTGCTGGCCTTCCTCGCCCTGATAGCTCTGATCAACGGCCCGCTCGGCTGGTTTGGGTCCATCACCGGGCTGGAAGGCTGGTTGGGCCGACCGCTGGATCTGGCCTTGTTGCTGGGCTGGATGTTTGCTCCGTTGGCCTTCCTTGTCGGAGTGCCCTTGTCCGATGCGGTTGCGGTCGGTGGCCTGGTTGGTCAAAAAGTGGTTGCCAACGAGTTTGTCGCCTACATTGCTCTTGGTGACATGCAGGAGGGCCTGTCGCAGCGTTCCGTGCTGATTGCCACCTATGCCCTGTGCGGCTTTGCCAACTTCGCCTCGATTGCGATCCAGATCGGCGGTATCGGCTCGATCGCGCCCAATCGCCGCCCCGACCTGGCCCGGCTGGGGCTGAAAGCAGTGCTGGCAGGCACCATGGTATCGCTGTTGAATGCGGCCTGGGCCGGGATTCTGGTTGGCTGAAGGGCCAAAGGGTCAAGGGGTTTGAAGGTGTCGTGTCTCAGTGCTCGGGCTTTGTTCGAATTGGGGTGCCGTCTTCGGGCGATGAATTTCGCTTCAGTGCGACGCGGTGGCGAGGCCTTCAGCGCAATCCCCCACCCGAAGACCGCTTGCATCATCGACCTTTCTGGAAAACGCCAAAACCTGCTGGAACACGTCGTCAGCGAGGAAGATGTTATTAACCCGGCAATCAAATGGATTGCCGGGTTAATGCCCGGCCGGTACGGCCGGGAACGCGAAGCGGAGCGTTTTGCGGACATGCGCCGCAAAGCGCGAGCAACGAATACCGTAGGTATTTCGTTGCCAAGTTAATAGGAAGATTGGCGGGGTTTGAAGGTCAGGGCGACGGAGTTGATGCAGTAGCGCTGGCCGGTGGGTGGTGGGCCATCGTCGAAGATGTGGCCGAGGTGGGCATCGCATCGGGGGCACAGCAGTTCTACCCGACGCATGCCGTAGGAGTCGTCGAAGCGCTGCTTGATGTTGGCCTCGTCAAGCTCCGAGTGATAGCTGGGCCAGCCGCAGCCGGAGTGAAACTTCGAGCTTGAATCAAACAGCGGGTGATCACAGCAAACGCAGTGATAGACGCCGTCCTCGTCGTGATCGTTGTACTGGCCGGTAAACGGCCGTTCAGTCCCTGCCTGCCGCGTGACCCGAAAGGCCTCATCACTGAGCCGCTCCCGCCACGCCTGTTCCGACAACTCGATCTTGCTCATACTTATGCTCCTTGCAAGGATCAGGAAAGATGTGTAACACGAAGGACACGAAGAAGGCACGAAGAAATACAAAACAGAATTGGATGGGCTGGCTGCACGCAGACGACCCCGGAGTATCGGCGTGGCAATCGAGGATTTGGTTTTCCTTCGTGCGCTTCGTGCCCTTCGTGGTTCAGTCTTTCAAATGACGACCGCCAGCAATGACGATCAGGCGTTCTGCGTCCAGATCATAGTCGCCGCCCGCGTAGCTGCCGTAAAGGCCGTGGATCTCGAAGCCGCATTGTTCGAGCAGGCCCCGGATTTCGCCTGCCGACCAGACCCGGTGGGAGAAGTGCTGGCGGCTGACCTGGTCGCCATCGATCAGCAGCCACTCGTTGTCCAGCCGGCTCATGTCATCGACCAGCATCGGGCGCTCCAGCAGCAATCTGCCGTCGTCGTACTCGGTCAGGTGGGCGGGCTCCAGGTTGCGGCACAGATACTCCAGGCCGACCAGGTCCAGCACCAGCCGACCACCCGGTCGCAGGCTGGCGCGGATATTGGTTAGCACCTTGCGGTGATCCGCCTCATCCTCGAAGTAACCAAAGCTGGTCCACATCACCAGCACCAGGTCGAAAGCCTCGGGGCGGAGGAATTCGCGCATGTCGGCCTTGACGATCTCGATCGGCAGTTCGCCGCAGGCCTGCTCCAGATGGTCAAGCAGGCTCGGGCTGGTATCCACGGCGGTGACCGGATACCCTGACGCGGCCAGGGGCAGGGCATGGCGGCCCGGGCCGCAGCCGAGGTCCAGCACCCGGCCGGGTTCCATGCCGGGCTCCATGCCGGCAAGCCGGAGCAGGCCGGGCAGCTGCTCGGCGGCCTCTCGAAAACTGTCCTCGCTGAACATCAAAGAGCCGAAGTTGCGCCAGAAATCGTCTTCCAGGTACCAGTCGGTGCTCAAGCTTGCATTCCTTTTGCTGATGAGTGCGGGTTTGAGCGCCTGCGCGACCTTGAGCTGGTATGGGCAGGCGATCAGCGGCCATCTTGATCTGCTGGCCAGACGAGAGCTTATCGCAGATCTGATCGAGCGTCCCGACACCGATCCGGAACTGGCCAGGCGTCTGGCGCTGGTGCTGGAAATCCGGCGCTATGCGGCCGAGGAGCTGGGCTTGCCGGAGAGTCGATCCTATCGGCATTACGCCGATCTGGAGCGCGACGCGGCGGTCTGGAACGTGGTTGCGGTAGCCCCGGACAGTTTCCAGGCTCGGCGCTGGTGCTACCCGATCAGCGGCTGCGTGAACATGCGCGCCTTCTTTGATCGCGAGCGTGCCCAGGCCAAGGCCAGGGGGCTTGCCGAGCAGGGTCTGGACGTGGCCGTGTTTCCGGCCGTCGCCTATTCGACCCTGGGCTGGTTCTCCGACCCGGTACTCAATACCATGCTGGCCTGGGACGATGCCCGGCTGGCCGCTTTCCTGTTCCACGAGCTGGCCCACGAAAAACTGTTTGTGCCCGGCGATCTGGCCTTCAACGAAGCCTATGCCGTGACCGTCGAGCGCTTTGGCGTGCGCCGCTGGCTGCAGCACTACGGCCAGCCCGGGCTGCTGGCAGATTGGGAGCGCGGTCGGGCCGATGCTGCCGTGCTGGTCGAGCTGTTGCTGGCAGCGCGTGCCGATCTGAGCGAGCTGTACCGGCAGGCCCCGGACGCCGGGCAGCTGCAGGCTGCCAAGCAGGCCCGTTTTGCCCAGCTGCAGTCCGATCTGGCCGGGGCGGCCGCCGAACGTGACAGCCGCCTGCTGGCGAGCTGGTCAGAGCGCCGGCTGAACAATGCCCACCTGGTGATGACGGCCACCTACGAGGCGGGCGTGGCCGCATTCGAGGCCCTGCTGGCCGCCTGCGGGCAGGCAATCGACTGTTTCCATCAGCGCGCGGCTGAGCTCGCGGCGGTCGATGCGGAGCTGCGCCGGGAATTTTTGCAAGCCAGCGATTGATCAATTGGATAGACTGTGCGAGTTTATTCGGCTGACTCCCGAGCGATCGTCATTTTGTTCCGAACCCTCGCCCTGTCTGTTTTCGTCGGGCTGGCGCTGCCGTCCCTGGCTCCGGCCCAGGCCCCGGCCGGCACCAGCGACCGCCCCGCACTGGTCTGCGTCGAACCCGACGAGGAATCGCCGCGGCGTCGTCTGGACCGTAGTGGCGGCACGCCGCTGCGCATTTTCTCCGAGCACTTTCAGGCTCAGCATGAGGCACCGGTGCGTTTCGAGGAGTCGGTGCGAGTCGAGCACGGGGATCAGCGTCTGGAAACCGAAACGCTGATCTACAACCGGCAGACCGGTCGAATCGAGCTGCCGGTGCTGCTGCGCTACAGCGATGCCGTGATCGCCCTGGAGGCCGAGCGCGGCTGGGTCGAGACCGAGGCTTCACGGGCGCGCTTCGAGGGAGTCGAATATCGTTTCGTGCGCGGCGAGGGCAGCGGTGAAGCCGGGCTGGTCGAGCTGTTGAACCCGACCATGGCCCGTGTCGAAGGCTTCAGCTTTACCACCTGTGACCCGGCGCGTCCCGACTGGCAGCTCAAGGCCGGCCAGGTCCGGCTGGACATGGAGCGCGGGCAGGGCGTGGCCCGCCATGCGCGCCTCGAGTTCAAGGGCGTTCCCATCCTGTACTCGCCCTGGCTGAGCTTTCCGCTGGATGATCAGCGCAAGAGCGGCTTTCTCTATCCCAGCCTGGGTTTTTCCAGCGACGATGGTTTTGATCTGCGTGTGCCCTGGTACTGGAACATCGCGCCCAACCAGGACGCGACCCTGACCCCGCGCTGGATCCAGGATCGGGGCGTCATGCTGGCCACCGAGTACCGTTTTCTGACGGCACGCCAGCGCGGCCAGATTGATGTCGAATTTCTGCCATCGGATCGCGAAGCCGACATCAATCGCTACTACGGTCAGTTTGACTGGACTGCGCGCCTGGCACCGCGCTGGTCGGCGCGTGCCGATCTGCGCCGGGCCAGCGACGACAATTACTTCGTCGATCTGGGCAGCGACTTGGCCGATTCGGCCGTTCAGTTTCTGCGCTCCAGCATCGGCGCACGGGGCAATGGGCAGGCCTGGTCGCTGGATGTCATGGCCGATGCCTTCCAGGTGCTGGATGAAAACGTGGCCCCGGGCAACGAACCCTACCGGCGCCTGCCGCGGATCCGGCTGGATGTCGACCAACCGCTGGCCCGCGGCTTCGAGTTCATGATGGACAATGAGCTGGTCTACTTTGACCGCGATGCAGGCATCACCGGTGCCCGCTTCGATGCCCATCCGCGCCTGCGCTACAACCTGATTCGACCTGGCTGGTTCGTGCGTCCCGAGCTGGGCCTGCGCAGCACCTTCTACCAGCTCAGCGGCGCCGAATCATCCAGCCCGAGTCGGACTACGCCCATCGCCAGTTTCGATGCCGGCCTGATATTCGAGCGCCGCACCGGCCGCGGCCGGGTCCAGACCCTGGAACCGCGCTTGTTCTACCTTTACGTGCCGTTCGCGAACCAGGATGATTTGCCGAACTTCGACACCCGCGAGCTGACTTTCGGCATGAGCCAGCTGTTTCACCATAATCGCTTCAGCGGACCGGATCGCCAGGGTGACGCCAACCAGCTGACCCTGGCGCTGAGTTCGCGCCTGCTCGACGCGACTGATGGGCGCAGCCAGCTCGAGGCCAGCATCGGTCAGATCTTCTACTTCCGCGACCTGGAGGTCCAGCTGCCCGGAGAGCCGGTCGATCAGCGCAGCCGCTCGGCGACCGTGGCCGAGATGTTCTGGCGCCCCGCCCGGCAGCTGGTGCTCAGTGCCGGCCTGCAGTGGGATCATGAAGAAAGTGAAACCCAGGTCGCTCGATTTGGTCTGAGTTTCCGAGGTCGCGATGGTCGCCAGGCCCAGCTGGGCTATCGCTATCGCCGTGACCGGGTCGATCAGGCCGATATCCGCTTCCGCTACCCGCTGCGGCGAAACATCAACCTGATTGGTCGGGTCAATTACTCTTTTGAAGACCGCGATACGCTGGAGCTGCTTGGCGGCATCGAGTACGAGAGCTGCTGCTGGGCGCTGCGCCTGACCGGCCGCGAGTACATCCGCGACCGCGACTCGGAGATGCGTCGTACCGTTTTCATGGAGCTGCATCTCAAGGGTCTGGGCAGTCTTGGTCGACGGCCCTATCCGTTGTTTACGCACCACCAGCTGTAAGTTCAGGCTGGAACCGAATTGCCAAGGAAACCGCAACACTCATGCAAAACTTTCGCACATCATTGTTCCGCTGCGGCCTGTTGCTGGCCGTGTTCTTGCTCATCCCGATGCTGGCCGGCGCGCAATCGTCCACGTCCTTCGACCGGATTGTCGCCCTGGTCGAGGATGATGTCATCCTGAAAAGCGAGCTGGACGAGGCCATCGGCATGATCGAGCGCCAGGCACGCAGCCGGGGCGAGCGCATGCCGCCGCGCAGCGTGATCGAGGAGCAGGTGCTTGAGCGCCTGGTCATGACCCGGCTGGAAGTCCTGCGTGCCGAGGCCACCGGGATCCGCGTCTCCGATACCGATGTCGACCAGGCGCTGGAGCAGGTCGCCCGCCAGAATGGCCTGAACATGAGCCAGCTGCGGGCAGCCATCGAGTCTGACGGCATCGACTTTCGCGAATTCCGGCGCGACGTGCGGGAGGAGCTGATGACCACCCGCTTCCGCCAGCGCGTCGTCAATGCCATGGACGAGATCACCGAAACCGAGGTCGATATCCTGCTGGCTTCCAATCGCCTCGGAGGAGACGAGTACCTGATCTCGCAGATCGTGATCTCGGTGCCGGAAGCAGCCTCCCAGGCCGAGGTCAATGAGGCCAGGCGCCGGGCAGAGGATGTTCGTGCCCGTTTGGATGACGGTTTGGAGTTCAGCACGGCAGCGCTGACCTTCTCCCAGGCACCGGACGCGCTGGAAGGTGGCAATGTTGGCTGGCGCCCGATCAATGCGATGGCGCCGCAGTTTGCCGAAGCGGTGCGGTCTGCGCCGTTGGGCGGTTACTCCGATGTCTTGCGCACGCCTGCCGGCTTCATGATCATCCATGTTCGCGATCGGCGCGATCAGTCGGAGATCATCGTGCGCGAGTTTCGGGCCCGTCAC
Source organism: Wenzhouxiangellaceae bacterium (assembly GCA_007695005.1). GTDB lineage: Bacteria > Pseudomonadota > Gammaproteobacteria > Xanthomonadales > Wenzhouxiangellaceae > Wenzhouxiangella. The sequence continues at coordinate 3,178 of REEQ01000123.1, read as the reverse complement.
CTCATGGTCGAGCCCTCCGAGCTGGTCACGCCGCAACAAGCCCGCGATCGCATTTTTGAGCTGCACCAGCGGATCCAGGCGGGCGAGTCCTTTGCCGACCTGGCGCGTCAGTATTCCACCGACGAAACCACCGCCAATATCGGTGGCCTGCTTAACTGGTTCCGGCCGGGTGAATACGGCCAGTTTTTTCAGGAAGTGGTCGAGTCGCTGGAGCCGGGCGAGCTCAGCGATCCGGTGCAGACTGCCCAGGGCTGGCATCTGCTGAGGCTGGAGGATGTGCGCGAGGCTGATCGCACGGTCGAAATGATGCGTGCCGAGGCGCGCGACATGCTGTTTCAGCAGAAGGCCGACGAGGAAATCGAGCGCTTTCTGCGCCAGATGCGGGCTGAGTCTTTCGTCGAAATCCGGCTCTAGGCCGAATGGCCCCGCGCCTCCTGTTGACGCCGGGAGAGCCAGCCGGCATAGGTCCTGAAATTGCCTGTCGGCTGGCGCTTGAGCGTCCGGCGCTGTGCCTGGTTGCCGATCCGACCCTGATCAAGCGCAGTCTCGCCCGCCTCGGTTTGGCGGCCGGGGTGCGCATCGTGTCGGCACCTGATGACGGTCTGCCTGGCCAGCTCAGCTGCCTGCCGGTGACCATGGCCGCCCCGGAAACCCCGGGCAAGCCTGATCCTGCCAATGCCGACTATCTGCTCAAGACCCTGAGGCTGGCAGCCGGCCTTTGCCTGCAGGGCCGGGCCGATGGCCTGGTCACCGGGCCCATCCAAAAGGGAGTGATCAACGACGCCGGTATTGCCTTCAGCGGACACACCGAGTTCCTCGCTGAGCTTGCCGGGGTCGACAAGGTGGTGATGATGCTGGTGGCCGGAACCCTGCGGGTGGCTCTGGCCACTACCCATCTGCCCCTGGCCAGGGTGCCGCAGGCAATCACGCCTGCGTTGTTGAGCCGGGTGCTGGGTATTCTTGACCATGATCTTCGCACGCGTTTTCGGCGCCAGCAGCCGCGAATCGCGGTGCTTGGCCTGAATCCGCATGCTGGTGAAGGCGGACACCTCGGCCGCGAAGAGATTGAGATCATTGCGCCTGAGTTGGAGCGATTGCGCGCGCGCGGGCTGGACCTGGTCGGACCCTTGCCGGCCGACACCGCCTTTGTGCCCAAGCGCCTGGACGGCTTCGATGCCGTTCTGGCCATGTATCACGACCAGGGCCTTCCGGTGCTGAAATTTGCCGGCTTCGGCCAGGCGGTCAATATCACGCTTGGCCTGCCCTTTGTTCGAACCTCGGTCGACCATGGTACGGCCCTGGACATCGCCGGCAGTGGCCGGGCCGACGCCGGCAGCCTTGCCGCGGCCGTTGACCTGGCTGCGGAGCTGGCGTCTCGCTGATGCAAGCGCATCGACCGCGCAAGCGTTTCGGTCAGCATTTCCTGCGCGACCGCCAGGTCATTGCCCGGATTGTTGCCGCCATCGACCCGCGCCCGGGTCAGGCCATGGTCGAGATTGGTCCGGGCGAGGGCGTACTGACCGGCCCGCTGCTGGCTGCCTGCGGCCGCCTGGATGTGGTCGAACTGGATCGGGACCTCGCCGCCAGCCTGGCCGAACGTCTGGGCAATCCACCAGGTCTGGTCATTCATCAGGCCGATGCGCTGCGCTTTGATTTCTCCGCTCTGGCTGAATCAGGGCCGCTGCGGGTCATCGGCAATTTGCCGTACAACATATCCACGCCGCTGCTGTTCCATCTCTTCGCCCAGGCAGAAGCGATCAGCGACATGGTGTTCATGCTGCAAAAGGAAGTGGTTGATCGGCTGGTCGCCGAACCGGGCAACAGCGCCTACGGCCGCCTGTCGGTGATGGCCGGGCATTACTGCGAACGCGAGTGGCTGTTCGACGTGCCGCCGCAGGCCTTCCTGCCCCCGCCCAAGGTCGACTCGGCGATCATCCGGCTGCGACCCAGGACCATTACCGATGCCGAACGGGCTCTATTGCCGCGTCTGGAGCACCTGGTCCGTACCGCTTTCGGGCAGCGTCGCAAGACACTGAAGAGAAGTCTCAAGGGCCTGCTCGACCCGCCCGCTTTCGATGTGACCGGCATTGATCCTGGTGCCCGCCCCGAGACCCTGTCGCTGGCACAGTTTCGATCTCTTGCCGAGCAGATCCCGGCTGGCTGAACGGACCCGGGCTCCCCCGAACCTCGGCGGGTCAGGCGTTCTTGCCTGGCCCTCGCCGCGCTACCACTCGATGATGCGCCAGCGTGCCGGGTGCACCGGATCGATCTGGTCATGGAAGTGGCGGCTGTCGAAGTTGCCATCGCCGGTGGTGTCAACCAGGTAATACGGTGGTCCCACGGCCGGAATGACACGGATCATGTAAACCACTCCGCCCGACATGTACTCCTCGATGACCCGGTCATCCTCGCGCCGGATCACGACCTGCGGCTCGAGTTCGGCATCCGGGTCCAGCACCTTGGGCGGCAGTGGCTCAGGGTCCGGCATGGGCGGCGGTGGCGGGGCCTCGCTTTGCGCCACTGCCAGCGGCGTAACGAGGAGCAAGGCGAGGACAATCAGGAACTTGTTCATGGCCAACACTCTTAAGTGGGGGGCGTATTTATCTTAGCAGAGCGGTGGATGTCTGCCGTTGACCGACATCACATCTCGTATCATTCCTCGCAGGCTCTTACCTGCTGAAGACCACCATGTCCAAGTCCGAAACCCTCTGCCTGGTTGACGGATCGTCCTATCTGTACCGCGCCTTTCACGCCCTGCCCAGCCTGACCGATGCCCAGGGCAGGCCTACCGGGGCGATCTTCGGCGTGGCCAACATGCTCAGACGCCTGACCGAATCGCAGGCCCCGGAGCGCATGGTGGTGGTGTTTGACGCCCCCGGCCGCAACTTCCGCCACGAACTGTTCGAGGACTACAAGGCCAACCGGCCGCCGATGCCGGATGAGCTGCGCGCCCAGATCGAGCCGTTGATGGAGCTGATCGATGCCTTGGGGCTTCGCCGCCTGGCTGTCGACGGGGTTGAAGCTGATGATGTCATCGCCACGCTCACCGCCCAGGCCCGGGAGCAGGGGCTTGAGGTGCTGATCTCGTCCGGGGACAAGGACCTGGCCCAGCTGGTCCGCGACGGCGTGGTGCTGGAAGACAGCATGCAGGAAAAGCGCTACGACCGCGATGCCGTGG
>REEQ01000215.1 GCA_007695005.1 Wenzhouxiangellaceae bacterium | reverse complement strand
TTCCCGGCGAAACGCGCCTTGATTCGCACCGGCACAGTGGCTCTGAGTGTTACCTGATTTGCCGCGTGGACCACTAGCCGCTGAAGTGAAAACCAGCTCCGCGTTGCAGGCTGACTGCAAGCGCGCTCCTGATCTCTGCAAGGCCGCCCTGGAGCCCGCCGGAAACACTATTCCTGAAACCCGGCTGCAACCCTCCGCCCATGATTTTATTGACTTTTTGATCTGGATCAAAAACCCCCTGGTGACATATCCGGTCCGGGAACTGACCGAAATCGTCAGCCTGTCCACCGTCTTGATCTCTTTCGCCACCGGCTGTGGGCATTTCAGCCCCAGATCCCCGCTTCATACCATATGGCACGATTATTGCAGACTGCTGTTTGAGGTTTGAATCAACCGGTCACGGCCAGCGTTTGAACCAATTGACCCTTGCCCCGGCCACTTCAGGACCTGAGGCAGGAATCACCATCTAACTTGTAAGGAGCTGAATCATGAACATTCGCAAGTCCCAGGGCGGTTTCACCCTGATTGAACTCATCATCGTCATCGTTGTTCTCGGCATTCTGGCCGCCGTCGCCCTGCCGCGCTACCTGGATCTGAGCACCGAAGCCCGTAACGCTGCCTGCGACGGCGTATTCGGCGCAGTATTGTCTCAAGCTGCAATCAACATTGCGGATCCCTCCATTGGCGGCTTCGGCGTGGCTGGCACCACCGCGCAAGCAATTGACATCATCCGTGATGCCGACACCACGCTGACCTCACCGGCCGATGGTCAGGTAGCGATCAGCATCGGCGGCGTTGCCTGCGCTAACAACCCATACACAATACCGGCCGATCTGGTCAACGACTGATCCGGTTTCGACCAATTCCGAGCAGACCCCGCCGCGGCGGGGTTGTGCTTGTCCACCACTGTTACAACAAGGGCCGATACCAGGCTGCGCAACGGCCAGCGAGCGGTACAGGGTCAGCACTCACTCAGGAAGCGGTCGACACTGGGCCGCTGGCCCGGGCCGGCGGCCCGCGTGTAGCGAACCCGACAGTTGTTGTTGAGGTTTCCCGGACCCTGTCCCTGCAGGCGAAACTGACGTGGGCTCGGGCTGGCTCCGGTCACTTCGTATCCATCCAGCGTCAGCATGCGGTCTATGCCCGCCGCCGATGAGTTCGGATAGCCGTAATGAAAACTAACGTTCTGCACCAGGCCGACATTGATCAGGGTGCCCGCCTGTCCGGCTGCTGCCGTCGAGTCGCATGCGGGATTGGTCTGGCAGGCTGCGAAGGCTATGGTCATGGCGCTTTCAATGGCTCCGGCAAGCGCTTCCATCTTGGCCGAGTTCGCCGCCGTGCCCAGCGCGAGATAACGCGGTATCGCAACGGCGGCCACGACACCAAGGATGACAATAACAATCAGCAGCTCGAACAGACTGAAGCCTGCAGCGCTCACCAGCGTCCGTCGAATGCTCCCCGAGCTAGCCATGGAGTGCCCCTTTCAGCAGTGCGATTGGACGAGTATCCTGCAAGGTGCAAGCCAACGCAATGCCACTGGAGTTCAAACTCCCAGGTCTTGCTGTTCATTGCGAGCTTTTCGGCATGAATCCTGCATGTTCAGAATGGATAAAGGCGACCGACCATCTATACAGGCCAGAGCGATGAAAATGCCGCAGAGGAAAACTCGGGGCTTTACCCTGCTGGAATTTATCGTGGCGCTGGTCATTCTGGGCTTGGGATCCGCCCTGCTGGTCAGCTTTCTGACCCCCGTGGGGCGCAGCGCCGATCCGATGATCCAGGCCCAGGCGCGTGCCATTGCCACCGCCTACATGGACGAAATTCTCCTCCGTTCCTTCGTTGGCGACTGCAGCGGCGGTCGCGGCAACTGGTCCGGCATACAGTGCTATGCCGGCCTGAGCGAGCCCCCACACGACCAGTTCGGCAATGCAATCGGCGCACTGGACGACTACCAGGTCGAGGTTGCCATCGGCGGCGGCACGCCGGCCACTATCCAGATCCAGGTTCGCCATGACAGCGGTCGCGGCGGCTTCACGCTGGTCAGTCAACGCAGCGACTACTGATGGGCAGATCAGCAGGCTACACGCTCACGGAGCTGGTACTGATCCTGGTGCTGATCGGCATTCTCGCCGCCTTTGCTGCGCCGCGCTTGAACATCGAGGGCTTTGAGCGCCAGAATTTCGCCAGAGAGCTGAGCCTGGCCCTGCGTCACGCCCAGCGTGTTGCCATCGCGTCGGGCTGCGCAGTCGAGATCGAAATTGACGCCGATGGCTTCAGCGTGAGCTGGACAGCCGGCGGCGAATGCGGCAGCGGCACCCTGCCCCACCCCAGCCGCGGCGGCGGATTGACCGGCAGCGGCCAGATCGAGTCCGGGATCGGCGTGATCCGGTTCGATGGCCAGGGCCGAACGACCAGCGGCGCCGCCATCACGGTCAGGGATGGTCCCAGCATTTTCGTGGAAGCTGGCAGTGGCTATGTGCGCAGTTAGCTCAGACCGGAACGGGACGACACCCGGACTCCGGCGCCATCCTCCTCGGCCAGCGCCTCGGCTCCGCTCTGATGGTTTTACCCTGATCGAAATGATCATGGTGATCGTACTGCTCGGGATACTGTCAACGGTGCTGATCGTCTTCATCATCACTCCTTTCCAGGCCGCCCGCGACATGGAACAACGCGCCGAGCTTGTCGATGCGGCCGACCTCGCCCTCAACCGGATCACGCGTGAGCTCAGAAGCGCCCTGCCGAACAGCGTGCGTGTGCATGGCAGCCGCCATGTCGAGTTCATCAGCACGGTCAGCGGTGGCCGCTACCGCCGTTTGCCAGAACCCGGCGGCGGCGGCGAAGTGTTCGTGCCGGCGCAGGGTAGCGGCAGTTTCGATGTGCTCGGCGGCTTGATCGACAGCGCGCTGGTGATCGCACGACCACCGGGAACAGACTGCGGGACCGCAGCCGGCCATTGCCTGTCGGTGTACAACACCGGCCAACCGGGTTTCAATGCCTATGCCGGCGACAATCTGGCAGCGGTCACCGTCGCCGACGAATCCAGCCTGAGCTACGACGCAGGTGCTCCCGGGCCGGCTTTTGCCACGCACTCGCCGCAGCAGCGCTTCTTTGTCACCGATACGGTGGTCAGCTATATCTGCGACCCGGCTTCCGGTCAACTCAGGCGCCATGTCGGCTACGGCCTGGGACTGAACCCTCCAAGCCTGCCGGTCGCCGGCGGGGAATTACTGATCGACCGCGTTGCTGACTGCCAGTTCAGCTATCTCCCCGGCACCGCGACCCGACGCGGCCTGGTCAGCTTGCGGCTGGACCTGGCAGCCGACGGCGAACGGATTTTTCTGCTGGTCCAGGCACAGGTTCTGAACAACCCATGAGCACACTTCCTCTGCCCGCTTTCTCTCGCCAGCGCGGCGCCGCCCTGTTCGTTGCCATTTTTCTGGTCACTGTGGTTGTGCTGGCTGCAGGCATCGTTACCCTGACCACGGTCAGCCAGCACAGTGGCCAGGCTCGCGCCGGTCTGGCAGATCAAGCCTGGTATGCCGCGCTGGCGCGACTGGAAAGCGATATACCGGCCATTGCGGGCGGCGGCAGTTGCCCAGCCGGCGGCAGCCAGCTTATTGCCGGCATTCAGACATCATTGACTTGCGAGCGCGTCGAGGTCCGCGAGGGCTCGGCAAACTACACCATCTTCAACCTCCAGGCCCAGGCCGTGGTGTCCGGGACCATTCCCATCCGCCGCAGCGCCAGTGTCCAGATAGTAGGGGACAGCCCATGATCAAGAAAGCCAGGCCAGCCGCGCAGCCGGTGGATCAGACGGCAGCAGCCCTCATTCCGGTCAGGCCATGGCTGCCAATGCTGCTTGTTGCCTGGCTACTCGGACCGTCATCCGCACTGGCGGGCCTGGTCGCCGAATGGCGCATGGATGAGGCCGAATGGGCGGGCAATCCGGGCGAAGTCACCGACAGCAGCGGCAACGGCCTGCATGGCACCGCCGTTGGCCAGGCCAGTGTTCCGACCACAATGTTGGCCAAAGTCTGCAACGGGGGCAGATTCCGTGGACAAGGCTTCAATATTCCTGAGCCGCCCTGGTACATCAACGCACAACACAGGGTGGAAGTCGGCAACGACCGGCGGCTATCCTCCCTCAGGCGCGACCAGACCAACGCCCAGAGCCTGAGCGGCTGGTTCAGACCGGAAAGCCTCGGCGGTGGTCGCTATGCGCTGCTGCACAAGGGCCAGACCGGCGATCAGGAGTACCTGGTGGAAATCAGCAACGGCCGGCTGCAGGTGGCTTACTGGGATCGAAACCAGAGCGATCGTGTCGTCACCGTCAACCATACCCTCCAGACCGGGCAATGGTATTTCTTCGGCGCTGCCGCCGAAGGCAGCGGCGCCAACCTGGCACTCAGCCTGTTGCTATTTGACGAGAATGCCCAGCTGCTCGGCAGCAACTCCCAGGTTTTCGGGCAGTTTTTTCTAGGCCCGGGCAACCAGTACGATGATCGTCCGCATGCCACCGACCTTCGCCTCGGCGCCATTCGCTTCGCTGCCAGCACTCACTTTTTCGATGGCCTGCTTGATGAAGTGAGGATCCACAGCAGCGCACTTGACCAGGCTGCCTTCGCATCGCTGGCCACACAGAGCAGGGACTGCCCGGCCACCGGCGGCCTGGTTGCGGAGTATTTGATGGAGCAGGCCAGCTGGTCCGGAGCAATCGGTGAAGTACTCGACACCGGTGGCAACGACTTTCACGGCACCGCCGAAGGAACGACTCGTACCGCGGCCACTGCGCCGGCTCTGAGCGGCAATCCCGGCAGCTGTCGCTATGGCCTGTTCGATGGTGAAGACAGTGGGATTTATCTCGGCAGCGGACTCGACTTCGACTTTGGCAACGAACTGACCGTGATGGCCTGGGTGCGCTGGTCAACAAATCCAGCTCTGGGCACCTCTTTCGCCAACATCATCTCAGCCATCGATCCGGCAGACGGTGGCGGCGATCTGGGACAGTTCTGGCTGCAGCACGCCACGGTAGATGGCACCAACAACCGCTTTTTTGAATTTGCCGTTCGCAACGACAGCGGCACGCGGCGCCTTGTTCGCTCAACGACCCAACCACAGCCAGGCATCTGGTATCACCTCACCGGAGTCTATGACGGTCAACGGGTGCGCATCTTCGTCAACGGCCAGGAAGAAATCGGCACCGGCTTTGCCAACCTGTCCGGCCTCGTCTCCGCGACGCACCCAGGGGTGCAAAGCTTCATCGGGCGCTGGGCACGCACACCGGGCAATGCCCGCCGTTTCACTGGCAAGATCGATGAAGTCAGGGTTTTTAACAAGGCACTGGACAGCAGTGAAATCAACAACTGGATGAACACCCGTCGTCCATGCGAAGAACAGCCCTTGAACCATATCCGAATCGAGCATTCGGGTGCCGGACTGACCTGCCAGGCCGAAACCATTACCCTGCGCGCCTGCGCCGACGATGCCTGCAGCGAGGAATACAATGACCAACTTGTACTCGAATTCACCAGTCCAAGCGGAAGCTGGACGCCGGGGCTGCTGAGCTTCACCGGGCAGGCCAGCGCCAGCCTTCAGGTTACCGAGCCCGGCAGCGTAGTCCTGAGCGCGCTCAGCAATCCGGCAGCACCGATTCGATGCTTTGTCGGGACAACGGAATCCTGCCTGATGAACTGGGCCGAAGCCGGTTTCGTGATCGAGCTGCCCGACCATGTCTCGGCAACGACAGCCGCCGGGGTGATCCGCGCCGTGCGCGCCGATGACGAAGGCCAGGTCTGCACACCGGCCTTTGGCGATGTCAGCCGCCAGGTAAGTCTGTGGAGCGAGTATCTGAACCCGACCGATGGCACGGTGCCGGTCAGCGTCAACGGCGTCACTCTCGCCGGCAGCAGTCCTGGCACAATGCTGTCGCTGGAGTTCGACAGCCAGGGGACAGCCAGCCTGTCGCTGGTCTATCCGGATGCCGGGCGCATGAACATCCGGGCGCGTTACGAGGGCACTGGCATCGAAGCCGGCCTGGTAATGACCGGACAGGGTCGTTTCGTTGCCCGACCCGCCCAACTGTTGGCCGCCATTGACGACAACCCGGAAGCCGAGTCCCCGGATGGCCCGATTTTCAGGGCGGCGGGCCAGCCATTCACCGTCCGGGTAGGCGCGGTCAATGCTGCTGGTGCGCTGACCGGCAACTTTGGCCGGGAAAGCCAACCCGAGACAGCCACAGTCAGCCTCGTTCCTGAACTGGCATCGCCTGCCGGCGGCCATCTGGCCGGGCTGCTCGGGAACCTGTCTGCTTTCGGCAGCGGCTGTCCTGACTTCCCCATCGGTACCCCAGGTGAGGCATGCGGCGAGTTCCAGTGGCATGAAGTGGGCAGCTTGCGCCTGCTCCCGACATTGTCCAGCGGTCCCTACCTCGGCTTTGAAGCGGTGCCGGGTACCACCAGCGTTGCGGTCGGCCGCTTCATCCCCAGCCACTTCACCATCGCCGGCTCCAACCTGATCAATCGGGCCAATCTGAGCGGCTGCAACAGTGACTTCACCTATCTGGGCGAAGCGCTGGGCGTCGAGTTCACCCTGGTTGCCCGCTCCACCGCAGGGCTGACAACGCGCAATTATGAGGGCGCCTACGCCAGGATGAGCGGCGACCAGCTCAACCTGACAGCCAATCCAGCCCCACAGATCCTGACGGCCGGCATCAGCTGGGATCAGGGCATGGGTGCCGCAAGCGCGATGCTCAGGGCCGTGCGCGGCCATGCTGAAGACGTTATCGAGCCGTACGCGATCGGCGCGGCCCCCGTCGATAGCGATGGGGCCGGCCTGCAAGGATCGGGCGTGCTCGGCAGCTCCCGTCTGTTGTTCGGTCGCGTGGTGATCGACAACGCCATCGGTTCGGAACTCGGCCCGCTCGACCTGCCATGGCGAATTGAGCACCGGGACAATCAAACATGGCAGGTCAACCCGGCCGACAACTGCACCAGACTGGACCTGTCGGAACATGTCCTGCTGCGCAACGGCCACGGCGAGGAGGCCAGTGGCAGCGAGTCAATTACCCTGGCCGGCGGCGGGGCCACCGCCATCAGCACGGTCGACAGTGTTCTCACAGCCGTGTCGGGACAGGGCCGATTTCGACTGTCGGCATCGATGTCTCCCGGCTGGGTGGAATTGCTGCTCGGGCTGGATGACGACTGGCCCTTTCTGCGAGACGACCTGGATGCCAACGACGAATTCGTCGACAATCCATCTGCCCGTGCCACCTTCGGTCTGTTCGACGGCAACCCCCGGCGGATCATGCTGCGCGAGGTGATGCCTCGCTGACCTTGATCATGGGCCTGCTTTCACGCACAATGAGGACTTGGCCGGGGACGCTGCCAGGTAACCAACGGCTCCGCCCGGTATGGGGACACTATCAGGGACGACGATGCTCGAAGCCACGCAACAAGCTCCACCTACCCGGCGAGTCCTGTTCGTGGACGACTCGCGGCTGATGCGCTACGCGGGTGAGAAGTTTTTGTCCGGCCAGTGCGATCTTGTCACCGCCGAGAATGGCGAAGACGCCTGGCAGCAGATCAACCGCGACCAGGAAATCGAGCTGGTTTTCACTGATTTGATGATGCCGGTGATGGATGGCCATGAACTGATACGGACAGTGCGCAGCTGTCGCCACCAGCGCATTCGCAAACTGCCGATCCTGGTGGTCACCGGCACCGAGGAGTCGAACGCGCGCGAGCTGGCCTTGTCCGCTGGCGCAACCGCGTTCATTCCCAAGCCATTCAGTGCGGCTGACCTGACCGGCGCACTGAAGGTGCATCTGGAAGGACACATTCCGGAAGCTCGCCTGATCACCAATGCCGCGGATTACCCGCCGGAAGCCGGCCTCCTCAGCAATGTGCCGGAGCCGGAATACTACTACCTGCGCATCGAGCAAGCCTTTGCCTTCCACTTGCGTCAGAACCTGGACCTGGCGCTGATGCATATCAAGCTCAACAACTACGCCGATCTCACCCGGCGCTCGGGCACCGCGTGGGCAGAGGCGATCATGCGCAACCTGCGCTACTTCCTCCACCGCGAGCTGCGCCAGGACGACTCCCTGCATCGCACAGCCGATGACCTGTATAGCGTCATCCTGATGGGTACGCACAAGGCCGGTGCCCGCAACCTGGTCAGCCGTCTGCGCCGCGCCCTGGCGGGTGCCCGCGTTCGCTTCGCCAACCAGGAGCTGCCGCTGTCGGTCCGGTTCGGCATTCAGTTCCCCGACCTTGCCGCTGACCAGACCCCGGCCCAGCTGCTCAATGCCGCGCACGGGCTGTTCGACCTCAGCGGGCGAGTGTCGCGGATTCGCTGACAGCCTTCCCGGACTGCCTCCGGTCGACACTCATGCCCCCGGCTTGCTGCTCTGAAATGATTGACTCCTGCAAGCGCTGCCGCGACGCCAGGCAGCGACCTGAGCCCCTGTTTATCCTGGCTCCGCTGCTCTGGCCTCGGTAGACAATCGGAGCTAGACTCGAAGCATCGAACTCGCCGGCTGATCGAATATGGAAGACAAGCAGTTCTATCTGGAACCTGAGAAACCTGATGCTGCCGGTGGTCCGGATCGCTATCCGGTGTCCGATCTCCCCTGCCTGGTCGGGCGTGCGGCCGAGTGCGGCGTCTGTATCGACTTCGATCGAATCTCCCGGCGACACGCACGTTTCGACCGGGTCGATGGCGAGCTGCAGCTGGTCGACCTGGACAGCACCAACGGCACCTTCGTCAATCATCGCCGTATTGACGAAGCAACGGCCGTGCAGCCCGGCGACAGCATTCACTTCGCGGACCACGGCTTTGTCTTGCAACAGCGGCTGCCCAGCGGCGCGACCTTGCCGCATCAACAGGCCGCAGGAAGGCTGGCCGGGGATACGATCATCGGCTTCACCGCCCTGCCGACCGGCTTTCCCGTCCAGGCACCGGAATTCTTCGAACTGCTCAACGACGGCTTGGTCACCGGGCTGAGCGAATCGATCCAGACGGCTGGCGGCAGCCCGTTTGGTCACAGCCTGAGAGCTCGCAGCACCCATCCCCGACTCGCCGCAGACGCCGGCACGCTCTTTCGCCTGGCTTCCGACCTGGGAGAGGAAGCGCGGCTGGCCCAGCTGGTCAGGGAAACCTGCCTGGCGCAGGCAGCCGCGGCTGGACTGCAATCCAACCTGTTCATCGAAGTGCACCCGGTCGAGTGCGAAGATAATGACTTGTTGATCGATGAGCTGGTTGGCCTGGCCGGCCGCTTCCGGCAACTGGCCCTGGTCTGCGACTTTCCCGTCACCGCATTGGCCAGAGCAGATCGACTGGCTGAAGTGCGCAGCAAACTGGGCCGTCGAGAAATCGAGATCTGCGGGACTGGCATTCCCACCGGCCAGCTAGACCTGCTGGCCGCCAGCGCCCGCCATCTGGACTATCTCAGGCTGCCGGCGGCGGCCGGCCTGGACGCCATTGCGGGAGCGGTGCGCGCCGTCGACGGTAGGGCACGGATCCTGGTCGACGGCATTGGCGACAGCCAGTCTGTAGCCAGCATGAGCGAGGCAGGAGCCAGCCTGTTCCAGGGCCCGGGTATTGCCAAACCTGAGCCAATTGGCGCGCAATAGCCTGACAGGCACGCGCTCCTGCGCTGCTATTGACATTCCCGGCTCGTTTGTTCATATTACCAATCGCGCCGATTTGAGCCAGCTTGCGGGCGCTTGAGAAATGCAGCTAAAGCGGTCGGCTCATGCCGTCCCCGTTGTTCCTTGTGCACTCTCAAGCCTGACTCCATCGGCCTCGAACCCAAACGAGCGGGCCGAGCCCCGTCTGGCATGATGAAGCTGCAACAACTGAAATTCCTGACCGCGGTCGCCGACAACGGCCTTAATATCACCAGTGCCGCCGAGGCGCTGTACACCTCTCAACCGGGCGTCAGCAAGCAGATCCGTCTGCTTGAGGACGAGCTTGGACTGAAGCTTTTCGTGCGCCGCGGCAAGCGCATCGAGGCCCTGACTCCGGCTGGAGAAAAGGTGGTCGAACGAGCGCGCATGGTTTTGCGCGAGGCTCAGGCCATCAAGGCTCTCGCCGAAGAGCTTCGAGGAGAGGTTCGTGGCCGGCTCAGCCTTGCTACCACCCAGACTCAGGCCCGCTATGTGCTGCCGCCGGTCATCAACGCCTTTCGGCAGCAGTTCCCGGAGATCAACGTCGAGTTGCACCAGGGCACCTCAGAGCAGATTGCCCAGATGATGGGCGAGCGTCAGGCCGACTTCGCCATGGCCACCGGCAGCGAGGACCTGTTCCCGGACATCATCAAATTCCCCGTTTATCGCTGGGACAGGGTCGTCATTGTGCCCCGCGATCATGTCCTGGCCCGGCGCAATCAACCCCTCGACCTTCATTCACTGGCGCGCCATCCGCTGGTCACCTACTTGTTCAGCGACAGACCGGCTTCGTCACTGATGTCCGCCTTTGAAAAGCATGACCTGACGCCCCGGATCGCCTTTACCGCGCGCGACTCGGATGTGATCAAGACTTATGTCCGGACCGGCCTCGGCGTAGGTATCGTTGCCGGTCTGGCCATCGAGCCGGACGCAGACCAGGATCTGGTCGTCATCGATGCCAGTCACCTGTTCCCCCGCCTGACCACATGGATCGGCTACCGGCGTGATCTGCTGCTGAAAAATTACCATGCCGATTTCCTGCGCCTGCTGGCACCCCAGCTTGACTCGGGACTGATTGATGATGCCTTGCGCAACCGGCCGATCCCTGATCTCAGAGCGCTGACGGCATCCACCCCATTGCCGCTGCGCAATGCGCCAGCGCCCATGCAACACCAGCCCGGATCACTGAACTGATGGCGGTCATTCAAGCAGTCATTTTCGACATGGATGGCCTGCTGATCCACTCCGAGCCGCTGTGGCAGGACGCAGAAATCAGCTGTTTTCAGGAGCTCGGTGTGCCGATCACCCGCGAGATGTGTCGCCAACAGGCCGGCCGGCGGCTGGACGAAATTCTGATTGATTGGCATCAGCGCTTCGGCTGGACCGGCCCCAGTCTGGCCGAAATGCATCAGCGCATCCTTGCCGAAGTCAGCCGGCGGATCCTCGCCGAGGGCGAAGCGCTGCCCGGGGCAGCACAAATCGTCAGACAGATGCACGCGCTGGGCCTGAAGACGGCCATTGCTTCCTCCTCACCTCCTCAGCTGATTGCCACTGTGGTCGCCAAGCTGGGACTGGACGATTGCCTGGACCTCACCCACTCCGGCGTCCACGAGCTGCGCGGCAAGCCTGACCCGGCAATATTCCTGACCACAGCCAGACTCTTGCAAGTCGAGCCGGCTCAATGCCTGGTCTTCGAGGACGCACCAGCCGGCGTCGCTGCTGCCGCCAGCGCCGGTATGCGCGTCGTGGCAGTACCGTCGGTTTTTGACCTCGACGATCCCGGCTTTTCGGTGGCAGATCAAGTGCTCCAGAACCTGGGAGACTTTCGAATGGAGCTTCTGACAGCCTAAGGTCCGCGTCCAATCCAGGGTTCGAAAGGCCAGTCGGCTGCCTCGGCCATGGCAGTCAGTGCCGCCCGCTCCCGGGCCTCGATGGTATCCAGAAAGTGATCTGCCGGCCCCATGTGCGCAAAGGCATCCAGCCCCCGCTGCAGGAAGCCCTGCAGCGCGCCAAAACCAGCCACGGTCGCTGGACCGTGCATCAGCCGGATCAGGCGATGGACCATCGGACGCTTGACTGTCTCATCGAGCAATTCTCCAAGCTGACGAATAAGGTGCAGCTGATCCGCACGCCCCTCCCAGTCGGCCTGCTTTCGATAGGCCCAGGCATAGGCTGGCTGGTCAAGCGAGTCGCGGCCCCGCAGAATTTCGGCCAGTCCCAGATCAAACTCCAGGCTGACAGCCTGCAGACGGACAGCATCCCCGACCGCATTGAGCAGGTGACTGGGCAGAAAACGGCGCATCACCGGCACCACCCGCCCCAGCTGTCGATCGCGCTCGTGCACGTCCCGGCCACCGTAGAGTTCATCGAGAAAGAACTCGCAGGCCGGACGATAGCGTGGGTCCCCCCTCAGATCGGCATAGGTGGCATCAAGACGATCACGTTGCCACTGCTGGAGGATATCCAGCATTCCCCGCAGATCAGAATCCAGCTGCCGAATCCGATCGGCTATGAGCTGGTTGCGACTGATCTGGTGTTGCAGGTGCGCAACCGCATCGGCCTTGCTCATTGCAAGGCCTCGATCGCAGCTATCAGCTCTTCACGGCTGCGCCTGAACAGAGCCAGGGTCTCAACGTGGCGATAGCGCAGCCGATGGCTTTCGTCGAGAAGGAACACCCCTCGCTTCATGCCGATCAATGCCCGGCAACCATACTGCTCAGCCACGGCGAGATCGGGATCGCTGAGCAGCCGGAACGGCAGCTGATGACGAGCCCGGAAGCGCTGGTGCGATTCGGCGTTGTCCGGGCTGATTCCGACCAGATCCACGCCCAGATCGGCAAAGGCCTCAATGCCATCGCGGTAATCGCACAGCTGGCGGGTGCAGACAGGGGTATCGTCACCGGGATAAAACACCAGCAACAGCCGCTGCCCCCGATGCTCGGAAAGCCTGAACACTTGCCCGTCAGCATCGACCAGAGAAAAATCAGGTGCAATTTCATCAAGTTGCAAAGACATATGGCTAAAAATCCAATATGAGTGAATACTGAAACTTTGCTGCCAGTCACGGTTCCGGCTTTACCGATTGCCTATAATAGGCAATTGCGGTGTTCTGGAAGGCTTCGCCAGCAAAGCCCTTTTTCGGGGGACCTCCAGCCCGCAAATAACCGCATCGCATCCAGGAGCAATCGGAACCATGCTCAAGCTGACTCCCGCCTCGCAGGCCCTGAAGGACGGCAGACGCCCGATCATCGGGCTTGCCATTGCCGGCGGTGGCCCACTGGGCGCCATTTACGAACTTGGCGCGCTGCAGGCGGTTGACGAGGCAATAGACGGCATCCACATGCACGACCTCGACATTTATGTCGGGGTCAGCTCCGGTTCTTTCCTGACCGCCAGTCTGGCCAATCAGGTCACCGCGACGCAGATGAGTCGCATATTCATCAACAACCCGAACGCCGAGTTCAGCTTTCAGCCGGAACTGTTTTTGCGACCAGCATTGCGCGAATATCTTGGCCGGATCAGCAATATACCCAGCGTCGTCCTCGAAATTCTCAGCGAGGCCATTCGCCACCCGACCCGGCTAGGCCAACTGGAAAGTATTGAAGACCTGGCTCGCCTGATTCCAACTGGCCTGTTCGATAATCACATGATCGAGCGCTTTCTTGCAAAGGTGCTCTCGCGCGATGGCCGCAGCAATGATTTCCGTCAGCTCAAAGCCAGGTTGCGCATCGTCGCCGTGGAACTGGATACGGGCCAGGCGGTGCGCTTTGGCGAGCCGGGACTGGATCATATACCGATTTCCCGGGCGGTACAGGCCTCGGCTGCCCTGCCCGGCCTTTATCCGCCGGTGGAAATCGAAGGTCGCCTGTATGTCGACGGCGCACTGCGACGGACACTACACGCCTCCGTCGCGTTGAAGGAAGGCGCCGACCTGTTGATCGGCATTAATCCGCTGGTGCCCTTTGACGCCGATGGCGCGCACGTCAACGGTGCGGCGCAAAGCCGCATGGTTCGGGGCGGCCTGCCCACGGTGATGTCACAGACCTTCCGGGCCTTGATCCAGTCGCGCATGCAGGTCGGCATGGCCAAGTACGAAAAAGACTTCCCCTCCTCCGGCATGATGCTGATCGAGCCCAACCGCAACGATGAGCAGATGTTTTTTACCAATGTGTTCAGCTATGCCTCGCGCGCGGACTTGGTGGAGCATGCCTACGCGGCCACCCGCGCGGATTTACTGGCACGAGCTGACGAGCTGGAGCCGTTCCTGGCAGCTTATGGGCTCGGTCTGAATCGACGCCTGCTCACCCAGCCTCGCAAGTTCAGTGACGCCCTGGCCGCCGAGCCGCCCTACCTTGCACCCGTAGGAAATCGGCTGGCCCGAAATCTCGATCGCCTCGAGCGCCTGTTGCGGGATTGACCGGCACCCGGCAAGTCAACAGACTTGCCGGGTGGCTGCAACTACCAGTGAATGCCGCGCATCAGCGAAGCAAAGGCCACCTGCTCCTGGGTCGGCTGATCGTCCTTTCCCGGAGACTCTCCCTTGGCAGCGGCCGAGTCCGGGAACATCCGGAACGCCGAATTCATGATGATTTCCGATATCTTCGGAGCAACGGTGTGCAGGACCTGTGCGAAAATGCCGAGGCGGGTAGCGATGCGCTGCGGCCGGAAGATCACCGCGTGCTTGACCATATCGGCAGCGTCCTCAGGAGTGATCGTCGGCACCGACTCATAAATCTTGGTCGGCGCAATCATCGGCGTGCGCACCAGCGGCATGTTGATGGTGGTGAAGGACACCCCGGTATCGTTGAACTCCGAGGCCGCACAGCGCGAGAAAGCATCCAGCGCCGCCTTGGAGGCGACGTAGGCAGAGAAGCGCGGCGCATTGGTCAGGACGCCGATCGAAGAGATGTTGATCACCTGTCCTCTGCGTTGCGCGGTCATCGCCGGCAGAAAACCCATGATCATCTTCAGGGCCCCAAAATAGTTGAGCTGCATACAGCGCTCGAAATCATGAAAACGGTCGTAGGACAGCGCAATCGAACGCCGAATCGAGCGCCCTGCATTGTTGACCAGAATATCGACAGGACCCCGCTCCTCGAGCACTTGTGCACACAGACGTTCGATGTCTGCCATATCTGACAGGTCAGCGGTATAGGCGAAGGCGGTGCCGCCGGAGGCCTCGATTTCGGCCTTGGTTTCAAGCAGGGCTTCTTCGCCGCGGGCAACGATGATCACGTTCGCGCCAGCCTCTCCCATCATCAGGGCAGTCGCCTTGCCGATCCCGGACGAGGCGCCGGTGATGAGCACATTGCGGCCACGCACCTGCCCCGACAATGACCTGTCGATAAACAGCTCCGGGTCAAGGTGGCGCTCCCAATAGTCCCAGAGCACCCAGGCGTAACTGTCCAGCGAGGGCACCTTGATGCCGGAGCCCTTCAGCGCACGGTCAACTTCCCGGGTATCAAACTTGGTTGGATAGTTGAAGAAACTGAGCATGTCTTTCGGAATGCCCAGGTCGCTCAGCACCTGATTGATGATGCGCCGCACCGGCGGCAACATACCGAGACCCTGCTTGATCGGCGCCGGAATGAACGAGAACAGGCGCGCATCGACACGCATCGACATCAGCGGGGCATGAGCCGCTTCAGCGAACAGATTCATGACCTCGCCGATTCGCTTCGGATTCGGGTCGGTCAGGTGGAAGCACTGCCCGTCCAGTTTTGGCTTGTGGGCGATGTGGTCCATTGCTGCAGCAACGAAATCCACCGGCACCAGGTTCACTCGACCGCCCTCAAGACCCAGGGTCGGCACCCAGGGAGGCAGCATCCGCCGCATCTTCTGAATCAGCTTGAAGAAATAGTAAGGGCCGTCGATCTTGTCGATCTCCCCGGTCTTGGAGTGCCCAACTACGATGCCGGGTCGGTAGACCCGCCAGGGGATGCTGCACTGGCGCCTGACCAGGCCTTCGGAGTCGTGCTTGGTGCGGAAGTAGGGGTGGTGCAGGCCGGTGGCCTCTTCAAACATGTCCTCGCGGAAGGTGCCCTGGTAAAGGCCGGCAACGGCGATCGAAGAAGTATGGTGAAAACAGCCCGCCTTGATTGCCTCGGCAAACTGGATTGCGTGGCGGGTTCCGTCGATATTGGCGGCCTGGTTGGCGTCGGCATCGGCAGACAGATCATAGATGGCGGCAAGGTGAAAGAAGTGCTTGATCTTGCCCTTGAGCAGTTCGGTATCTGCCGCGGAGACACCCAGACTGACCTTGGTCAGATCTCCGGTGACCGCCACCAGCCGCCTGGCATGATCAGACCAGCGTTCGCTGACCAGCTTGTTGAACTTTTTCTTCGAGCCGCGCCGCACCAGTACATGAACGGTCCCTTTGCGCTTGAGCAGCTGGTCAATGAGATTCCGGCCTATGAATCCGGTCCCCCCAGTCACGAAATAGGTCATCAGAAAGCACTCCCACAGGATTTATTCTGACCATAAGATAACCGGAGTAGCCGGATCATGCCAGCGCTTGCGCTTCGGCATTGACCCGACCCCGGGCGCATGCTAGAACTATCAGAAATCCCGCAAGCACAAGAGACAATACCATGAGTGACCTGGACGCCCGCTTCCAGCAGGCTGCTGCCGATGCCCAGAACCTGAGCGAACGACCCGACAACGACACCATGCTTAGCCTCTATGCTCTCTACAAGCAGGGCTCTCAAGGCGATGTATCAGGGGCCAAGCCCGGATTTTTCGACTTCGTTGGCGTGGCCAAATACGAGGCATGGGAGAAACGCAAGGGCATGAGCACCGACGAAGCCAAGGAAAAATACATCGCCCTGATCGAGTCGCTGAAAGGCTGAGTCCGGGCTCGACTGAGCAAGGGCATGGCTCGCGATACCCGGCAGCGGATCATGACCATGGCGCTGGCCCTCTTCAACGAAGAGGGCGAGCCCAATGTCACCACCAACCGGATTGCCGATGAGCTGGAGATCAGCCCCGGCAATCTGCACTACCATTTTCGGACCAAATCCGATCTGATCGAGGCGCTGTTCGGCCAGTTCGAGCAGCGCATGCTCGAGCTGCTGGCCACCCCCGATGAGCGCCAGCCGGATATCGAAGACATCTGGTTGTTCCTGCACCTTTGCTTCGAGACCATCGGCGAGTTCCGCTTTCTGTACCGCGACCTGACTGACCTGTGCGGCCGGCATCGCGGCGTGCACCAGCGCTTTCGCGCCATTCTCAACCTGTCCATGAATACTGCGCGCGGCCTGATGGATGGCCTGGCAGCGGCCGGTCAACTCGAAGCAAGCAGTCTGGAGATGAGCGCTCTGGTCCGCAACATCGTGCTGGTCAGCACCTGCTGGCTGGCGTTCGACCAGGTCATCGAGAGGGACGGCGAAGGACGCCCGGATCGCGCCGTCTGGCAGGTGATGAGCCTGCTCAGTCCTTACCTTGCCGGTGACAGCCGGGATCAGCTGCTCGCACTGGCCAGGCAATATCAGATCAGCCTGTAGCTATCCACCTGCCCGATTTGCGCGGCCCGGATCGGCAGTGGCCACTCGGCCTGGTCGAACAAAATCAAGCTGCGGGCAATCAGACGCGGATCTGCGCAGGCATTCGCTCAATCACCAAGGAAACCCGATTTTTCACAGGCTGAAAAAAAAGGCCCGGATCTTGCGATCCGGGCCAAAGCAGCAGCCTCGCTAGGGCCGA
>REEQ01000105.1 GCA_007695005.1 Wenzhouxiangellaceae bacterium | reverse complement strand
CGGTGGTCAGGGGCACGATGCGGCCATTGACACGCGCACCGCGGCAGCGATGACCGACTTCCGTGTGCACCAGGTAGGCGAAGTCCAGCGGGGTAGCCCCGGCGACCATGTCCTTGACCTCGCCCCGGGGCGTGAGTACGTAAACGCGGTCCTCGGTGGTCAGGTTCTGGAAGTCTTCCAGCAGACTGCTGCCATCGCTTTCGCCCTCTGCGCCTTCGAGCAGCTGGCGCATCACGCCGATGCGCTTTTCCAGGCCCGCATCACGCGGCCCGCCCTCCTTGTAGCGCCAGTGCGCGGCCACCCCGAGCTCGGCATGGCGGTGCATGTCGTGGGTGCGGATCTGCACTTCCACGGCGCGCCCCTTGGCGCCGGTCACCGCCGTATGCAGGGACTGATAGAGGTTGGGCTTGGGGTTGGTGATGTAGTCGTCGAACTCGCCCGGAACCGGCTGCCAGTGGGTGTGCACCAGGCCCAGCACCGAGTAGCACTCGGCCACGCTATCAACCATGACGCGTACGGCGCGCACGTCGAACAGTTCGTGAAAATCCAGGCCCTTGCGCTGCATCTTGCGCCAGATGGAGTACACGTGTTTGGCCCGGCCGCTGATCTCGGCCTTGATCCCGACTTCGCCGACCACGTGCTTGAGCTGGGTCATGAAAGCGTTGACGTAGGCCTCGCGGTCGGCCTGGCGCTCGGCCAGCAGCAGGCGGATCTGGCGGTACGCCTGGGGCTCCAGGTACTGAAAGGCCAGGTCCTCGAGCTGCCACTTGAGCTGCCCGATGCCAAGGCGGTTGGCCAGCGGGGCGTGTATGAGCTGGGTTTCGCGCGCGATGGACTGGCGCGTCTGTTCGTCCAGGTCCGCGGCCAGCTTGAGGCGGGCCAGCTGCCAGGCCAGCGCGATCAGGACGACTCGGACATCCTCGACCAGCGCCAGCAGCAAGCGGCGCAGGCCTTCCGCGCGGGCGCTGTCGTCAGGCAGATAAGTGCGACCGAAGTACTGGAGTTGCTTGAGCTGACCGAGCAGTTTCAGAGTCGAGGCGCTGAGATGCTCCGCCAGTTCCTGCGGTTCGAGTTGCCGGTCGAGCATGACCGGCAACAGCAGAGTTGCCAGGACCGTTTCCGCATCGGGCGACAGCGGCTCCAGTGCCTGCAGCGCCTGATGGACCAAGATACTCCTCTGGGGGCGATCCTGCGCCAACCGCCCCAAGCCCTCCAACAACGGCGCTGCTTCAGCCCCGCTGTGGCGCTCAATATAGTCGGTGAGCCAGTGCCTGAGTGTCACCAGGGCGTCGTCTTCAACCATTCGCCCTCCGATCGGCCCCGCCTGCGCTCAGGGCTGAAAAAACTCCCGCTGCCGACTGCGACCTGCCGGCGACGAACCTGGAGTCACGGGACGATGACTTCCGCTTCCGCAACGTCAAAGAGGGCACTCGGCCCTGGCGCGGCTACCGCAGCGGCGTACAGCTTGATGGTGCCCGAACCTTCGGTAAAACGCTGGATCGCGAAAACCAGTTGTTCACCGACCGCCAATGAGACGTTCTCGAACCGAATCGGTCCATTTCCGTCTTCAGGGACCTGAGGATTTGCTGCACATGCGTCGCAAGCCCAAATCGTTGTGGGCAACGCGGCAGGGTATAAACCTGCATTGCTCGGATACACTTCCTGGAAGTGAACGTCCGTCAAATCGCCCTGACCGTGATTAGCCACAATCAGGTCATAGGTCAACAGTCCGGCTGATGTCAGGACGACGTTCTCGATCAAGACGCTCAGTCGCATCTCGGCTTCGAATCCGTCGATGAACAGCCCGTCTGCCTCTGGGCCGATTTCAGGCGAACTGTTCTCTCGGACCACCGGCGCCTTGCCGAAAAGGCCGAAATCTCCACTCAAACCACGGTAGAAACACTGCGCGGACGGCTGCGGGGTAATGGTAATCGCCTTGTTACTCAGCCCATACTGCAGGGCCGAGGTGATGGCCAGTCCGCTGATGGCGCTCTGGCCACCTACTGAAACAACCTGAAGCTTGAGCTTCGCGCCAGTGTTGCTTGCGAAGTCGAAACAAAACAGCGGATTATCCAGCGAATCACCCACGCGGTCGCTGATATTGAACCGGATTTCGCCGGGATTACCGCCGTTGGCCAGATGGTAGGTCACGGCACTGGCGGCCGCGGCCTCCGGCTTGGTGATCACAAAAACACCCGGCTCCGCGTAACTGGGCGCCTGGATGAGAAAGTCAAGCTCGGTTTCCAGCTCCGCAAGCCCGGTCCCCGCAGCCTGGGAGGCATTTGTAGCCAGAGAACCACAGGCCAGGGTCAGCGCAAGCGCGCCCGAAAAACGCTTCATCAAGATCATTCGCCGTTTCAAGAGGTGGTTGTATTCTAACCTGTGACCGGTATCAGGCAATTAAATTCAAGTAAACGAGTGCAGTGAGCTGGACGGTGATGGGCTTCTCAAAAACTGGCCATTTATGCCTTCACGGCGCCAATCCGGCGGCCCGTGCGGCTTCCCCGAGGCGCTGGGCCGAGACTTTCTGCGCCATCCCCAACCGCTGGGCGAACACCTGCACGCGGTACTCCTCGATCAGCCAGCGATAGAGGTCCAGTTCCGGCGTGTACCAGCCGCCGCCGGCCAGATGGTCCAGGTAGGCCTGCCACCAGGGCCGCACTTCGGCCATGCGCTGGTCATCACGGACCGGATCGTGCTCCAGCGCCTCCAGACGCAGCTTCAGGGCCTTCAGGTAACGCGGGTAATGCGCCAGGCGCTCGCCCTGGATATCAGCCAGGAAACCTTCATACAGCAGGTCGTCGAGCTGCGAGCGGGCATCATGGATGTTGTTGGGCACCGCCGGGCCCAGGGATTCCAGGGCCAGGCTCAGCGTGTGCCAGGCCACGATGACCTCGTCGAGTATCGCGGCATCGCGCTGGTAGACGGCGATGAATTCCTGGCGTACGCGGGCCAGCAGCTGGCCGAAGCCGTCGGCATCGCGCACGGACCACGCCGCCGCCGGCGCGGTAAAGCGCCGCAGCGACAGCTCGCGCAGGGCGGCAGTCAAGTCTGACAAGTCCTCGACACGGGTCCAGGCGATCTGGGCCGGGCGCGACAGGCCATGGTTTTTTTTCAGATACTTCCATTGATCGGCAAGCGCGGCTTTCAGCAACACCCCCACGCCTTGTGCATGTGCCAGCCGGGCCTCATCGGGCGTGTCAAACAGGCGCACGCCAACCAGCGCTCCCTGGGCTACCAGTGCCGGCCAGGCCTCGTGACCGCCGCGCGTGGTCACCTTTTCGGGCAGGGGCTCCAGAAGATCACCGGGCCGCAGGCCGTCGCGCTGCCAGCGATCGGCCTGGCGGGCCATGAACTCGGCGCGGGCGCGTTCGGCAAAGCGATCCGTGAGTTCGTCCAGACGGCGGCTCTGCCCCAGAACCCGGCCCGACTCGTCGCGCACCCGGATCAGGAACTCGAGATGGCGCGGCAGCT
>REEQ01000154.1 GCA_007695005.1 Wenzhouxiangellaceae bacterium | reverse complement strand
TGCCATTCCCGGCGAGACAGGCCTTGCAGCTAAACGCTCTCCGGCTCGCTATAAGTTACAGAGTGTTAGGCGGGGGACACTAGGGAGCCTCTGAATAACTGTGCACGGGCGCGACAGCGCAGGCGAGAACGCAAGGGCGGTTTGCCCACAGGGCAATAAGCCCTGGAGTGGAGCCGTTGCGCGTGCCTTTGCGGGAGGTTCCGGCTCGGCTTGGGCGAGCGTCGTTTGGTCATTCTTGTAGGAGCGAGCTCAAACGAGGCGGAGGCCCCGCAAAGGCCCGTCCCGTCTGGGTTTCGCCGGAAAAGCCGCATCTCGCGCGTTGCGCCACTCGGCCGTAACGCGCTGATCGTTCTTTCGGCAGGCACTTCTTGCCCTGCGGGCAAACCGTGCCTGCCTGCAGAACGGCGCTACAGCTACTGTCACTCGCGTCGCACCGCACGATCTGCGGCTTTTCCGACTGAAACGCGCTCCGTGCACAGTTATTCAGAGGCTCCCTAGCATTTCAGGCTAACGGCGCCAGGTCAAGCGGCCTGGTCCTGATCAAAACGGAACGGCGGGCGAAAGACGCCATGTTCGGTGACGATGACGTCGACCAGTTCGCCGGGTGTGATGTCGAACACGGGATTCCATGCCCCAGAACCGTGCGGTGCCGACTCAAGCCCGGCCGCCCGCCAGATTTCAGCAGGATCGCGCTGTTCGATGGCGATATCCTGACCAGACTCCAGATCGGGATCCAGGGTACTGGCAGGTGCGACCACCATGAAGCGCAATCCGTGATGGCGCGCCAGAATGGCCAGATTGTAGGTGCCGATCTTGTTGGCGACATCGCCGCGGGCGGTGATTCGGTCGGCACCGGTGATGACCCACTGGACCTGGCCGGAGGCCATCAGTGCGCCGGCAGCACCCTCGACCAGGATTCTGGCATCGACGCCGGCACGAGCCAGTTCCCATGCGGTCAGGCGCGAACCCTGCAACCAGGGGCGGGTTTCGTCGGCGAAAACGCGAGCAATGCGCCCTTCCCTGACACCAGCAACGATCACACCCAGCGCAGTCCCGATCCCTCCGGTGGCCAGCGAGCCGGTATTGCAATGCGTCAGCACGCCCGAGCCCGGCTCGATCACTTCGCTGCCCAGCGCCGCCATGCGGCGGTTGGCGGCAACATCTTCGCGGTGGATGGTTACGGCCAGTTCAGCCAGCGCTTCGGGATCGAGGCAACCAGCCTCAGCGACCTGGCGGCGCATGCGATTCACCGCCCAGCTGAGATTCACGGCAGTCGGCCGGGCCTGCTCGAGGCGGCTCATGTCGGCCTGCCAGCCCGCCTGGTCCGCTCCACGCTGCCTGGCCGCCAGCACAGCGGCGTAAGCGGCAGTGATGCCGATCGCCGGCGCTCCACGCACGACCAGATCGGCGATGGCGCGGGCGGCCTCGTCGGCAGAATCCACCTCCAGCCACAGCTCTTCTGCCGGTAGACGCCGCTGGTCGAGCAGTTGCAGGCGCCGGCCGTCAAAGCGAATCGCCTGGAAGCCGTGCTCTTGTTCGCTAAACTGGACGCTCATGTGACAAGTATAGGCAGTTCAGGATCGAGGCTGACAAGCACATGGCGAAAAAACAGTATCATTGTCGGCCCACAAACCGAGATGGATATTGCTTGCCATGCGCAAACTGATTCCTTTCCTGATCCTGCTGCTGCCCTTGGCTGCCGCAGCCGAAGATAACGCCGCGTCGACGGAAACCGAAACCACGGAGTACCCCACAGTGATTCTGCACACCAACCACGGCGCCATCACCCTTGAATTGTTCGAAGACAAGGCTCCGGAGTCGGTCAAGAACTTTATTCAGTACGCTCGCGATGGCCACTATGACGGCACCCTGTTCCACCGTGTGATCCCCAATTTCATGATTCAGGGTGGCGGATTCGACAGCGACTTCAATCAGAAGCCGACACGCGAACCGATCCCGAACGAAGCTGACA
Organism: Wenzhouxiangellaceae bacterium; assembly: GCA_007695005.1. Lineage (GTDB taxonomy): Bacteria > Pseudomonadota > Gammaproteobacteria > Xanthomonadales > Wenzhouxiangellaceae > Wenzhouxiangella. The sequence goes on along the minus strand of REEQ01000154.1, from coordinate 15,667 downwards.
ATGGCTTGCCCAATGTGCGCGGCAGCATTGCCATGGCGCGGACCAACGATCCGCACTCGGCCACTTCCCAGTTCTTCATCAACGTCACCGACAATGCGTTTCTTGACCATCGTAGCAAGGCTTCCGGCCAGACCTGGGGTTACGCCGTATTCGGCCAGGTCATCGAGGGCATGGATGTGGTTGACAGCATCCGGCATGTCGACACCGGCCGCCATGGCATGCATGCCGATGTTCCGCGCGAGCCGGTGATCATCGAGCGGGTCGAAATCCCTGAGTGAGCGCCCGATCTATCTGATTTCCGACCTTCACCTGGAGGCCGGACGGCCGGAGATCACTGATCTCCTGCTGGATTTTCTCGCGGGCCCTGCCAGCCGGGCCCGCGCACTTTTCATACTTGGTGATCTGTTTGAAGCCTGGATAGGCGACGACGCAGCCGACGAGCCTGCCAGGCGTGTTGCCTGTGCCCTGGCCGAGCTGTCGAACCGGGGTGTCGACATCCATTTTCTGCCCGGCAACCGCGATTTTCTCCTCGGCGACCAATACTGCGCCCGGGCAGGGATGCAGCGCATTGCCGAACCCCATATCCTGAAGGACTGTCAGCCGCCGGCGCTGCTGATGCATGGCGACATTCTGTGCACCGACGATCTTGCCTACCAGCGCTTTCGACGAAAGGTGCGTAATCCCGCCTGGCAGGCTCGGGTGCTGTCCCGGCCGATCTGGTGGCGACGACTGCTGGCCCGGATTGCGCGCTTCATCAGCAAGCGACAGGGCCAGACGAAACCGACCGAAGTCATGGACGTCAACGATGATGCCGTGCAGCGCTGTTTCCAGGAACATGGCGTCAGCCTGCTGATTCACGGCCATACCCACCGACCGGCCGTGCATCATCTCAAGCTGGGCAAGCAGTCCCTGCGCCGCATCGTCCTTGGCGACTGGCACGAAACCCGAGGCAGCGTGCTGCGCCTGAAAGACGGCCAGGCTGACTTGCTGGTATTGGAAAGGAAGCCGGACGGGCAGCTGACACTGCAGACGGCTGCTTAAACCGACCGCTCCGACAACCAGATTGCGGCCGCGCGACCGCTGGTCCAGGCACCCTCGATACGGTTTCCCGCACACCAATCGCCGGCTACTGCCAGATTTTGCTCCGGATGGCCGAAGAACTGGCAGTCCAGCGGGTTTTCCGCCTGGGCATAGCGCCAGCGATGAGCCGTCTTCAAGGAGGGTCGTCGCTCCCGGGCGGCAGGTACCAGGGCATGGAAGGCGGCCAGCAGTTTGTCAGCAACATCATCGGCGGAGTCCTCCAGGTGTTCGCAAGACCACGGGCCCGACGCCTGCACCACCCAGCTTTCCTCCCTGCGGCCCGGCTTGGTGCCGTTCCTGGCCAGCCAGCTGATCGGGCCTTGATTGACGAAGGCCGCGTCCGGCGACTGCTCCAGCTTGCGATCAAAACCAAGCATCAAAGTCCAGCACGGCGCCATCCTGACAGCGGCCAGCCGCTCGGCCAGCGGGTGATGCCTGCCCAGTAGCTCCAGCGCCTGCGGTGCCGGCGCGGTCAACAGTAGATGTCTGGCCTGGATTTGCTCGCCAGCGCTGGACAACAGCTGCCATTGGCCGTCGAATCGCATGTTTTCCAGCCGCCAGCCGAAACGGCAATGCTGGCTTTTTGCCTGGTAACCGAGCACGGCATTCATCCCGGGCACGCCCACCAGGCGTTCGGCTGGCGGCTGGCCCGCATGGTCCGGGCGGTCACCAAAGACTTCGATCGCAGGATCCCAGACCTGGACCAGACCTAGATCTCGCCAGCCCTGAACCTGCTGGATAAAGGCATCGCTGCGGGCCGTGAAATATTGCGCGCCATGATCCAGCCTGAATCCGCCCTGGCGCCGGGTGGAACTGCGGCCACCTGGACCGCGCGCCTTGTCCAGCACCAGCACCTCACGACCGCTAGCCTTGAGCACAGCAGCTGCGCTGAGCCCCGCCCAGCCGGCACCGATGATGACGCAGTCGATGCTGGCCATCTTAGTGTTCCGGTCGCAGGTAAGGGAACAGCAGCACGTCGCGGATCGAGGCCGAGTTGGTCAGCAGCATCACCAGGCGATCAATGCCTATGCCCTCGCCAGCGGCTGGCGGCATGCCATACTCCAGGGCGCGAATGTAGTCCTGGTCGAAATGCATGGCCTCATGGTCGCCGGCAGCGCGGGCGGCAACTTGGGCGCGGAAGCGTTCGGCCTGGTCTTCCGGATCGTTGAGCTCGGAGAAACCATTGGCGATTTCGCGGCCGGCGACGAACAGCTCGAACCGATCAGCCAGCTCCGGATCTTCATCATTGCGGCGCGAGAGTGGTGAAACCTCGATCGGATAACCGGTCACAAAGGTCGGCTGGATGAGCAGATGTTCAACACGGTACTCGAACAGCTCCATCAGCAGCCGTCCCCAACCCCAGGCATCGTCAACATGCAGGCCAAGCTCCCGGCAGATCGCCGCAAGGGCCTGAGCATCACGCAGATCGACAGCGGCCAACTCCGGGTAATGCTCGAGCACGGCATCTGTCACCGAGACCTGGCGGAAGCCGGAGCAAAAATCGATTTCCTCATCCTGGTAGGGCACTCTGCCCTCCGACAGACCGGGCACCGAGCTCACCACTGCCCGCAGCATTTCCTGGGTCAGCGCGATCAGATCATGATAGTCGGCATGCGCCCAATAGAACTCCAGCATGGTGAACTCTGGATTGTGCCGGGTAGACACGCCCTCGTTGCGGAAATTGCGGTTGATCTCGTAGACCCTTTCCAGGCCGCCGACAACCAGGCGCTTCAGGTGCAACTCCGGGGCCACGCGCAGGTACAGGTCGATGCCCAGCGCATTGTGGTGGGTGATGAATGGCCGGGCCGTGGCACCGCCGGGGATGTGGTGCATCATCGGCGTTTCGACTTCCAGAAAGCCCTTGTCATCGAGAAAGCGCCGGATCGCGCGCACCACGTGGCTGCGGACCTCGAAGGTTCTGCGCACATCCGGATTGACGATCAGGTCGACATAGCGCTGCCGATAGCGCATTTCCTGATCGGTCAGGCCATGCCATTTCTCCGGCAGCGGGCGCAGGGACTTGACCAGTAAGCGCAATTGGCTGGCATGCAGGCTGAGCTCACCGGTGCGAGTGCGCATCAGGCGGCCGCGCACGCCGACAATATCGCCGATGTCCCAGTGCTTGAAGTTCTGGTAGACACCATCGGCCAGATCATCGCGCCTGAGATATAGCTGAAAACGTTCACCGGAACCGTCCTGGATGTGGACAAAACTGGCCTTGCCCATGATCCGGCGGCTCATGATTCGCCCAGCCAGGCAAAAGTCCTGCTGCAGTTGTTCAAGTGCCTGCTGGGGCCAGGTTTCCTCATCACCATAGTCGGCCAGCAGCGTGGCAGCGTCACTGTCAGTGCGCCAATCGTTCGGATAAGCCTGCCCGGCGGCGCGCAGCTCACCCAGCTTGTTACGCCGCTCGGCAATCAGCCGGTTATCTTCGGTGGCTGCTGCTTCTGGCGTGTTGCCATCATTGTTTGGGTCGGTCATCTGCTTGCACCTTGAGCATTCAAGTTCAGGCCAGCCCAGCCTTGAGCTGGGCGGCGATAAACTCATCGATATCGCCATCCAAGACTTTCTGGGTATCCGAGCGCTCCACCCCAGTGCGCAGGTCCTTGATACGCGACTGGTCGAGCACGTAATTGCGAATCTGGCTACCCCAGCCGATATCGGCCTTTTCATCCTCTGCGGCCTGGGCCTGCTCTTGCTTCTTCTTCAGCTCCATTTCATACAGCTTGGCCCGCAGCTGGGCCATGGCCCTGTCCTTGTTCTTGTGCTGAGAGCGGTCGGTCTGGCACTGGACCACGATTCCGGAAGGCTCGTGGGTAATGCGCACCGCCGACTCGGTGCGGTTGACGTGCTGGCCACCGGCGCCGGAGGCGCGATAGACATCGATGCGCAAGTCCGACGGGTCGATGTCAATTTCGATATTGTCGTCGACTTCCGGCGAGACAAACACGCTGGCAAACGAGGTATGGCGGCGATTGCCCGAGTCGTAGGGCGACTTGCGCACCAGCCTGTGAACCCCGGTTTCCGTGCGGCACCAACCGAAAGCATAGTCGCCTTCGACGCGAAGCGTGGCGCTCTTGATCCCGGCCTCTTCGCCAGCCGAGACCTCAATCAATTCGGTCTTCCAGCCGCGCCGCTCGGCCCAGCGAAGATACATGCGCAGCAGCATCTCGGCCCAGTCCTGGGCTTCGGTGCCGCCGGCGCCAGCCTGGATGTCGATAAAGCAGGGGCGATTGTCCATCTGCCCTGAAAACATGCGCTGAAACTCAAGCTCGGAAACAGCTCTTTCGAGGCGCTTCAGATCCTCGGCGACACTGGCCATGGTTTCTTCGTCGTCTTCGGCCAGAGCCATCTCCAGCAGCTCGGCGGCGTCGCGAACACCATCAATGACACTGCGCTGGGCGCTGACCGAACGATCCAGCTCGGAGCGCTCCTTACCCAGCTTCTGGGCATGCTCGGGATCGTCCCAGACCGAAGGATCTTCGAGTTCGCGGCTTACTTCTTCGAGGCGCTCCTGCTTGCCTTCGTAGTCAAAGATACCCCCTAAGCGCAGCAACGCGGCGCTCCAGGTCTTCCAGCAGCAGTTTCAGAGAGGTCTGTTCCATCACCCGATCCAGGTTAAAGGCAAACCGTGAATTGTAACTCGGTGGGGACGGGTTAGTCACGGTCCAGACCGTTTACCCGGGCAGGCCATGCGCTGGCGGGAACCAGCCGATGTTCCTCCACCGCTGCCCAACGAAAACCCGTCAATCCACAAGCAGGCCCCGCTTGGCGTATTCTGAAATTCGACGCAAACGCCACTCGATCCTATGTCCCTGCTCCGGCGATTACTGCATTACAAGACCGCCATTGTCCTGCTGCTCGGCCTGGCCGGATTCACCCTGCTGGCCCTGATTTACTTCAACGCAACACCCAAGCCGGCGCGCGTGACCGTGCCGCTGACCCTGGACTACGGGCCCGGCGACGAGCGTTTTGCTCGCGACCTCGCCATCCACATGGCGGCGCCCTGGACGCAGGGCAATCGCCTGACGCTGCTGAAAAACGGTGAGCAGATCTTCCCGGCCCAGTTTGAAGCCATGCGCAGCGCGCGGCACCACATCCATATCGAGACCTTCCAGTTCAACAAAGGAGATCTCACCGCAGAGGCCCTGGGCATTCTCGAGGATCGCGTGGCTGCCGGGGTCGAGGTACGGCTGATCCTGGATTTCGCCGGCTCGGCGCTGGCCGATTTTGCTGCCCTGAAGGACCTGGAAGAAGCCGGCGCCACCGTCATTCGCTGGCGCCAACCATCCTGGTACCAGCTTTCGCGACTGAACCATCGTACCCACCGCAAGCTGGTCATCATTGACGGCCAGGTCGGTTTCATTGGTGGCGCAAACATGACAGACGACTGGCTCGGCAGACCAGAAAGCGGCGCCTATCGGGACAATCACTTCCGGGTTGAGGGGCCGGTGGTTGACTACCTGCAGCAGGCCTTCATGGACAACCTGGTCGCCGCCACCGGCCAGCCGCTGTTCGGCGAGCCCTACTTCGGGGTTGCCGCACCAGCAGGCGAGTTGAAGGCGCAGGTGGTGATCAGCACGCCCCGGGAGGGACGCCATCGGGTACGAAAGATGAAGCTGATGGCGATCGCGGCGGCACGGGAGCACATTCGCCTGGGCACGGCCTACTTTTATCCCGACGGTGCGCTGATCGATGCGCTGCTCAGCGCGCGCGAACGCGGAGTGGAAGTCGACTTGCTGGTGCCGGGCCAGACCATCGACAAACCCTTCGTGCGGATGGCCTCGAAAAGCCATTGGCAGGGCTTGCTCGAGGCCGGCGTACGCATCCATGAGTTTGAACAAAGCATGTTCCACGCCAAGTTGACCATTATCGATGACCGGTTTGTCAGCATCGGCTCCACCAACCTGGACAACCGCTCGTTCCGGATCAATGACGAAGCAAACCTGAACGTGCTGGATCAGGACTTCGCCGAGATGATGATCGAGGTTTTCGAGCGGGATCTGGACCACACCCGGCGGTATGATCTGGAGCGATGGCACGCCCGTAGTCGGATTGATCGTTTTCGTGGCCTGGTAGGGAGGTTGCTGGGGCCGCATTTGTAATAACGCGGTAAGAGCTGAAAGGTAAGAAGGGAGAGGAAATGGACCATCACTCGGGCTGATTTCGCGTCACGCCCGGTAGTGCTAGCATATTAGGTCAGGGATTCAGGAGAGTTTTCGGCGCCATGGATTGGGTCGGAGCCTTGGGCAATTTCAGGCGACAGCGCTTGACGCAGGTCGCCAGCGGAGCTTTCGCTTCGTGAAGGTGAATGCGCGGCTGGCTCGTGGGCTGGTCTGGGCGCTGGCGCTGGTGCCGCTGATGTTTTTTCTGGCCGGCCTCGCAGCCCATGATTTTCGTAGTGTTTCTTCCGTTCTGAACATGCTCGGACGGCTGACCGGCGCCCTGGGCCTTGCCCTTTTGCTGCTGGCTGCGGCTCTGAGCGCGCGCGTGCCCGGATTTGACCAGCCCTTCGGTGGCTTGACCAAGCTCTGGCACACCCACCACCTGCTTGGGGCCGGCGCACTGCTGTTGCTGATGGCCCACCCCCTGCTGCTGGCCTTGGCCAGTGCAGCTCACGGCTACCAGCTGCCAGTCAAGGTATTGTTTCCGCCGCTTGACGATATCGCCACCTGGAGCGGCTGGCTGGCGCTGATCCTGATGATGATTTTCCTGGCACCCAGCTTTTCCTTTTTCGGTCAGCCCAACTATGAGCGCTGGAAGCGCATTCACGCCCTGGCCGGGCCAGCGGTGATCCTGGCTCTGGTCCATACCTTCCTGTTCAGTCGTACCATGCCGGCCAATCTCGATATTCTGATCTGGAGCTTGTTTGCCCTGCTGGGCGTGGGCGCGGTCGCCTGGCGGCTGGTGTTCTCGCGACGGGCGGGACGGCTCAACTACAGCATCAGCGCGGTCGAGGCGGTGGCCAATAACGTCGTTGAGCTGACACTGGAGCCAAAGCGCCCCGACAAGCACCTGCAATATCAGGCTGGAAATTTCGTCTACATGACGCCGCTGGACAAGCAATTGAGCGCCGGCTGTGGCGAGGAACACCCCTACACCTTGTGCTCGTCACCTACCGAGACGAAGCTGCGAATCGCGATCAAGGACCTGGGTGATGCCAGCCGCGCGATTCAGTCCGTTCGTCCGGGCACAGAAGTTCAGGTTGAAGGCCCCTATGGCCGCTTCTTCCCAGTCAACGGCAAGCCGGAACAGCCCGAACTGTGGGTGGCAGGCGGCATCGGCATCACACCGTTTCTCGCCCGACTGCGCCATTTCAAGGCCCTGGGCCAGGCCGCCAACGTGCACCTGATCTACGCCGTTCAGGACGAGGCCCGCGCCCTCTATGCCGATGAGCTGCGAGATCTGGCCCAGGCCATAACTGGCGCGAAGTTGACTTTCCACTACTTTTACCGCGAAGGCCCCATCAGTGCCGACTTTCTGCTCGAAACCTGTCCGGATCTGAGCCAGCGCGAGACCTATATTTGCGGACCGCTGCCACTGAACAAACTCGTCCAGGACCACCTGCGCGGCCTGGGTCGGCCCCGTTACAGCATTCATACCGAGGAGTTCGAACTGCTATGAAGAAATTCATGTTTGCCGCATTCATTGCCTTCTGGTCCAGCGTGGCCACGCTGCTGGCGGTGCAGGCCATGAGCCCGGAGACCGGTCTGGACGGGGCCGATGGCGAGCTGCCCGAATTCACCCTGGCCGATGTCGCCAAGCACAACACCCTGGCAAGCTGCTGGATGGCGATCGAGGGCAAGGTCTATGACTTTACCGACTACATACCCAAGCACCCCACACCGCCGTTTGTGATGGAGCAATGGTGCGGCCGCGAAGCCACCGAGGGCATGCGTACCAAGGGCTACGGACCAGACCACACGCCGGCAGCCTGGGCAATGATGGAGCCCTACCTGATCGGCGTCCTGGCGGACTGATCGACATGGGCCGGGTCATGCGCTGGGTATCTGCAACCCTTGTCCTGGCGGCAGCCAGTTTCGCAATCGCCACTGAGCCCAGGGTCCATTTTCCGGATCACATCGCCAACTGCACGCGCTGCCACGGCGCCAACGAGCAATACCCGGTACTGTCGATCTTTGCCACCACTCACGGCGTCCTTGCGGATTCACGTACCGGCATGGCCAAACAGGGCTGCGCGGCCTGTCATGGCCCCAGTCTGGATCATGCCCGCCTGCCGGCCCGGGCCGGCGGCTCGGAAGTCGACATCGCCTTTCACGGTGAGCGCAAGTCCAGCACCGCCATTCGCAATCAGACCTGCATGAGCTGCCATGCCGGTGCCGGCATGATGCACTAGTACGGCAGCGCCCATGACTTCGACGGCATGGCCTGCGTCGACTGTCATCGCGTTCACCAGAAGCAGGACCCGGCCCTCGACCCGTTTGCACAGACGGCAGCCTGCACCAGCTGTCACCAGGCCCAGCATGCCGAGTTCCATCGCCCGTTTGCCCATCCGGTTCACGACGGTCAGCTTCAGTGCTCGGACTGCCACAACCCGCACGGCGGCGCCGGCCCGTCCGACCTGTACAGCATGACCGTCAATGACAGCTGCTACAGCTGCCATGCCGAAAAACGCGGCCCCTTTCTGTGGGAGCACCAGCCGGTGCGCGAAGACTGTACGCTTTGCCACCAGCCGCACGGGTCAGTGCATCGCGACTTGCTCACCCAGCGCACGCCGTTTCTGTGCCAGCAATGCCACATGAGCCAGTTTCACCCCTCCACGGCCTTGAGCGGCACCGGCCTGCCCGGCATCGGTACACCCTCGGGCAGCCAGTCCTTGCTCGGGCGCGACTGCATGAATTGCCACGTCCAGGTCCATGGCTCCAACCATCCGGCAGGAGTCGGCCAGACGCGCTGAAGGAGAGCGGAAATGATGAAGTCACCCATGCTCGCACTGGCCGCGATTGCAGGTCTGGGGCCACTGTCTGCCTATGCCGTGGAACAGTCGGATTTCCGACGCCTCACTCAGCCCGACAACCATGTCGAAGTCGGAATCAGGTCGGTCAGCGAGGGGTCGGACCGTTTCGGCCGCTACAACGCGCTATATCAAGACGGCATTTTCCTGGTGCTGGGCCTTGAATACCTGGTTCGCCCTCGCTTCGATGAACCGGCGCCAATGGCCTTCAGCATCAGCGCCCGGGACCTCGGCCTGGGAAACCGGCAGGTGGTCCTGCGCATGGGCAGGCAGGGCCGTTTCGGCCTGGAAGCCGGCTATCACGAGCGCCGTTTTCGCGGCGGTCACGGGCTGGTCACGATCTACGACCGCGAGAACCGAGCGGATCTGCGCTTGCCTGCCGACTGGCAACCTGCGGCAAACACCTCCGGGATGAACCTGCAACTGTCTGATCTGCATGAATTCAGCCTGGCTCAGCGCCGTCGCGAGGCGCGCCTTGCCGCCAGCGCCGTGCCTGCCGAACGCTGGCAGCTCAGTGCCCAGGTTCGGCAGGAGGACCGTGACGGCACCAGCATGCTGGCCGGGCTGTTCGGCAACTCCGGCGGCAACCCTCGGGCCGCCTTTCTGCCCGTGCCGGTAGACTATCGCACCCGCCTGTTCGACCTGAACCTCGACTATGGCGACCGGCGGCGCCAGTTCCGCCTTGCCTACCACGGCTCGTTGTTCAGCAACAACGAGCCGCAACTCGCCTTCGCCAACCCGTTCTCGACCATCGGTGGCTGGGCGCCCGGCTCCGGTTACCCCGAGGGCCATGGAGCATTGGCACTGCCCCCGGCCAACCAGTTTCATCAACTCAGCCTGGCCACCGGCTGGCAGCTCCGCCCTGCCCTGCACCTGAGCGGTCAGGTCGCCACCGGGCGCATGACCCAGAACGAGCCCTTGCTCGCCTACACAGCGAATCCGATGCTTGCCCAGGCCATCGTCCAGCCGCTGCCCTCCGTCTCGCTGGACGGGCGCATCGACACCACGGCTGTTCATTTGCGCCTGAGCGGACGCAACTTAAGCCGTCTGACCTGGAACCTTAGCTATCGACTGGACGACCGCGACAACCGCACCGAGCGGCGTGAGTGGGTTTACGTGGGCGGCGACTCGCAGCTGCAGGATACAAGCCCGACCAGCAGCCGTCGGCGCTACAACCTGCCGTATGACTATCGCCACCAGCGCCTGCGCCTGGACGGCCAGTGGCGGCTGGATGAACGCACCCGACTGGGCAGTGCCATTCAGCGAGGCCGCAGCGAGCGCAGCTTCAGCGCCCGCGACAGGGTCGACGAAACCCTGCTGGAGCTTAGCGCCCGCCATCGCGCCGGCCAGCGTCTGCAGCTGGGCGCGCAAATGCTGTGGGCTGACCGCGACGGCAGCCGCTACGACGGTGCTGCAGGCTTTCTCGCCGGCCATGACCCTGGATACATCGATACTCTTGCCGGCCAATGGGCCAGTCTGCCGGCCTTGCGCATGCTGCACCTCGCCGACCGGCGCCGCCAGCGCCAGGCGCTATCGGCCAATCTGACCCCGCACCAGCATTGGGCAATCAGCCTGGAAGCCGCGCATGCCGTCGATGACTATCGCAACACCGAGATTGGCCTGACCGAAAGCCGCCAGGAAGCTCTGTCGGGGACGCTGACCTGGGCGCCGTCACGCGAGCTCTCGGCCCACGCCTTCTACAGCTGGGAACGCCTGGCCAGCGACCAGGCCGGTTTCAGCTTCCGCGGTGGCGCAAACCGGCTGATCGATATCGCCGATCCGGAACGAAGCTGGGAGGTGGATCATCGCGACCGAATCGATACCCTGGGTGCCGGCCTGCAGCGCTACCTGCTCGACCGCCGCCTGCAGCTGCAACTGGACCTGGTCCATGCTCAGGCCCGGGCGAGACAGCAAGTAACCACCGGCACAGCACTGACTGCCGAACCCTTGCCCACGGTCAGCAACCGGCTCGACTCGATCATGTTTCGCGCCAGCTACCGGCTCTCGGATCCGCTGAGCCTGCACTTCCGCTACTGGTTCGAACGATTTCGCTCGGATGACTGGGCTTTTGACGGTGTTGGACCTGACCAGCTCGCCAACATCATCCTGCCCGGAGAATCAGCCGACAACTACCGCGTCCACATCGTCTTGCTCAGCCTGCGCTATCAGCTCTAAACAGCGCCACGCGCCAGCGGCATGGTCATGCACCGGCAGCCGCCACCGCCGCGCGACAGCTCGGCACCATCCATGGTGACCACCACCGGACCGCCCGAAGCCAGACGTTTGGATCCGGCGATGATGTCGACCGCACTGACGACCTCGAAGCCGGCTTCATCCAGCGCGGCCACCGTATATTGGTTGTGACCGTAGCCAATGATCTGACCTGGACCAAAGGCGAAGAAATTGGCGCCGCTGGCCCACTGCTCGCGTTCCTGGTGAAAGTCATCGTCACCGCCACAGTTGATCGGCTTGAGATCCAGCCCCAGCGCCGACAGCGCTTCCAGTACGCCGTCATACTCGCAGATCGTGGCCTGGGCACGGTCGTCAAATCGGCAGTGAAAAGCCCGACAGCGCTGGCGCCCTGTGATCAGTGGCGGGAAGACGACACACTTGTCTCGATCGACCATGGTGAAAATCATGTCCAGATGGATCGTTGCCCGGGTCTTTGGGATCTCGACGACAATGAAGTTGCGCACCGGTCCCTGGCTGGCAATCGCGCGCATGATGCCGTCGATGCCGGAAACCGACGTGCGCTCGCTGTAGCCGATTACGACCAGATCCTCACGGATCACCAGCAAGTCGCCGCCCTCGATGGTCAGCTCGGCATCCTTGTTGTCCGTGCCGTCGAAATAGAAGCCCTCACTGTCGACATCCGGGTGGTACTTGAACACGGCCTTCAGCAGCAGCGCCTCGGCCACCCGGGCCTTGTAGGCCATTGAGCCGATAATTACCCGACGATTCAGACACATGGTCGCATCTCGGGTAAAAAACGTATTGGGCAGCGGCGGAATGGCGTAGCGCGAGGGATCAAGAAATTTCTCGAGGCTGATCGCCTTCTTCGGCGTACCCTGGATCAACTGATCGGCCAGGGCATCGGCCGCCATTTGGCAAAGCCCGTCAATCAGCTCCGGGCAGTCATACAGGCTACACAAGGCCTCGACCAGCGCCTGCCGGATGCGATCCTGGCGTAATACATCGGCCAGAAGGTCGCGTAGCTCGACGGTACGCGCGACCGTCGACAACACCCCCTTGAGCTGACGATGTTCGTTGCTGGCCAGGCCCAGATTGAGGATGTCATCATAAAGCACTTCCGCCGCCGTTTGCGGCGTCATGTTCTCGATCTCCTGTCCAGGCGTATGAACAACAACGGTCTCCAGCGGCCCGATCTCGGAATTAAGCTTGATGCTTATGGTCATTGACTATGGTTCCAGGGTGAGAAATCGACACACACGCCGATCAGGCCGCACAGTGTACGGGCTTTGACCCCGCCCGTCAGCAGCTCCGGGGAGTGCAACAACAGAGCCGTCATTTTGTGATATAAATCACCAATAATCACCCATCCATAGCTTCGGCTTGGCTTTTGCGTTGGCATGCCTCAGAACAGGGACTTCAATTACCGCTCGGCGATAGGTCGCGAGTTCGGCAACTTCGTGATTGTGCGCGAGATCGGCCGCGGCGCCATGGGGGCGGTGTTTCTGGGTTATCAGAAAACCTTGAAGCGACAGGTTGCGATCAAGCTCCTGCCCAAGGCGCTGGCCGGCAACCAGATGGCTCAGCAACAGTTTCGCGACGAGGCTGAAACCATCGCCATTCTCGACCACCCCAACATCATCACGATTTTCGAGACCGGCGAGGACGAAGACTACTTTTTTCAGGTCATGCACCTTGTCGACGGTCAGGACCTGGCCCAGCTGATGGCCCGCCTGCAGCGCCACCCGGTGCCCACGCGCAGGCTGTTGCCGCGCAAACACGTGTTCAGGCTGATCGACGAAATCCTCGCCGGGCTGGCCCACGCCCATGAGGTCGGTGTCATCCACCAGGACCTGAAACCGGCCAACATCCTGATAGGCAACCGCGATGGTCGCGCGCTGATAGCCGACTTCGGCATCGCCAAGACCATGCAGATCGAGTACGCCGCCAAGGGCATGGTCGTCGGCACTCCCATTTACCTTTCTCCAGAACAGGCTTCCGCCCGCGATACCGACCATCGGACGGATTTGTACGCTGTCGGCGTCATCCTGTTCGAACTCCTGGCAGGCAAGCTGCCAATTCGTGACGAGGATGCCCGCCAGACTGTGCTGCGCAAGGTCCGGGATCCCGGCTCATTTTTCCTCGAACGCCCAGGTGCATGTCATCCCGGCATCACCCCGGCCCTTGAACGCGTCATTCTCAAGGCCACGGCAACGCGCCCGCAGCAGCGCTATCGCGATTGCGATGAGTTTCGTGCCGCGCTTGACCAGGCCACCCTCGAACAGGCCATGGCTTCATGACAGACTCAGGCAAAAGGGGGGCGGGCCTGGACAGTCGAGGAGCTGAGCTGCTCGCCCGCCAGTTCAATACGGCATTCACTACGGCCAGCGGCTACGGCACCGCGCACCCGATGTTCACCAAAGCCTGCGAGGCCTTGCATGTCTCACTCGAAGCGGCTCTGGACCACAGCGAAATACTCAACCTGCTGCTTGATCGAGGCGCGCTGTTTGTTGACAAGCACGCGGTAGGCCAGCGCTTCAATCCGCGCCGGCTGATCAATCTGCTGGCCCAGCTCAAGATCGAGTCCATCAGTTTCTCGCGTGGAACGACAGAGGCCGATATCGAGCATCTGCTGGCGTTGCTCGCCGACCCGACCGAGTATCCGCAGGAACGCGCCGTCTCCGAAGCACTGCGCGCCCAGGGCGTAACCACCATTCGGCTAAACTACATCGTCTATCGCCAGGTGACGGCAGATCAGAAAGTCGTTGGCCAGGAAGCGCCCGAGCAACCCGCCGATGAACAAGCAGCGACCAGCCAGCCATCCGAAGGCGCAAGTCCGGCCGATACATTCGCATCAATCGCCTCTCTGCTATCGCTGGACGAGCTGGTCAAGGATCCGGACCACTATGCCGAGCGCGTGCAGGAGCAGAATAGCGATGACTTTCGCCGCCGCCAGCTGGTTCGACAGCTGCGCAACCTGATCAGCCAGGTCGAGCGCGGCGAGATTCGCGGTGCCAGCGCGATGTCCTCGGAAGTTGTGCTTGGCGCAGTCAACAATCTGCGTGCGCGCGTTCGCCAGGACCTTGACACCCGGCGGGATGTAGAGCTGATCCTGTCGGAAGAAAACCAGGTGCTGGGCGAAATTGACCAGCTGACCTACTCCACCCTGGTCTCGCTGGTGCGTGAAGAGTTTCGCGGTGGTCGCTTCTCAGCCAAGCGTATGGCTCAGATCATCAATCGCATGCTGCCCGATGCGCGCGACCTCAAGCGCCTGCTGCCACAGCTCAAGCAGGGGCTGATGGCCGAGGGCATGACAGTCGCCGAATACGGCAAACTGGTCCATGAATTGTCGTCCGAACTGCGCGGCGAGCACCTGGTCAAGGCCCTGGAGGCAGGCGCCGACAGCGTTGGCCTGGATGTCGACGAAATCGTCGACCAGATTCGTGAAGACCCGGCTGAGGCAGCGCGCCTGATCGTGATGGCGACCGAACTGCGCCGCAGCGGTGCCAGCGACGAAGATCAGCTCTCGGCCGCGTTCAGCGATTACATTGAGCGCATCAGCGAAAAGCTCTACCTCGACCTGGGGCGCGGCGCAACCAATGCGGCCGGCAACCCCGCCCTGGACAGTCAGCTGATGCGAGTCAAGCAACTGCTCGTCGACCAGCTCAACCAACAAGGGCTGCCACCTGAGTTGGTAGAAGAGCTGCGAGCCAAGATGAATCAGGCCAGATCGGAACAAGCCGAAAGCACCGACAGTTCGGCAGCAACCGAAGCCACGCCTGAAGCTGCTGATTCCGACAATGAGCCTGAGGACAATCGTGAAAGCCTGCGCCCCGCGCTGCCTTCCCGGGTGCTGAACCCGACCAACACGGCGTTTTTCCTCAATCGTGAGATCAAGAGCTCACAGCGATATCGGACTCCGTTCTCCGTGATCAAGGTTTCCGTCGAGCTGGTTCGAGATCGGCCCGGCAAGCCGCGCAGACCGGAAACCCGTGACCTTGCTGAACTGCTGCCCCAGGTTTACGCTGAATTGATTGCCCAATTGCGCGACCTGGACCTGATCGGCTCGCTGGACAAGAAGCAACAGGCGGTGCCGCTGATGATCCTGCCAATGACCGGCAACGACGGCGCCGAGATTGTCCGCAAACGCCTGAGCCGTCGACTTGAACACACTCCTTTTCGCCTCAGCGGAAGTCCGGCCCAGATTCTGTGCGCGGTGACGGCCGAATCTTTCGACATGGAAAACGGAGAGTCCGGCCAGGCCTTCATCCAGCGCATCCACGAGCGCCATCGAAGCAGCCGCGACAGCCTGCGCCTGGCCGCGAATACCTGAATGGCGCTGCCTTGCACCCGTTTTGACAACAGAATGGTGCCCGGGGCCGGAATCGAACCGGCACGGAGTTTCCTCCGAGGGATTTTAAG
>REEQ01000150.1 GCA_007695005.1 Wenzhouxiangellaceae bacterium | reverse complement strand
CGCCGGCCGAAGCCAGCCAGGCGGTGGGATTGATATCCCAGACCATCAGCAGGGCATAGGCCGCCGCACCGATGATCAGGATGGTCAATACCAGGTCGAACAGCGGGATCGTGCGTTCCTCAACGATGGCGTAGCGATCACGGACCCGGCCAAGGATCTCCAGACCGACATGTGAGGCGCGCATGGCCGACTTGATCAACCTCAGGATCAGCAGGCTGAGCAGAATGCGGATGATGACCTGCTCGACCCGCTCGCTGAATCCCATGACCTGGACCGCCACGACGACGGCGATGTAGGCCACGATCAGGGCCGCGACATTGGCCAGGATGCGCAGGAATTTGGCGCCCAGATCAGGGCTGGTTCGCGACACCAGCTTGCCTCCCCAGTGCAGCACAAAGGCCCGCCCCAGCACCGCCAGCCCGATACCGACTACCACAACGACCAGGGCCAGAATGGGCGGGTAATTGGCCAGAAAGAACCAGGACGACTCCAGCGCCTCGGGTAACCAGGCGGGAGGCTGGGCGTGCATCGTGGCCGTCTCGGGGTTGGGTTGAGACTCGCTGCTCACTACGTACGTTCCTTGGTCAGCTCTGAGAAGCCATTATGGTCCCTTTGAGACTGCGGGCCAAGATGGTGGTCGCCACGCCCGCGAGCCAGCGCAATCTGTCGAACCCGCTCCCGGATACCCGACCATCGTGCCGAATCGAAAATTTCGTCACAAATCCGGCACTGACCCTGCTTATCGACAGGTGGCATGCCGTTGTCCTCCAGCCCTTCGGCCGGCCGCCGACAGCCGGCACACACGGGCCGACTGGTCGGGCGCAGGGCATGGTCGACGCTGACCCGGTCATCGAACACGAAACACTCGCCCTGCCAGCGGCTTTTCTCCGGGTCAATGGCATCCAGGTAAGCCAGAATGCCGCCGTGGAGCTGGTAGACCTGCCGGTGGCCATGGGCCAGCAGCCAGGCGCTGGCCTTTTCGCAGCGTACCCCTCCGGTACAGAACATGGCCACGGGCCGATCAGGATCGAGATGTTCCAGCGACCAGTCGCGAAACTCGGTGAAATGGTCAATCCCGGGATTGATGGCATCTCGAAAAGTGCCGATCTCGACTTCATACTGATTGCGGGTATCGACCAGTTGCACCTGCTCCTGATCCAGCAATTCCTGCCATTCCCGGGGGCTGAGTGAGCGTCCAACGGCGGCCTGACCCGGCCGCAGCTCGGGCTCGAAGGTGATGATCTCTGGTCGGATGCGCACCTTCAGGCGCAAAAAAGGTACCGGGTCGACCGTGCTGCGATGGCTGACCGGATCGTTGACACCGTACTGCTCAGCCAGCCACTCCAGCCATTGATCGATTGATTCGGGCGTGCCGCCAAGGCTGAAGTTGATGCCCTCCGGCGCCAGCAACACGGTGCCCTTGAGTCCCAGCGTCCTGGCCCATGACCGCAGGCGCTCTCGCATCATTGGCAGATCATCAAGATCGATGAATCGGTAGGCGCTAAACAGTTCGGGCATGTCGGGCGTTTTGATCAGGGTCTGGACCAGCTACTTATTGTAAGGCCAGCACCCGGATCATGAATGCATGTCCTGCCGGGCCAGGGACTGGCGCGTCTCCAGCGCCGCGCGCTCGGCCTGCTCGAACCGGGCTTCGCGCTCGGCCGCCTCGCAGCGTTGGCTGGGCATGAAAAACCCGTTGGCGCCCAGCCGGGCAGAGCCTACGATGATGCAGCCGAAGGTATAGCCCCACAGCAGTATAGTGACGGAGACAAAGAATGGTCCGTACACTTCTTCCAGTCCCATCTGCGGCGCCAGCCAGCGAAATACCAGGTCGGCCACGACGATCAAGGTGGCGGCAAACAGGGCCTCGGGCAGGATATGCCTGAGCGGAGCTTCCCGATTGGGCAGCCAGTGAAAAGCGCAGATCAGCAGACACAGGGTCACCACGTAGGTAATGCCGTAGTAGGTCAGAGTGAATACCCGGTCGGAACTGATTTCGTTGGCGAACACCTGCTCGGCCAGCCACACCGATCCGTGCAGCACGGTGGCGGCCAGCATGGCCAGGACCCCCAGCGCCAGCACCAGTGCCGTGCCGCGAATCTGGCTGCCCACGAAATTGCGCGGCAAGCGCACCCGGTAGGCCGATTCCAGCGCGGCTTCCAGTGCAAAGAACAGCCCCGAACCGGCCCAGGCCAGCAGCACCAGGGAAATGACCTGGTGGATACCGATTTCCTGCAGGTAAATCTGCAAATTGCGCACAATCCAGTCCTGCGACACGGGGAAGAAATGACGCAATGCCTCGAACAACGTGTCCTGAAAAGCTTCGGACGGAATCACCGAACTCAGGCTGATCAGCAGAACAATCAGTGGAAAGATCGAAAGCAGAAAGGCAAAAGTGAAGGAAAAGACCAGCAACGTCGATTCCCTGCAGAACAGCCAACCCAGTGCGCTCAGGAAAGCACCGGGCCGACCAGGCAATACCTCGTCAATGCGATCCGGTGAGGTCAGCCAGGGTACTTGCTGGCGATAGCGCCTCACCAGCACCCGCCTGAGGCCCGGGCGAAGAATCCGGCCAAACCCCTGATAACGATCAACCAGCCACTGTTTCATGTCACGCCTCGCTGCCGAGCAGCGACTCCAGGCGGCGAAAAAGGATGATCAGTGCAATCTTGACCGGAGAACTCTCGCTCGGCAGCAGTGGTCGGGCCTGATCGACGAAGAAACCGGCCAGAAAGGCCGGCAACAGTGCCCGCGAACTGCCCATCCATTCACGAGAACTGCGCCGACATTCTCCGCCAAGGCTGCGTATGCGATGTCGCCGGGACGCGATCCGCCGGGCAATGATCCGACGCTCGCGCTTCAGGCCAATGATCCGCCCAATCACGACTTGTCCTCCGTGGCCTCGTCGTCGGACTGACGATCGAGCGCCTCGCGAAAACCACCGAACACCAGGTTGCGCGAAAGGCGACGCACCGAAAACCAGATCAGCAAGGCCAGCACCAGGTGCGCCCCGGCACCGGCCAGAAGCGCCTGGACCACTGACAACAATCCGAGGTCGGTCAGCCACATCACGCCGGACAGGGTGAGAAACATCCAGGCGGCAACCAGCACAATGGCCAGGCAGATCGCCAGTGCCAGCATGAGCACCAGCGAACGCCCGGCCAGCTGTCCTTCGACGGCCAGCAGGTCGAGATAGTCGCGCAGC
This sequence comes from Wenzhouxiangellaceae bacterium, assembly GCA_007695005.1. Taxonomy (GTDB): domain Bacteria; phylum Pseudomonadota; class Gammaproteobacteria; order Xanthomonadales; family Wenzhouxiangellaceae; genus Wenzhouxiangella. The sequence continues at coordinate 347 of REEQ01000150.1, read as the reverse complement.
AGTTCTCGGCCCTCGCCCAGCATCTGTCCGGCCGAGCGCAGCATGTCTTCCTCGGGTGCGAGACCGGCGCGACGTTGATCAGCCGACGAGCGGCCTTCAGTTTCCGACATGTCCGAAAAGGATCACCGACGCCGGGTCATCGACGAAAAAATCGTCCCGGCTGCAAAAGCCAGCCCAAGGGCGGTCAGCGGGTTCTCCTTCACGTAGTCGCTCACGGCCGTGACAATGTCATTGCCTTGCGCGGTTGCTTCACGCAGGCGTTCTTCGGCGCGTGCGGCCTTTTCAGCGGCACTGTCGACCGCATCATGCGCCTTGTCGGCGATCTTCTCCGTGGTCTGGTGGGAACT
>REEQ01000074.1 GCA_007695005.1 Wenzhouxiangellaceae bacterium | reverse complement strand
GCTGCCGAAGGGCACACTGCGGCTGAATGCGATCTACATTGGTGCCGGGTTAATAATTGATCGACGCCGTCGAAAGAATGGTCGAGCGCTCGGTGCGCTGAGCAATGGCCTCAGCCAGTACAGCGGGGTTTGGGGCGACCAGGGTGAACCGGTCGCGGGCGCGGGTCAGGCCGGTGTAGATCAGTTCGCGGACCAGCACGCGGCTGGATCGGTCGGGCAGGACCAGCACGGTGTGGTTGAATTCACTGCCCTGGGACTTGTGCACGGTCATGGCGAAGGCAGTCTCGCAGTCGCTGATCCGGGTGGTGGCGTAGTGGTGCAGATGGCCATCGGCTTTCTGGAACACCACGCGCAGCCGGCAGCGCCCGTCGGCCTGCGGCCAGGCAAGGCATAAGCCCACATCACCGTTCATCAGGCCGGTGCGGTAGTCGTTGCGGCTGATCATCACCGGCCGACCGTGGAACCAGCTACCGTTGACCTTGACCAGGCCGTCCTCGGCCAACCAGCGCCGGACGCGGCGGTTGATTTCGTCCACGCCCCAGGCACCGCTGCGGGTGCCCGTCAGAATCTGGAAGCGTCCGAAAGCGTCCAGGGCGGCATGCGCCCAGGCAGCTATTTTTTCCGGCTGTACGGCCGCATCTGCAATCGCCGCTGGCGTTTCGCTCGTCAACCAATCAGCCTGATGCAGCTGTTTCAGGTAGCGTGCGTAACCCTGGTCGACGAACATCTCGCGCAGCTGGGCATCGTCGGCGCTGGCAGGCTGCAGACGAGTGAGAACGGGAGCGCGCTGGTCCAGCAGTTCGGCAGCACGTTCGCCTTCTCCGGCATTGACGGCGACGGCCAGGGCAGCAATATCGGCGTTGAAGCGGCGGGCCTGACGCAGCATCACGGTTTGTTCGGCAAGCGGGCTGGCCTCGGTCGCGTCTGCACGTTCGACTTGTTCACCGGAAGCTGCTTCCAGCCAGTCGGCCAGCTCAGCATCGAAGCCGATCCGTTCGGCGCCCCGGCACAGGTCACCAAACACCGCGCCGGGCTCGACCGAGGAGAGCTGGTCCTTGTCGCCAAGCAGGACCAGGCGGGAGTGCGGATCGAGGCCGCGCATCAGCGCCTGCATCATCTGCAGATCGATCATGCTGGCCTCATCGACGATGACCACATCGGCCTGCACCGGGTTGTGGCGCTGGTGGCGGAAATGGCGCGAGCCCGGCCGACTGCCGAGCAGGCGATGCAAGGTACGTGCTTCTTCCGGACGCCAATCTTCGCGCTGGAAAGCTTCGGGCAGGCTTTGCCAATTGGCGCGCACGGACTCGGTCATGCGCGCCGCCGCCTTGCCGGTGGGCGCGGCCAGCAGTACCCGCAGCGGTCGCTCGCTACCGCCGGCCTGGTTGACCGCTTGCAAGAGTGCCAGCAGCTTGACCATCGTCCAGGTCTTGCCAGTGCCGGGCCCGCCGGTGATGATGGCAAAGCCGTAGCGCAGGGCTATGGCGCAGGCCAGCTTCTGCCAGTCCGGGCCGCTGGCCGCGCTCTGCTCTGCATCGGATGTCGTGAAGAGCTGAGCGAACAAGCCCCGCAGGGCCGGCTGGTCGAGTGGCAGGCTCAGCGCTTGGCCGCGCTGGCTGAGTGCCTGCAATACCTCGCGCCCGGCGGCCCAGTTGCGGCGCAAATACAGCCTGCCATCCTCCAGCACCAGCGGCGTGTTGCCCTCTCCGGCTGCGACCAGGCGCGATGCAGACAGGGCTTTTGCCCAGTCATCGGCATCCAGGCTGGCCAGTTCGTCCCTGAAAAAAGCCTGGGCGCTGCGCCATTCCGCCTCGTCAATGTCATCGGCCAAGCGCAGATCGGTATCGTCCGGCGGCAGGCCCAGCCAGCGCGCCGGGTCTTGCACCAGCGCCGGGATATCCAGGCAGACATGGCCCTGGGCCAGGGCATGGCTGGCCAGCCCGGCGGCCAGCAGCACGCGGCCGTCGGCGTCGGGCTCAAGGTCGGCAAGGAATGCGACAAAACGACTTTCCAGCGGCCGCATCCAGCCCAGTCGCTGCCAACGCTTAAAGTACTCGCTGACCCGCTCAGGCTGCATGGCGATCTCCCCGGCCGGCAAACAGCCGGTCCAGCGACTCGATCAAGGCCCGTGTCGGCCGGTAGTGGAATACGCCGCCGCCGGGGCTGCCGCAGCCACGCAAGTACAGGTACACCGAGCCGCCGACATGACGCTCGTAGTCGTAGTCGGCCACTCGGCTTTTCAGCAGGCGATGCAGGGCCAGGGTGTAGACGGCAAACTGCAGGTCGTAGCGCTTGTCGAGCACGGATGCCTGCATCACCTCCCGGTTATAGGCTTCGGCCGAATCGCCCAGTCGGTTGGATTTGTAGTCCAGCACGTAGTAACGACCCTGGTGCGCGAACACCAGGTCGATAAAACCGCGCATCATGCCGTTGAGCTGGTTGCGGGCCAGCGGCTTGCGCGGCGCACCGTCGAAGGTCGCGCGCCGGACCAGCCGGTCCAGCGTTTCAGTCTGCACCTGGCTGGCCTGGAACCAGAACTCAAGTTCGGGCGTGTATTGGCCGACGGCCAGCTCGGCCAGGCTGAGGCGTTCCTCACCCAGCACCATGGTCTGGCTGAGCTGCTCGAGCATCCAGCCCTGCAGGACTTGACTCCAATGGCCCCAACCGCGCAGCCGACAGCGCTTGTCGATTTCGGCCAGAAAAGCAGCGGGCCTGGCCAGGGTTTCAGCCAGGCCCTGGCGACCGGCCCATTCCAGCAGGCCGTGCAGAAAGGTGCCGGGCCTGGGGCCGGCGGGAAAGGCGTGGATGCCCTGCCCGCGAAAGCGTCCGACGGCGCTCTGCCCGACAGACGGCTCGGACCGGTCGATGGCTTCTTCCCGAGCCTGGTCCTCGGCGGCGTTTTCCGCGGCATCGGCGGCCTGGTCTTCGCCGGGCACGGCACCGACCTGCTTCAGCGCAGAATAGCTGGCAATCCACCAGGGCTGGCGCGGGTGTCCCTGATATTGCCGCGCAGGTGCCAGCGCCCGGGCAGCAGCCGCCGGCAGCCGGGTGGTCGAAACACTCGAACTTAGGTCGATGCGTTTGATCAGATCGGGGGCGCGGCACTGCAGGGCATCGAGCAGCTCGCTCATCGGCGGCGGCTTGCCGAGCTCATCGGCCAGGCCCAGCAGCAGGTGGCCGAATGGATAGCGCTCCAGGGCCGGCGGCTGCTTTCTGGCGTTGCCGCTTCTGACCGGGGCCACGCCCAGCCAGCAGGCGTGGCGGGCCCGGGTAACAGCTACGTAGAACAGGCGCAGCTCTTCCTGCAGGCTTTCGAGCTGGTGCCGGGCAAGTGCTTCGGCATCAGGGTCCAGATCCAGCACCGGCCGGTGGCCGTCGTGGTAGCCCAGCGGCCCGTCGGCTTTGGCCTCGCGGTAGTCGCAGACAAAGGGCACCAGCACCAGCGGATATTCCAGGCCTTTGGCGGCGTGGCAGGTCACCACCCGGACCAGCTCGGCATCACTTTCCAGGCGCAGCTGCTGTTCATCATCCTGGCCGCGCTGGTCCAGCTGCACCTGTTCAGCCAACCACTGGATCAGGGCCTGCTCGCCGTCCAGGGCCTGGCTTTCGCCTTGCAGCAGCTCGGCCAGGTGCAGCAGGTTGGTCAGCGCACGCTCGCCCTGCCCGGCATCGGCCAGCAGGCGCGCCGGCAGCTGGTAGAGATCCAGCAGGCGCTGAACCATGGCCAGCACGCCTTTCTGCCGCCACAGCGCCAGCAGGCCAGCAAAGCGCTCAAAGGCCGCTTCGATCAGCTGCTCGTCCTGGTTGAGTGCATCCAGCTCGGCCGGACTCAGGCCGAACAATCGGGTGGCCAGGGCGGTGCGCAGGCTCAGCTCATCGCCCGGCTCGGCAATGCCCTTGAGCACCAGACACAGTTCGCGGGCCTGGTCGCTGTCGAAAATGGATTCGCGATCAGACAGGTACACGGCGGCCACGCCGCGCCTGCGCAAGGCGCGCAGTACCAGATTGGCCTGAGAGGTCTTGCGCACCAGTACGGCAATATCGGCCGGGCGCAGCGGTCGGGCTGGCCCGTCCTCGACTTCGAAAACAGCCTGGCCCTGCTCGGCCTGGCGGAGCAGATCGGCGATGGTTTCGGCGGCTTGTTCGGCCATCACGGCGCGGTAATCGCCCAGGCCCAGGTTGTTGCCGCTCTCGCCTTCCGGGTGATACCACATCGTCATGGGGATAGCCGGCCGGCCGTTGATGATCAGCGTTTCCTTGCGACCCTCGGCCTCTACTCGCTCAAAAGGCAACGCGCTGGGCTGGCCGGGCTGGGCGAAGGCAAAGGCACCCTGGGGATGCTGGTCACCGGCCTCGAACAAGGCGTTGACGGCATCGACCATGGCCGTGCTTGAGCGGAAATTGCGGCCCAGGCTGTGGCGGCTGTCGGTGCTGTCGCGGGCTTCCAGGTAGGCGTGAATATCGGCGCCGCGGAAGCTGTAAATCGACTGCTTGGGATCGCCGATCAGGAACAGGCCCCTGGACGGGTCATCGTCTGCTGCCGCTCCCCAGACGCGGCGGAAAATCCGGAACTGAACCGGGTCGGTATCCTGAAACTCATCGACCAGGGCAATGGGATACTGGGCCAGCAGAGTCTGGCGAAGAGCATCGCCGCCGGGGCCGCTGAGCGCCTCGTCGAGCTGAATCAGCAGATCATCGAAGTCCAGCGCGTTGGCGCGCTGCTTTTCGTTTTCAAGCAGGGCATTGACGCTGTCGACGGCGTGCTGCCACAGGCCGGCGCGACGGTCCAGGTAACCGCCCATTTGCGCCCAGGCCGCTTCCAGTTGCTCCAGCCAGGGGTGGGCGGGGGCTTTGTTTTTCTTGCACATGGCCTGGAGATGGCTGGGCAGCAGCTGATCCAGGTCGGCGGGAAAGGGCTGACCGGGCTGCCAGGCCGGGATCTCTTCCAGCAGGCGGCGGATAGCGGCCTTGGTTGCAGGTACGCCGCTTTTCGAGTCGGCATAGAAATGGCCTTGATCGAGTGCGATCAGCAGGCATTCGGCGACCTCATCGCCCTGCTCGCTCCAGGCCTGCAGCAGCTCGGCCACGACTTGACCCGGCCCCTGCTCCAGGCCGCGCCGCTCCTCCATGAAATCGCCGGGCGAAATCGGTTCAATCGGCTCGCCGGCCGCGACCAGGGTGGCGGCACTGCGGCGCAGCGCGTGCAGCTGGCGGCTGAATTCATCGAAACTGCCCACCCATTGGGCGAGGTGGCGGCGGTAAGGGTGGTCTCGATACCACCAGCGACGCCAGTAGTCGGCCACGGCATGCTGGGCCAGCAGCGGGTCCGGGGCATCCACGTCCTGGTCGAACAGGCTGCCGGAGTCGAAGGCGTGCTGGCGCAGCATGGTCTGGCACCAGGCATGGATGGTATGAATGGCCGCCTCGTCCATCCAGCCGGCGGCGACATCGAGCAGGCGCGCGCAGGCAGGCAGCCGCTGCGGCGGGAAGTAGTCGACCAGCCATTGCAGGTTGTCATCCTTGCTGTGACCCTGGCGAAAGGCTTGGGCGGCCTCGACCAGCCGGCTGCGGATGCGGTCGCGCAGCTCGCGGGTGGCCGCGCGGGTGAAGGTGAGCACCAGGATGTCCGGCGGCATCCGCGCCGGGCAGTCGACCCCCAGCACCAGACGCAGGTACAGGCCGGCCAGGGTGTAGGTCTTGCCGGTGCCGGCGCTGGCCTCGATCAGCCGGCGGCCGTGCAGCGGCAAGCTCTGGATCAGGTTCGGCTGGCTCAAACCTCACCCCCTTGCGCGTGAAGAAAATGGCGAATCGGCGGGCCGTACAGGGCTTCGGCCCAGTAGGCGAAGTCATCGCCCGGCCCGCCGGCGGCGAACAGGGCATCGGCGTTGGCATACCAGCGGGCCACGGCCGGGTTGGCGCCGGCCTCACTACTGGACCAGTCACTGCCGTCGAAGATCGTGCGGGCGGCATTCAGGGCCTTGTGGTCCTCGTCGACCAGGCGCCTGGCGACGAAGGCCGTAGCAGCGGTGACCGCCACCGGTAGCGGTCGACACAGCCCGGTCTGCCAGTGCCCGACCAGCGCAAGCAGGTCTTGACGCGCCTGCTCGGGCGCCATCGCCGGCCACTGGAACAAGCCCTGGCTATGCGCTATCACGGTGCAGGCCGCGAATCCGGCAGCGTTGATCAGCAGGTGTTGCGGCCAGTAGCGCACCAGTTTGTCCCAGCGTGGCCCCTGTTTGGAGCCCTTCTCGGCCAGACGCGTGGCGCTGGCGCTGAGCAGGGCCAGCTCGCCGGATTCAGCGCGGCACAGCTCGGGCAACCATTGCTCGATGACGATGGCCTGGCCATCGGCCAAGTGCCCCAGATCCAGCCGCACCGGGCCGGGCTTGACCGGCACCGGCCAGCGCTGGCGGGCCAGTTGCCATTGTTCAAGTATCGGCAGGGCGGTCTCGCGCGCCGTGCTCAGGGCCTGCTCGCCGGCATCCCCCAGCGGCAGCACACCGGCCAGCCGCTGGTGCCGGGCAAAACGCCGCAGTCCGGGCTCCCGGTCATCGATTTCTGGCTGGTCCAGCAAGGTGGTCAGCAGGCTCTCGTTCAGTGCCCATTGGCCCAGGCCGTCGACGCTGAACGGCTCGCTGTCGACCAGGCCCTGATCGTCCAGATCCAGCCGCGCACCCAGCCGCTGGCGGGTGAAATGGGCCAGCGGCTGGCGCAGGAAGTCGGCCAGGGGAGCGACGGTCAGCGGGCCGTCCAGCGGCCAGGGCGCAAGCGGTACCGAGATGGCGGCGGGCTGGTCCCCGGCCGGGTCACGATGGGCGAGTCGCCATTCACTGGCATAGGTAAACAGGGCCGGATCGCTGCCGAAGTAGGCCGGACTGAACGGCTGCAGCGGGTGCCAGGTGGTCAGGGCTTCCAGCAGCGCCTGGCCGGCGTCGGTCTTGTCGTCGGCATGCTCGTGCAAGCACCAGCCGGCGGCCAGGTGGTCGCGCAGCTGCCCGACCAGCACCGAGGGCGGCTGCTGTTCGTCGTTGTGGATGCTGCGGCCAACCCAGCTCAGATACAGTCGCTGCCGGGCCGCCAGCAGGGCTTCGAGAAACAGGTAGCGATCATCCTCGCGGCGCGAGCGGTCGCCGGGCCGATGCAGTGCGGCTTCGGCCATCAGATCGAAATCGGCCGGCTTGCGAGTGCGCGGGTAGTCGCCATCGTTCATGCCCAGCAGGCAGACCATCTTGAAGGGAATGGCGCGCATTGGCATCAGGGTGGAGAAATTGACCTTGCCGGCCAGGAAGCGATGGGACACATGGCCCTGATCCAGCGCCTGGATCAGGGCGTCGCGAATCACTTCCAGCGGCAGCGGCTCACTCAGCCCGGCCAGGGCGGCAGCCTGGTCGAGTTCGTCCAGGGCCTGGTCGAGGCGCACGGCGGCGAGCTCGTCGGTCTCGTCGCCGAAGTCCAGGCAGTCGTCCAGCAGCTGGCGCAGACAGCTGATCCACTGCGCCGGCTGGTGGTCCTGGCTGAGCACTCTCCAATGCTGATGCAGGCGATCGATCAGTTCGGCCAGCCGTCCGGCCAGGTCGGCATCACTGCCAGCCACTTCATCGTAGGGCAGAATGTCGTCGAACGGCTCGCTGTCGCCGGCGGCATAGCCCAGCAGCATGCGCTTGAGGCCGAACAGCCAGCTGAAAGCCTGGAATTCCCGATCCAGCCCCAGGCTGGCACGGTGCTCACCGTCCAGGCCCCAGCGCACGCCGGCCTGGGTCAGCCAGCCAGAAAGCCGGTCAATCTGATCCGGGTCGATACCGAAACGCCGTTGCACGGCCGGCACGTTGAGCAGGTCAATCACCTCAGTGACGCTCAGGCGCAGCCGGGGCAGGTCCAGCAGCATGCCGAAGGCCTTGAGGGTTGGCGAGACCAGGCGCTCGCGGCGATCGGCAATGCTGAAGGGGATGGCGCGCGGATCGCCATGGCCGCTGTCTTCGTCGGCCCGCAGCCTGGCGCCGAATACGGCATCGATATGCGGTGCGTAGGCGTCGATGTCCGGCACCATGACGATGATGTCGCGCGGCTGCAGCGCTGGGTCGGCCTCGAGCGCGGCCAGCAGCTGGTCATGCAGAATTTCCAGCTCGCGCTGGCGGCTGTGGGCGGCGTGGAAGCGCAGGCTGTTGTCGGCAGCCAGGTCAACCGGGCGGCGCCGGGACGGGTCGGTCTGACGCGGTTCCAGGTCGAGTATGCCTTGCTGCACCTGGGCCAGCAGGCTGGTGTTGTTCGTGTCGGCCAGGTCCTCGAACAGGTCGATGCGCTCGAACCAGCCGCGGTAGCGCTCGGGCTGGTCGTAGTGATCGAGCAAGGCAAAGAAGTCCCTGCCCTGGCGACCCCAGGCGGCCAGCAGCGGGTTGGCAAACTCGTGCAGCTGGTCCTGATCAAGCTGGGCTGGCCAGTCAGGCCGGTGGTTCAAACGCTTGCCCGGACGGCTGCGCAGCAGGTCGCGACCTTCGATCAGCTCAGCCCAGTAGTGGCGGCAGGGATTGTTCAGGCAGATCAGCACCTGGCTGTGTTCGGCCAGCGCGGCAAGGGCATCGACCATCTGTGCCGGCAGTGAGCTGATTCCGAACACCACCACCCGGCGTGGCAGGCCGGGGATGTTCTCGCCGGCCTCGGTGGCCTGCTGTAGGCGCTCGATAAAAGCCTGGTGCAGATGGGCACGCGACTGCGAACGGTTTGCCTCGGGCAGCGCGGCCAGCAGGCATCGCCACAGCGCCGGCTGCCAGGCGTGGCGCGCAGCGATGACACGAGCCTGTCCGCGCGCGTCGCGCAGCTGGTCTCTGCCCTGCTCCCAGTCGGCCAGCCAGTCAGCGCGGTAGATCTGGTACTGCTCGAAGAGCTCGGCCAGCTCGCCGGCCAGCTGCCAGCGGCGGCGGGCAGCGTCGCCGCTACCTGCCAGGTAATGGGCCAGCGGAAGAAAGACCGCCTCATCGGCAAGCTTTGGCAACAGGCCGTACAACTGCCAGCGCAGCGGGCCGGCGTCGAACAGAGACTGCTCGGGCAGTGCCGCTTCCCCAAGCACCGTGCCATAGAGCTGCCAGAAGAACCGGGCAGGGAGTTCAAAAACGGTGGAGGCGGCAACCCCCAGACCGGCGCGTTCCACGTCGCGCGCCAGGGCGAGCTGCAGCCAGCGCCCGATGCCGTTGCTCTGGGTCAGAATGCGTTCCTGCTCCAGCGGCGCCAGCGGCTGGCCGCGCAGGTGCTCGACCAGCAGATCACGCAGCTGTTCGGGCGAGTTGGACTGAACGATGGCCAGGCCGGTGGGCACCTGTCCCGCTTGATGGCTGCCTTGCTTCACGCGATCTCCCGAGTCTGTGTCGACATTCTTTCATATCGGCGGCAATCAGGCAGCAGATCGTGGGCTTCGGCGCCGCTGAGGCAGCAGCCGTCAGGGCACCGTCCAGCGGGCTTCATGGCCGCGCGCATCGACATGGACAAAGGGGCCGCGATGGGGCCGCGGGCCATACAGGCCCAGGCCGCCATGCAGTCGCTGATGCTTGCGGGTTTCGTACAGGTCTTCGATGATGTCGAGCAGGATCTGGGCATCGCGCATGTCGATCCGGCCATCGCCGTTGAGATCATCCATGCGGCCATCGCCATTGGTGTCGATGAAGATATCGGCCGCCCCGCCCCAGACATGACGGGAAAAGCGCCCGTTGCCGATGGCCTGGTTGTACCAGGGCGTGCGGTGACCGCTCATGATGACAAAACTGTCGGTGTGAATACCACGGCGGTTGACCTCGGCCAGGATGATTTCCAGCTTGGCGACCAAGGCCTCGCGCAGCACCAGGTATTTGGGCCAGTGGTCAGGCTGCTGCTTGCACAGAAACTGGCCCAGGGTGAAGTTTGGTGAAACCGGCAGCTCCATCATCTCGGGCCAGACTTCGATCTTGCCCGGCGGCGGCAGGTAGATCGGGTTGCCGCGCAGCGGCTTGACGGGGTACTCACCGATGCGGTACTCGCCGAGCCAGCCGTCCTCGACCTCGCTGCTCGGCACCTTGGTCAGCACGTTCAGGGTCATCGGCCGGCCGTCGGCCGGCTGAATCGTGATCGGATACAACCCCGGCTCATCCGGTGCCTGCCACTGCCAGCGCCTGTCGCCAATCAGCGAAAGTTCGCCACCTGTCGCTGTAACCGTCACCTCCGCGTCGGGCTGACCCAGCACCCGCAGCGGTGTGATTTCGCCGGGCATGACGAAAAAGGCGAAGCTGTGCCAGTCGACACGCTTGCCATTGAATTGAACGGTGTAATCCAGGCGGCCGTCTTCAAAACCGGCGCTCAGATTGGGGGTAAAGGGGATAGTCAGCAGCAGCGCTGCCACTAGCAGGATCAACCTGTTCAAGCGTTCAGCTTCCTTCGTTGGGGGAATTCGGGCTATTCAGGGCCTCGACCAGGGCCTGGTCGCGCTGGTAGATATCACGCCGGTACTGGACCTGGCCATCGCCATCGATCCAGGCCGTCCAGTACAGCAGGTGCACCGGCAAGGCACGGTCCAGGCGCACGGTGGTCTCATGGCCGCTTTCCAGAATTGCGTTGATGCGCTCAGGCGCCAGTACCGGGGCGCGCTCGGTCAGTAGCCAGCGGGTCAGGCGATCCGGGTCCTCGACGCGAATGCAGCCGGAGCTGAAGGCGCGCTCGTCACGGGCAAACAGGCCGCGAGACGGGGTGTCGTGCAGGTATACGTTGTGCCTGTTCGGGAACATGAACTTGACCCGGCCCAAGGCGTTTTCAGGGCCCGGGGCCTGGCGCAGGCGATAGGGGAAATGGCTGCGCGAGAGGCTTTGCCAATCGATGTCAGCGGGATCGATACGACGCTCGTCCGCACCCCAGCCCTGAAGCACGGAAAATCCCATGCGATCAAGGTACCCCAGATCGGCACGGATGCGCGGCAGCTGATCCTGCACCGCCAACCTGTGCGGCACTTCCCAGGAAGGGTTCAGAACCAGGTAGGTCATACGGCCGGTGAACACCGGCGTGCGCCGAAACGGCGTGCCGACGACCACGCGCTGGGTCATCACCCGCTCGCCGTCCGAGTGCACCACCATGTCGAAACCGGCGATATTGACCAGGATGTATTCGTCCCCCAGCTCGCGCGGCAGCCAGCGCCAGCGCTCGAGGTTGGCCCGCAGCTGCTCGATGCGCTGCATGGGCTGGGTGTTCAACTCGGCCAGGGTGCGCGGACCGACCACGCCATCTTCCGTCAAACCATGACGGCGCTGAAAAACCATCACCGCAGCCTGCAGTTCGGTATCAAAGGACTCCGGGTCCAGCTTGGCATCCGGCTCCGAGCCCCTGAAGTCGCCCAGTTCCATCAGACGCTGGCGGATTGCAGGGACCCGCGGATCGCGCTCGCCCGGCCGCAACAGCGGCCCGGCCGGGATTGCCTCCCGGCTGTTGGCCAGGTTCAAGGAGCGTTGAAAAGCCAGACGCCGGACCAGCGCCCGATAGTCCGGGTGCGCCGGGGCCAGCCCGTCGATCAGGGCGACCAGATCAACCGGACCGTCCTGACCAGCCCCGGCAAGCCGTTCGAACAGGTCCGGCACCGGCCGCTGGATCATCCAGCCCGGGTCAATGGTTTCCGGGTCAACCCGGCCATGGAGCAAGTGGTACGACAGGCTGATGAGGGCGTCGCTGGCCAACAGCTCGATATCCGTCATGACCCGGCGATCAACCGCCGCCGGCGCTACCCCGTTCACCGCCTGCAGCAAGTCTGCCAGAGTCGAGCGATGATAATGCGCCGGCACCAGACCATGCCGGTAGGCCAGGTCTATGGCCGCAAACAGCTGTGCCTGGAGCGGGGTCGGTGCGCCGCGATCATCGAACCAGATCGGTTGCCAGCCACGACCTTCATACAGTATCGATAGCGGCTCGGCCGCCTGCAGCAGTTGCCCCGCTGCAATCAATTCACCCGGCGGCAGGCTCTCTACACGGTGGCGCAGTCGCTCACGCAGCTCTGAATCGGCCAACGCCGGCGCGATGCCGGCGAGGCCTGTCACAATCGTGAGTAGCAGCAGCAGAACTCGCGTCACGCAATCCCCGGAGTCAGTTATTCAAGGCATACACCCTGTCGTTTGACTATGCGGCCTGACAAAGATTCCCGCCCGCCTCAAGCGAACCCAAACGCGAACACCGCCCCGGCCGCGGTCAGCACCACGGCAACGATGTAGAGCCGCTGCGACCAGCGCCGCAAGCGCATGCACGATGCAGCCAGCGCCGGGTCTGTCGGGCAAGGTGCGTAGCGGGCCCGCCACAGCAGCCAGCCTGACAGCGCCAGAACCGCGGCGGCCACACCAAACACCAGCAGCTTGCGTTCGGACAGCCAGATCAGCTGCGGCACGGCGCTGACCAGGCCGGCCAGCGCCGCCCCGGCGCCAATGCTGACCATCACCGCCGGTAGCACGCAGCAGACCAGGGTGCCGGCACTGGCCAGCAAGGCGCCAAAGGCGCCCCACAGGCCTTGCCGGTCGGTAACCTCCTCGGCGCCCATCAATCCAGGCTGGAGCGGATGGCAGCCACCGTTTCGCTGGTGCGCTCGATACTGACCACGTTGTAGCCAGAATCAACCAGACGCTTGGTGATTTCATCGTCGCTCAAGCTCATGCCCGGCTTGAACTCCACCGCAACCAGACGGTTTTCCAGGCTGACCAAGACATCGGCGGTGGCCGCTTCGCGGTTGAAGGTGTTGCGAATACCGCGCGCACAGAAAGCGCAGACCAGTCCGTTGACTTCGACCCGAACGCTTTCGGTAGCCTCATCAACAGCGACAGCGCCCGTGGGTGCGGCCAGCAGGAGCAACAGGGAAAAAACACCAAGGATTTGGAATAGCTTGTTCATTGGAATATCTCCGGAAATTGATAGATTCAAAGATTGATCATGAAAAAGGCGAGCGGCTTGCCGTTGCTGTCAACGCCGGCTTCCAGCCACCAGCTGGGATTGAACAGGCGCAGTACCAGGGCGGCCTTGGGCTTGTCGTCGATCATGCCGGTGGTACGCATACCCTTGCCCACCAGCCAGACGGCGGTGCGTTCGAAATCATGCTCGAACGGGGCCACCCCCAGCGACACCGTGTCATTGCGATGACGCCAGCCGGAGCCGTCGTGCAGCTCGCTGACCGCAGCGGTATAGACGCGTCGCGTTTCCCAGTCGGCCTGAAAACCGACGTGACGACCAATACCTGACCCAAGGTCCGTACTGGCGTAACCCAACCCGCCCCAGACAAACAGATTGCCCTGGCTGGTTGGCTGGTTCCAGCGCCGGGCCAGCCAGGCGGCACGCACATAGCCCAGTTCGAGCTGCCCGGTATTGCGCAGCTCCTCCATGCGGACATAGCCCACGGAAGTCGAATGCCGGAAACTGTGCGAGTAGGTATAGCGAGCCTGCCACTGGTCGGCCTGGGCCTCGGCGACCAGCACCTGGCCACCGGTATAGGTGATCGGGCGGGCCTCAGATGGCGCTGACCACCAGCAACAGAGCACGGCCAACGCCACGCCCATGCGTAAAACATTCATTGAAAAACTCCATGCAGGAATTATCGGCACCACACAGCCAGGGCCGGTGGCGGTCGAAATCAGGACATGAAGTCAGGCGATTGGAGGGGGCGTGGGGACCGAGTCAGGAAGCTGATCGCTGCCGAATATGACTTGCGGCAAGGCATCGGATGGACGGATGCCGCGTACAAGGAAACTGTCGAGGAAAGGTGCAGTCTGCCCCTGCGCACAAAGCCATTCACAAAAGCCGGCAATGTGTCCAGGCTCATCGCCCATCGCAGCCGGCGGATGGCAATGCGAGCCGACATGCTGGTGTGCCACGGCGGCATCGGGCAGATATTCAGGAGACTCGATCGATGAGGCATCCGCCTGAGCGGCTACTGCCTGCATGTGCAGCATGTGCCACGGCATCGCCACCTGGATCAGCAGAACCAGGGTGGCGAAAAACAAAATGCGATGGCGGACAGATTGCAACATGGGCTGAATCTTACCATGCAGCCGCGAAGACGGTTGGATATATGAACGATCGCCTCGGCAATCCAACGGATTGCCGAGGCACCAAGCTGCAGCCCAGGCTCAGGGCGAACCGAAACGGTAGATCACTCGGACACCGGCCACGCGCGGATCAGGCAGGTAGGCCACCACGGCCCGACCCGGCGCGAAGCCTTCCGGCCGGCCAGGATCAACGTTGCGCTGGGCGCTACGAATCGTATCGTCATCGGTCAGATTGGTCACAAAACCGATGATGCTGAAACGATCAAACTCCAGACCAACTTGCAAATCCAGGTTCGTGTAGCTCGGCATCCAGGACAAGTTGGCTTCGTCCAGATAGCGCTTCGACCGATACTGGCCATTCAGCTCTATGAACCAGGTGTCGCCGCGCCCACCCAGCGGTGCCCGGTAGAGCGCGCCGAAGTTGAACGCGTGTTTGGGATTCTTGGCTACCCGGTTGCCGGAGAAGTCCGCACACACATTGCCAGCTTCGGTGCGCAACTGTGGCGAGGAGGTCTGTCCTTCCGGCACGCCGCAAACCGCGAACGCATCCGGACCGGCCGTTGGCGCAGGGCCCTGGACGTAGTTCTTGAAAGTCGCATCGGTATAGGCATAGGCCGCAGTCAGATTGAGGCGGCGGACCGGCAACCAGCTGGCCGTGATTTCAAAACCGCGCGATTCGACGGCAGCCGCGTTGACGATGCCGGGCACAGCAACCACCGTACCCCCGGCGCCGGGCTGGTTGCGCTGAATGCCAATCTGCTGGTCAGTGTAGTCGTTGAAGAATATCGCGCCGTCCACCCTCAGACGCTGATCCGGCCAGAAGGTCTTGAAGCCGATCTCGTAGGCATCCAGGAACTCCGGGCGATAGCCCTGGCCTTCAAATCCAACGGTTTCGTTGACGTTGAAGCCGCCAGGCTTGAAACCACGAGCAATGTTGCCGTAGAGCATGATGCTGTCGTTGATGCGCCAGTCCACGGTCAGGCGTGGCGTCCACTCTTTGTAAGTCTCGCTTTCCGAGCGTGGGCAGGCCTGGACCGTGCCCGGGGGCGGCACATTGGGTCCGGGCACACCCTGGAAGGTCGCGCCCTGCGGAATCCCGGGCAGGCAAACCGGCTCAAGACCAAGCAGGGACGTATCCTGTCGCGTCCAGCCGGAAATTTCGTAGGTAATCCGATCGCGGTTGTAACGCGCCTCTACGCCGACCCGGACTGCATCGGTAATCTGCCACTTGAGGCTGCCATAAATGGCGTTGTAAGCCGTCTTGCGCCGACTGCGGGTAGGGAATGGATCGCTGATTTGCTGAGAAACCAGGAAAAACGAGAGCGCTGGCTCCGCCAGGCAACCCACTGGTATCGGCCTACAAGTTGCTGCAGCAAAACCCCAACACACGCGCATTCTTTGCTTTTATCTTCATTGCCATCTTTTCCATCTTCCTGCAGGAGAACATCATCGAAGTGTTCGGTGCTGAGGTCTTTGCCATGACGATTGCAGAGACCTCCACCCTGCAGCGCTTTTGGGGCGGCGGCATCTTGCTCGGCATGGTGCTGACCGGCATATTGAGCTATGCCTTCAAGATTTCCAGAAAGAGCCTGGCCATCTTCGGCCTGATCGGCGCAGCCGCCGGCTTTGTCATGCTGGGGGCATCTTCCATGCTCGAAATTCAGGCGCTGCTGAAGCCGAGTCTGTTCGGCATGGGAATCTTCATTGGCGTGTTCAATGTAGGTGCACTGGCCTTGATGATGGAAATGACCGTTGCCAATGCAACCGGGCTATACATGGGCCTATGGGGCACGGCACAGGCCATGGGCATGGGCATGTCTTCGGTCGGCAGTGGCACCTTGCACACCACTCTGATTGGCAGCGGGCTGATGGCCCCCAAGTATGCCTATACGGGCATCTTCCTTTTGGAAGCGGCTGGACTACTCGTTGCCGGCTACATTGTGTACCGGATCAGTATCCGCAAATTTGCCGAGAGCGCCAGCAGACCCGCCGAGGCGGCCTCCCCTGGGCGCTCGCCCTTACCCGCTGGCAGTACCGCAAGCGCCTGAACACAGGTATCGAAAGCCCGGACCATACGGCAAGGGCAGGTATGGCCTCCACCTGCCCTGCAAAAGATCACTAATGAACAAGCAATCTGAACTGGACTATCGTTTCGATACACGCGTAGCGGTGCAGTACGATGCACTCAGGGGCCACCCGCCAGCAGTGTCGGTGGAAATCGGCACGGCAATCGCCGATACCATGAGCGCCAATGCAGCCGTCCTGGAGCTGGGCGTTGGCACGGGAAGAATTGCTTTGCCCGTGGCCGCAGCCGGCTGTCGAGTCGTTGGCATCGACTCATCCGCGCATATGCTTGCTGCCTTGTCGCAGCGCCTGAAGAGTGACGGTCTGGACAATATTGATCTTGCCCAGGGTGATATCACGGCCCTGCCCTTTCGCGAAGGCGTGTTTGATGGCGCCATGGCCATTCATGTACTGCATCTGGTTTCCGACTGGGCAGGCGTACTGAAGCAGGTCAGTCGCCTGGTGCGCCCTGGCGGTACCCTGGTTCTGGGCCGTGACTGGGTTGATCCGGAGTCTTTTTCCGGCATGATCAGAAACTACTTCCGCAAGACCGTTGTTGAGGTCGGTACAGAAATGATGCCACCCGGCGCAACGGCCGCTGCACCGCCCAGCGGCGGCGCCGCCATCTTCAAAACACTCATCGCTCTTGGCGCAAAGCCTGAAGGTCAGGGTGAGCAGATTGGCGCGGAATGGCAAACGAAACTGACCCCGCGCCAGGTTCTCGACGGCATCAGGTCGCGCGACGATGCAGAGAGCTGGGTCCTGCCCGATGATGTACTCGCCGAAACCATGCGTCGACTCGACGCCTTTGCCGCCGACAAATGGGCAGATCTCGACGCGCCCCAGCCGGTTACCCGACGCTTCATGATGGGTGTCTTCCGCTTCGCCAACGATTAACCGAGCACTCTCGCACTCGCCCATGGGCGGCGCGCTTCGTTCGCCGGCAATACATCGCCGCAAGCACATGATCTGCTTCTGCTGTCCCAGCACCGACAGGAGCTGCCGGTCTGCGCCATGCCCAGACCCTGCTGCCCTAAACTCGCCACCTTGTTTGGCTGCCGGGTTGTTTTTAACCGGGCAAGGAAGTACCTGCGGTATTCGTTGCACGGCATTTGCGGCACATGTCCGTGTAGGCTTCCGCTGCGCGGTCCCGGCCGTTCCGGCCGGGCATTATTGACGCGGCAATCTATTTGATTGCCGCGTTACGAAAGCACCCCTGTTCTCGCCTTTCTTCATGCGGACGTGACCTTGGGTCCATTAAGATGTAAAATAAATGCATGTTAATGATCGAAGCGCCTGCATTGACACGGTCAGGCAGCAGAATACGACGAGGACTCTGGCTTTGCCTGGCTTACGGATGCGTTGGTCTGGGTGCTGCGGGGGTGGTGGTGCCTTTGCTGCCGACCACCCCGTTTTTGCTGCTGGCGCTCTACGCTGCCGGGCGGTCGTCTCCGCACCTGCGCTGGCGGTTGCTGCGGCACCCGCGCTATGGGGCCAGCCTGCGCGCCTGGCAGCGTCACCGGGCGATTCCTGTCCGCGCCAAGCTCATTGCCTGTGTGCTGATCGCCGCCAGTTGGCTGACGCTTTGGGCTCTCGGCAGCTCGCCGCCTGTGTTGCTGGGTATCAGCCTGCTGTTCGTAGTTGTTCTCGGATTTATCTTGAGCCGCCCTTCCCTTCAAAACATTGCTAGTGGTCCACGCGGAAAATTAGGTAACACTCAGAGCCACTGTGCCGGTGCG
>REEQ01000093.1 GCA_007695005.1 Wenzhouxiangellaceae bacterium | reverse complement strand
TACCCCTTGCGCGCTTCGCGCAGTTCCTTCAGCAAGTCCAGACCCTTGCGACGCTGTTCTTCCAGCAGCCGGATCTTTGTTCTCAACTCCTCTTGCAGCAAGGGGTCGTACTCCTGGGCAAGTTCGTCCTCGAGCTGCTTCTGCTTTTTGCGCATTTTCGACATCATCTTCTTGAGCTTGTCGCGCTTTTCGAGCTGCTCGCGGAAGTCTCGAGACATGAATTTCTTCAGCTTGTCCAGCAGCGACTTGCTCATGACCGGTTCTCCTCATTGCCTTGCGCCTGGGCAGCCATGTCACCAACAATGGCCTTGACCTCTTCCGGCTGCAGAGCAAGCTCGTCGTGCAGTTCGCTGTCCATTGGCACAAAGGGCAAGAAAGTTGCCCGGGCCACTGCCAGCAGGTTCTTGCCGATCCGGTAGGCGTAGCTGTTGTCGTTCATCAAGGAAGTCGCCTGTTCGGCGCTGATCAGCCGCCGCCGGATCAGTTCGTCGAGTCTGCCGTTATTGACGATATCGTGCCGTTCCAGATCATTGCCCAGATCATCCACGACCAGCAGCAGATCGTCCAGATCTTCAATGTCTTCCGGGTGTTTGGAAAGGCGGTCCAACTCGTGCAGCAGGAAGCCCAGCCGGCTGCGCAGCTGGCGGTACTCGTCGCGCAGGTGGGGGTTGGACGCATTCAGATAGCGCAGCAGGTTCTTCTGCAGGTGCTTGGCGTGCTTGACGGCCTCGATCAGCTGCTGGTTGGCAACCCGAAGCATCACCAGCTGCTGGGCACGCTTGCCCTGAACCGGCACCCGCGCCAGGTAATCGAGGATCAGCCCGTGCAGCGGCTTGACCTTGCGCTGGTAAAGCTCGTCGACGTCCGGGTTGAGCAAGCGCTCAGGCATGCTGTCGAAGGCCTCGCGAGCGCTGATTCTGCGCAGCTGGCCGGGTTCGTAGTTCAACACCTGGGCCGACAGGCTGTAGACCCGACCAAACAGGCGAACCAGCTCCTGACGGCTGGCTTCGAGGGCGGCGGCGGGCATTTCCAGCATGTTGTCGTTGATGTATTTCGCCGCGTCCAGCTTGACCGGCTTCGGTTTCAATCGTGTTTCAAGCAGATGAACCAGGCGCGGGATGAACGGCACCATGACGATGATCCCGGTCAAGTTGAACAGGGTGTGGAACAGGGCCAGACGCATGGTGTGGTTGTCGTCGCGTATGCCCAGCCAGCTGCTGCCGATTTCCACCGCAACCAGGAATACCTGGATGAAGCTCAGTGCGATCGCCCCGGTCACGACGTTGAAGATCAGGTGCGCACCGGCCAGTCGTCGGCCTTCGATGTTGGCCCCGACCGCGCCCAGCAGCGCGGTGATGGTGGTGCCGACGTTGGCCCCGATCGACAGGGCAAGCGCGTTTTCATAGGTAATCTGGCCGGCGGCCAGGGCGGTAATGGTCAGCACCAGGGTGGCATGGCTGGACTGCATGATCACCGTGGCGATGATCCCGATCAAGGTGTAGAGCAGCAGCCCGGCAAGGCCGGCGACGGCGAACTGGCTCAAGTCCAGGGTGTCCTGGTAGGCCTCGAAGCCTTCCTTCATGTAGTGAATACCAAGAAAAAGGAAGCCGATCCCGGCCAGCACATAGCCCATGCCTTTCAGGGGCTTGGCCTTGTTGAAAATCAGGATCACGCCAAAGGTCAGCAGCGGCATTGCATAGGCGCTGACGTTGATCTTCAGCCCCAGCCCGGCAATCAGCCAGGCACCGGAAGTGGTGCCCAGGTTGGCACCGAAGATCACCCCGATGCCCTGCGGCAGGGTCATCAGCCCGGCCGACAGAAAGGAAATCGTGATTACCGAGACCAGCGAGCTGGATTGGGTCAGGGTGGTCGCAACGGCGCCAAAGCTCAGGCTCTTCCACAAGCGATTGGTAGACCGACGCAGCACGGTTTCCAGGGCGCCGCCGGTAAAGGCCTTGAAGCCTTGCTCCAGCGACATCATCCCGAACAGGAACAGGGCAATGCCGGCTGCGATCTCGGTCAGGGTCGGGCTGGTCAAGAAGGCCCAGGCCAGCAGGCCCAGCGCCAGGGTCAGCGGCAGGTGGGGCGGCAGGCGCATGCTCAAGTGTCCGACAAGGCCTGGTCCAGGTCCAGCCAAAGATCATCAGCCGCCTCTATCCCCACCGACAAGCGCATCAGGCGGTCATTGATATTCAGGCGCTGACGAATCTCGGCGGCGACCTTGGCGTGGCTGGTTCGCGCTGGCTGGCAGATGGTCGTCTCGACCCCGCCCAGACTGACGGCAGGGCGGACCAGGGCGAGACGATTCAGAAACCTGTCCGGATCGACCGAGCCGGCCAGGCGGAAGGACAACATGGCCCCGAAATCACTCATCTGGGCCTTGGCCAGGTCATGATCGGGATGATCGGCCAGGCCCGGGTAGTAGACGGTCTCGACCGCGCCGTGTTCGCCCAGGCGCCTGGCCAGCACCCCGGCATTGGCGCTTTGGCGCTCCACCCGCACCGCCAGCGTGGCCATTGATCGCTCCAGCAGAGACAGCTCGCGGCCGTTCAGGCTGGAGCCGAGACGAATGACGGTCGGCTTGAGGCGCGCAATCAGCTCGCCGTTGCCGACAATGGCACCGCACAACAGGTCGGAGTGCCCGGCCAGGTACTTGGTGCCGGAATGCACAACCAGGTCGAACCCCATTTCCAGCGGCCGTTGCAGCAGCGGCGTGGCGAAAGTATTGTCAACGACGCTGATCAGCTTGTGCGCCTGCGCGATCCTGGCCACAGCAGCCAGATCGACGATGTCCATCAGCGGATTGGTCGGCGACTCTACATGCACCAGCCGGGTGTGTTCCTCGACCAGGCCCGGCAGCGAGTCCGGCGCCCCGTCCCAGGTCGAAAAGCGCATGCCCATCGGCTCGAGCAGGCCGGTGACCAGATCAATGGTGCCGCCGTAGATACCGTCCAGCAAGATGGCATGGTCACCCGGCTTCATCAGCCCCAGAAACACCGCGCTGATCGCGCCCATGCCACTGGCCGTCACCAGCGAGGCTTCGCCCGACTCCAGCGCGGCCACCCTGGCAGCCACCACTTCATGGTTCAGGGTGTTGTGATAGCGCGGATAGCGCACATGATCGACCCGGTAATCAAACGCCGAGCTGGTCACCACCGGCGTATTCACTCCCAGCGCCGCCGGCTGCGCCACGGCCCCGGCATGCACGCACTCGGTCGACTTCTGACAGGCTTTATTGGGGTTTTGGTCTAGGTCCTGATCAGACATGGCAAAACGGCTACGTGGCAAAGTGCTACTAATATAAACCGTTCTTCAACCATCCCCCGACCAAGTCAGCAAACTACTCCTTGTCGACTACCGACCAAAGCACTTCCTTTTCCTTCTTCCCTCTCCCTTTTTTCCCGTCCCTTACGCCGCCCGCTCCGCCACCACAGGCGCCAACACATCCAGGCTTTCCGCCCGATCCGAAAAATGCACCAGCTCGATCGAGCCATCATGGTGTTCCAGCAGCGCGGTACAGCTTTCCACCCAGTCGCCGCAGTTCAGGTACAACTTGTTGTCGATAGTGCTGATCGTCGCCCGGTG